>DASXAA010000213.1:0-39721 GCA_036407035.1 Thermoleophilaceae bacterium | reverse complement strand
CTGCTCGAGGTCAACATCCAGAACCTCGCCTCGGTGCCGTCGATCGTCTACGGGATCCTGGGCCTGGCGTTCCTGGTGCGGGGGCCGCTGTCGATGGGGAACGTCGTGGCGGCCGGCGGACTCACGCTCGGGCTGCTCGTCCTGCCGGTGGTGATCATCACCGGCCGCGAGGCGATCAGGGCCGTGCCGCCGTCGATCCGCGAGGGCTCGCTCGCGCTGGGCGCCACCAAGTGGCAGACGATCTGGCGCCAGGTGCTGCCGGCGGCGGTCCCGGGCGCCGCGACCGGCGTGATCCTCGCGCTGTCGCGGGCGATCGGCGAGACGGCGCCGCTGATCGTCGTCGGCGCCGCGTTCTTCCTGGCGTTCAACCCGAGCGGCCTCGACTCGTACTACACGGCGCTGCCGATCCAGATCTTCGACTGGATCTCGCGACCGTCGAACGCGCAGAACGACTTCAAGGGTCTGGCCGCGGCCGGGATCCTCGTTCTGATGATGCTGCTGATCCTCATGAACTCCGTGGCCATCTGGCTGCGCAATCGCTACGAGCAGAAGTGGTAGGTGATTGACATTGGCGGACCACGTGACGGAGCGCGAACAGCGGGCTGAGCGCATCGCCCCGCGCCCGGAGACCCGCGCACCCGCTGTCGAGGGTGTGCGCGAGGCGCCGCATCCCGAGCCCGAGGCGATCTTCCGGCTGAAGGACGTGAAGGTGAGCTACAGCGGAAAGCCCGCCGTACGCGACGTGTCGTTCGACATGGGCAAGAACGAGATCACCGCGCTGATCGGGCCCTCGGGCTGCGGGAAGTCCACGCTGATCCGCTGCCTCAACCGCATGAACGACCTGATCCCGGGCGCGACCGTGGAGGGCGAGGTGCTCTACCACGACCAGAACCTCTACGACTCCGGCGTCGACGCGGTGGAGGTGCGCAAGCGGATCGGCATGGTGTTCCAGAAGCCGAACCCGTTCCCCAAGTCGATCTACGACAACATCGCGTTCGGCCCGCGGGTGCTCGGCATGAAGGACCAGCTTGACGAGCGCGTGGAAGCCGCCCTCACGCGTGCCGCGCTGTGGGACGAGGTCAAGGACCGACTGAAGACGAACGCCTTCGGCATGTCCGGCGGCCAGCAGCAGCGCCTCTGCATCGCGCGCTCCCTCGCCGTCGAGCCGGACGTGGTGCTGATGGACGAGCCCTGCTCGGCGCTCGACCCGATCTCGACGGGGAAGATCGAGGATCTGATGCTCGACCTGAAGCGCGAGTACTCGATCGTGATCGTGACCCACAACATGCAGCAGGCCGCCCGCGTGTCCGACCGGACGGCGTTCTTCACGGTCGACCTGGACGAGGGCGGCAAGCAGCGCACCGGGCGCGTGGTCGAGTTCGACGACACCGACAAGGTGTTTACGAACCCGAGCGACCCGCGCACGGAGGCCTACGTGACCGGCAAGGTCGGCTGAGGGGCGGTGTAGCGTGTCCGATACGACCCGTTCTCACTACCAGGACGAGCTGCTGAAACTCGAGCGCCAGGCTCTCGGCGGCCTGGACATGGTGACCACCTCGCTCGACCGCGCGCTCGAGACCGTCATGCACCAGGACATCGAGCTGGCCAGCATGGTGATCTCCGACGACGACATCATCGACGGCCGCTATCTCGAGGTGCACCAGGGCGTGCTGTCCCTGCTCGCGCTCCAGGCGCCGGTCGCCGGCGACCTGCGCCTGGTGGCGGCGATCCTTCACGTGATCAAGCACGTGGAGCGGATGGGCGACCAGTGTGTGAACATGGCCAAGCTCGTGCCGCTCGCCGGGCACGAGCCCCCGGCCGACGCGCGCATGCTCGACAACATCCAGCGCATGGGACTGCAGGCCCGCCAGCAGGTGGTGCAGTCGGGGCAGGCCTTCGAGCGGCGCGACGTCGAGCTGGCGAAGGACCTGGTGCGCCAGGACGACCAGATCGACCGCCTGAACCGCGAGTGCTTCCGCCTGGCGCTCGAGATCGGCGACGACGCCGACCGGCGCGAGTGGGCGATGCACATGTTGCTCGTGGCGCGCTGCATCGAGCGGATCGGCGACAACGCGGTGGACATCGGCGAGCAGACCGCGTTCGTCGTCACAGGGCTGTTCCGGGAGTTCGAGGACGCCTCCCACCCGGAGCTGGCCCCGAAGACGGCTTGATCTGCGCCTGCATCGACATCGGCAGCAACACCACGCGGCTGCTGGTGGCCGATGCGGGCAACGGGCACCTGCGCGAGCTGGTGACCCAGCGCGCGTTCACCCGCATCGGCAAGAGCCTCCTTGGCGGCGGCGGGATACCGCCGGAGAAGATCGCCGAGACCGCCGACGTCGTGGCCACTCAGGTGCGGGTCGCGCGCGAGGTCGGGGCCGAGCAGGTGGTGGCGGTCGCGACCGCGGCGATCCGCAACGCCGCCAATCGCGAGGAGCTGGCCACGGCGGTGGAGGGCGCCGGCGGCATGCCGCTCAGCGTGCTCTCGGACGAGGAGGAGGCGCGGCTCTCGTTTGTGGGCGCCACGCGCACGCTCACCACGCCCGTGGGGGGCACGATCGCCGTGATCGACGTGGGCGGCGGCTCGTCCGAGATAGCGATCGGCGAGCCCGACGGCAAGATGGCCTGGTCGGCGTCGTTCCGGATCGGCTCCGGCTTCCTCGCCGACTCCTACCTGCGCTCGGACCCGCCGTCGATCGACGAGCTCCAGCGCGTGCGCAACCACGTTGAGGGCGTGTTCGAGGGGCTCGAGCCGCCGCCGGCGGCGAGCGCGGTGGCCGTCGGCGGAACCGCCACCTCGCTGCGCCGCATGGTCGGAGCGGAGCTCGCGCACGACACGCTCGAGCGCGGCATCCGGGTGCTGTCGACCACGCCGATCGCCGAGATCGCACAGAGGTTCGAGCTCGATCCGGAGCGCGTGCGGCTGCTGCCCGCGGGCATCCTGGTGCTCGAGGCAATCTCCGACGTGCTCTCCCTACCGGTGCGGATCGCGAGCGGCGGCCTGCGCGAGGGAGTGCTGCTCGAGCTCGTCGCCGGGCGCAGGTTGGCCTGACGCACCATAATCGGGCTGATGGAGCCGAGCGTCGAGACAGCGGTCGAGCAAGTCGAGACCGCCGAGCTGGGGTCGCCCGAGCTCTACACGAACCGCGAGCTGTCCTGGCTCGAGTTCAACACCCGCGTGCTCGAGCTGGCCGAGGACGACAGCACGCCGCTGCTCGAGCGCGCGAAGTTCCTGGCGATCTACGCGTCGAACCAGGACGAGTTCTACATGGTGCGCGTGGCGGGGGTGCACGACCAGGTGGACGCCGGCATCGACGCCCGCGGCCCGGACGGGCTCTCGCCGCAGGAGACGATCCAGCGCGTCGCGATGCGCGCGGGCGAGCTCGCGCAGAGGCACGCGCACCAGTGGGAGGACGTGGTGCGGCCGGCGCTCGCGGAGCACGGCATCCGGGTCGTCGACTGCACCGACTGCGCGGCCGCCGAGCTGGAGGCGATCGACCGCATATTCGCCGAGCAGATCTTCCCTGTGCTGACGCCGCTCGCCGTCGGCCCCGGCCGGCCGTTCCCGTACATCTCGAACCTCTCATTGTCGATCGCGGTCTGGCTGCGCGACCCGGTGTCCGCCGAGGAGCTCTTCGCGCGCGTGAAGGTGCCGAAGGAGGTGCTGCCGCGCTTCGTGTCGATCGGCGACGGGACGTTCGTCGTGCTCGAGGAGATCATCGCGCGCCATCTGGGCGAGCTCTTCCCAGGGATGGAGATCCTGCGCCACGACTTCTTCAGGGTCACGCGCGACGCCGACTTCACGGTGTCCGACGAGGCTGACGACCTCCTGCGCGCTGTGGAGGACGAGCTGCGCCGGCGGCGCTTCGGCGAGGTCGTGCGGCTCGAGGTGTCGTCGTCGATGGACCCGGACATGCGCGACTACCTGATCGAGCAGCTGGCGATCGAGGAGGTGCAGGTCTACGACATCGGCGGCCTGCTCGGCGCCGACGACCTGTGGGAGATCGTGGAGGTGGACGGCTACCGCGAGCTGCGCGACCAGCCGTGGGTGCCGGTCCAGCCGCCGGCGTTCGCCGGCGCCGACGACGGCCCCGCCGACGTGTTCGCCGCCATCCGCTCGAGCGACATCCTCGTGCACCACCCGTACGAGTCGTTCGCCGCCAGCGTCGAGCGCTTCGTGCAGCAGGCGGTCGCAGACCCCAACGTGCTCGCGATCAAGATGACCGTGTACCGGACCTCCGACGACTCGGAGCTCGTGCCGTCGCTGATCGAGGCCGCCGAGCGGGGCAAGCAGGCGGTGTGCCTGGTGGAGCTCAAGGCGCGCTTCGACGAGCGCCGCAACATCACGTGGGCGCGCGCGCTCGAGGAGGCGGGCGCTCACGTGGTGCACGGGCTGCCCGGCCTCAAGACGCACGCGAAGGCGCTGCTCGTGGTGCGGCGGGAGGGCCAGGGCGTGCGCCACTACGTGCACGTCGGCACCGGCAACTACCACGCGAAGACGGCGCGCCTGTACGAGGACTTCGGCCTGTTCACCTGCGACCGTGAGATCGCCGCCGACGTGGCGGAGCTCTTCAACGCGCTGACCGGAGCGGCGCGCTCGCCGGCCTACCGCAAGGTGATCGTCGCGCCCGATCACATGCGCAACTTCATCCTCTCGGAGATCGAGAAGACGATCGAGGCGCACGGGCGGGGGGAGCAGGCGCGGATCGTGATGAAGCTCAACTCGCTCGTGGACCGGCGCTGCATCAGGGCGCTGTACGAGGCGTCACAGGCGGGCGTGCCGGTGGACCTGAACGTGCGCGGCATCTGCTGCCTGCGCCCGGGGCTGCCGGGCGTGTCGGACAACATCCGCGTGGTCTCGGTCGTCGGGCGCTTCCTGGAGCACGCGCGCATCTACGGGTTCCACCGCGGCGACGAGCGCCGCTACTGGATGGGCTCCGCCGACCTGATGCCGCGCAACCTCGACACGCGCGTGGAGCTGCTGGCGCCCGTGGAGGACGAGTCGGCGCGCGCGGAGATCGAGGACACGCTCGAGCGCTGCCTGGCGGACGACACGTACAGCTGGGAGCTTGGCGCGGACGAGATCTGGCGGCGGCTGGGCGGCGACAGCCGCGCGGTCCACGGCGAGTTGATGGAGCGCGCGCTCGGGCGCGCGTACCCGGAGCCGGCCTAGCCCCCGATCTGCACGTCGACCAGCCCGGCGTCGAAGGCGAGCCTGCCTTCGATCCCCGACGCCTCGGGACGCGGGTACTCGTAGGACCAGGCGGCGTCCTCGATGCCCCCGACCGTCCAGTAGCGCGCCTCGCCCTTGTAGGGGCAGTGGGTGCGCTTCTCGGCGGGCGCGATGGTGGCCTTCACGTCCGCGCGCGGCACGTACGCAACCGGGGGCAGGCCGGTCTCGAACAGCAGCACGGCGCGGTCGGTGTCGGCGAGCACCTCGTCGCCCGCCGTGATCCTCACCCGGCGCGAGCTCTCGAGCACGTCGATCCGGTGGAAGGGGTCGCGCAGCCGGCCCTCGACGAGCTCGTCCTCGGCCCACCACTCGTCGGCCTGCTCGTGGTAGAGCGACGCATGGCCGGCGAGCCACTCGGCGCCCTCGATCGGGGACTCGTAGGCCCAGATCGCGTTCTCGCGCGAGGTGCCGTTCACGTTGAGCGTCCAGTAGGTGGCGTCGCCCTTGAACGGGCAGTGGGTCGAGTGGCCGGTGCGGGCGAGGGCCTCGTGGTCGAAGTCCTCGAGCGGGGCGTAGAAGCGCGGCGGGATGCCGGTCTCGTAGAGCAGCTTGCCGCGCGTGGTGTCGAGCACGGTCCGGCCGGCGACCACCGCGCGGACGCGCGGCTGGAAATCAGCGAAGTAGATCCGGTGCGGCGGCGAGGCCGCCGCGATGTCGAAGTTGAAGGCGCCGGCCGGGGAGCCGGCGAGGGGTCCGGTGCCAAGTGAGAGCGACATGCCTCCGACGATACCAATGTGGTTGCGCGCGCAACCGTCGCTGTCGGCCGGGCCGCGGCGCTCAGCGCTCCGGCGGCGCCATCAGGTGAAGGCTCCGCTTGAGCGCGAGCACGCGCATCGCCGACCTGCGCACGCGCTCGCGGAACGAGCGGTCCCGGCGGGCCCGCGCCAGCAGCCGCGGGAACGCGTCGTTCCAGCTGGCGCTGCCGGTCAGCAGGATCAGGTCGGCGCCCGCCTCCACCGACCGCTCGGCGGCCTCGGCCACGCCCGACCGGGCGAGCACGGCCTCGGCCTCCATGCTGTCCGTGATCGCGACGCCCCTGAATCCGAGCCGGTGGCGCAGCATGTCCGTGGCGATCAGGGGCGACTGCGAGGCGATGTGCGCCGTGTCAATCGCCGGATATAGGGCGTGGCTCAGCATCACGAGAGGCACGTGGGCGGCGATCGCGGCGCGGAACGGCAGCAGGTCGCGCGTCTCGAGGTCGGAGGGCACGGCGCCGATCGACACCTCGGCGTCGTCCGTGTTGGCGGTCGCGCCGCCGAGACCCGGGAAGTGCTTCGCGGTGGCGGCCACGCCTCCCTCGCGCAGGCCGCGCACGGCGGCGTCCACGCGCGAGGAGACCTCCACCGGCAGGCCGGTGAACGCGCGGTCGGCCATGACCGAGGCGGAGCTGCTCGCGACGTCCGCCACCGGCGCGAGGTTCACGTTCACGCCGGTCGCCCGTAGGACGCGCCCGGCGGCTCGGGCGGCGGAGCGGATCTCGTCCGGCGTGCCCTGGTCCGGTTGCGCGGCCTGCGGGCCGGCGAAGGGGACCGTGCGCACGCCGCCGCCCTCCTGGTCCACGGCCACGAGCGCGCTGCCGCCGGCGGCGCGCTGGAGCGTCCGCGTGACCCGCTTCCAGGTCGCGCGCGGTCCGCCGTTGCGGCCGAAGAGGATCACCCCGGCGGTCTCACCGGCGCGCAGGCGGCGGCGGATGTAGGGCGGAACCGTGGGGCCGTCGAAGCTCGAGACGGTCATCTGGCCGACCTGCCGGCGGAGCGTCAGCTGCCGGACCGCGTCCGGCTCGGGCCCGATCGCAACCTCCGGTTGGGTCGCGGCTGAGCCGCCGTCGCCGTCGCCGCCGCCGACCGCGATCCCGGCGATCAGGGCCACCATCGCGACCGCCAGCAGCACGGCCAGGCGCCGGCGGGCCGCGGGGTCGCGGGAGAGGTGCGGGCGCGGGCGGGGATCGCGCCCGGGGCGCCGCGCGTCGGGGTCGCGCTGCCGGCGCCGCGCGTCGAGGTCGCGCTGCGGTCGCCGCGGCGCCAGCGGCTCAGCCGCCGGCCGCGGCCGTGGCCTTCTCCGCGGCGGCGGGCGTCGGGGCTCCGTCCTCCCCCATGCCGGCCTGGGCGCAGCCGTCACGGAGCTCGTCGAGTCCGAACGCGTCCACCGGCCCGAGCGCGCCGGTGCCCTTCAGGCCGCCGGCGGCCGCGCGCTCGGCGCCCCACGCGAGCAGCCGCCCGGTGAAGGTGTAGCCGTCCACGCCGGTCACGTGCACCTCGGCGAGCGGGCGGCCCGCCGCGTCGTACGCGATCGCGACGATGTGGGAGCCGGACTTCGCGCGCGTCTGCTCGTCCGGCCCGCCGGTGGACCCCGGGGCAAAGCGCTCGCTCAGGCTGCTCACGAGGCGCTCCGCGCCGGGCAGCTTCATCGCGGCCGAGCTTCCCGCCGACATCACCTGCATCGCGCGCGATGCCGAGCCGAACCAGCCGAGGTATGCGTTCACCTCCCGCAGCTGCGGCGCTAAGCGCGGTAGCGCGAAGTGCTCCGAGGTGCCTACCGAGACTGCGCCCAGCCGCTTACCGCCGACGGGGAAGGTGCGGTAGCGCTTGGCGCCGCGCTCGGTGTGTACGCGGTCGTCGCGGTAGACGAACCCGGGCGCGGTGAGCGCCCCGAGGAGCGACGCGCGGGTGCCGCCGCTCATGGCGCCGGCGTCGGCGGCGCCGGTGAAGAAGTAGCCGGTGTCGACCCGCACCGCGTCCTGCCCGGCCCGCTCGAGCGCGATCGCGCCGGCCAGGTTGCCCGGCACGAAGTCGTAGCCGAACGCCGTGATCATCCCGCAGCCCGACCTGTCCGCCACCAGGCCGTAGCGCTCGAACACCTGCCGGATGAACAGCGGCTCGCCGGTCGAGTCGAGGTAGTGAGCGCCGGCCGTGGCGGCGCCGGCGGCCGCGGCCGAGCCGAAGCGGACGAACGGGCCGACGGTCGTGACGAGCACGTCGCCCTTCTCGACGAGCGCCTTGACGGAGGAGGGGTCCGCGACGTCGGCCACCGCGACCTCCAGGCCGCCGAGCTCTGACGCCATAGCGTCGAGCTTCTCGCGGCCGCGCGCGGCGAGCACGGGGCGCAGCCCCCGCTCCACCATCGCATCGGCGGTCAGGCGGCCGGTGTACCCGGTCGCGCCGAAGAGGACGATGCGGCCGGCCATCAGGGGCGGCGCGTCTCGATGACCTCGCGGATGCGTTCCACGGCCTCGGGCATTGCGCGCTCCATCCGCTTGAGGTCCCACCCGGTGAGGGTGATGAGGCGCACGTCGGTCTTGGCCACGACCGTGGCGTTGCGCCTGTCCTTCTCCAGCAGGCCCATCTCGCCGAAGAAGTCGCCGGGGCCGAGGTCGGCCACGTGCTCGCCCTCGCGCAGCACCTCGACCTCGCCGTCCTCGATCGCCATGAACTGGTACGAGAAGTCGCCCTCGCGGACGAGGTGCGTGCCCGCCGGCACCGTCGTCTCCTCCGCGAACGGCGCGATCTGGCCGAGCTCCTCGTCGGGAACCGATTGGAACAGCGGTATCGACTTCAGGCGGCTGGGATCCAAGACCGTCCTCCTCGACTCGCGATGCGCCGCGACTCTATCCCAAGCCGCCGGGGGTGCGCGCCGACTAGGATGACTGCCCCCGATGATCGCCCGCACGCTCGCGTCCAAGGTTCTGGCCCTCACGCGTGAGGGCCGGCTAGAGGTGGTGGACGGCTCCTGGCGGCGCTCGTTCGGCCCGGCCGGGGGCGATCTGCGGGCGACCGTGACCGTGCACGACTCCCGCCGGTTCTGGCGCGCGCTCCGCCGCGGGAGCGCCGAGCTGGCGCGCGCGTACGCCGACGGCGCGTGGGACAGCGACGACATGGTCGCCGTGGTGCGGATCGGGGCGCGCGAGATGCGCCGGCTCGATCCGCTGCGGGCGCCGTTCGCGCGGCTCCGCAACCTTGCGAGCCGCATCCCGCGCAACACGCGCGAGGGGGCGCGCCGGCACATCGCGGCCCACTACGACCTCGGCAACGACATGTTCCGGCTCTTCCTCGACGAGACGATGACGTACTCGTGCGCGGTGTTCGACTCGCCGGACGCGACGCTGCGCGAGGCGCAGGAGGCAAAGCTCGACCGCGTCTGCCGCAAGCTCGAGCTGACGCCGGACGACCACGTCGTGGAGATCGGCACCGGCTGGGGCTCGTTCGCCCTGCACGCCGCCGGGCGGTACGGCTGCCGGGTCACCACCACCACGATCTCCGCGGAGCAGCACCGGGTGGCCGTGGAGCGCGTCCGCGAGGCAGGCCTGGAGGACCGGGTGACCCTGCTGCAGCAGGACTACCGCGACCTGCGCGGCCGGTTCGACAAGCTGGTCTCGATCGAGATGATCGAGGCGGTCGGCTGGCAGTACTTCGACACGTTCTTCCGGCGCTGCGGTCGGCTGCTGCACTCGGGCGGCCTGATGCTCCTGCAGGCGATCACGATCGACGATCGCGCGTTCGAGATCGAGAAGACCTCGCGCAGCTTCATCGAGGAGCTGATCTTCCCGGCCGGGTGCCTGCCGTCGGTCGAGGTCATCACCCGCTGCGTGGCGCGCGTGACCGACATGCGCATCCTCGGCCTGGAGGACATCACCGCGCACTACCCCGAGACGCTCAGGCGCTGGCGCGAGAACTTCGCCGCGAGCGCGGAGCGCGCGGCGCAGCTCGGCTACGACCGCTCCTTCAGGCGGCTGTGGGAGCTGTACCTCTACTGGAGCGAGGGCGGGTTCCGGGAACGGCGGATCGGCGACGTGCAGGTGCTGCTGGCGAAGCCCGCGTACCGCGGACCGGCGCCTGCGGCCGTGCCGGTCGAGGCCGGGGTGGCCGCCTAGCCGTGAGCACCGCCGCGCCCCCTGCCGTCCCGTCCGGCGTGCTCGCGCGCGTGCGCAACGACATGCGCGCGCAGTGGCGCGCCCGCGGCACGTTTCCGCCCGGCGACACGTCGTTCAGCGTCGCCCGCACGCGCAGCTTCGAGCGCGACCCGCTGAGCCTCCTGCTGTCCGCGTACGAGCGCCATGGACCGGTGTTCACGATCCGGATCCTCTACCAGCCGATCGTGTTCGCCCTCGGGCCGGAGGCGAACCACTACATGACGGTGTCGCACGCGTCGAACTTCCGCTGGCGCGACGGCGGGATGGGCGACCTGATCCCGCTGCTCGGCGACGGCCTCCTGACCACCGACGGCGACTACCACAAGCGCGCGCGGCGCATCATGCTGCCCGCCTTCCACCGCGACCAGATCGCGGCCACGGCGGACGTGATGGTCGAGGAGGTCGACCGCGCGCTCGCCTACTGGCGGCCGGGCATGCGCGTGGACCTGTACGCGTGGACGCGCGCCCTCGCCCTGCGGGTGGCGATGCGGGCCCTGTTCGGGTTCGAGCCCGACCGCAGCGCCCGCGACGCGGACATGGCCGAGGAGTTCGAGCGGGCGCTCGGATTCTGGGGCGAGGACTACGTCGTGCAGATGCTGCGCGGCCCGGGGTCGCCGTGGCGGCGGATGAACCGGGCGCGGGCGATGCTCGACAACGTGATCTTCGAGGAGATCGCGCACCGCCGCCGTAGCGGCGACCGCGGCCTCGACATCCTCAGCCTGCTGCTCGACGCGACCGACGAGGACGGGTCGCGCCTGAGCGAGCGGGAGCTGCGCGACCAGGTGATGACGCTGCTGTTCGCGGGCCACGACACCACGACCTCCACGGTCACGTTCATGTTCCTCGAGCTGGCGCGCAACCTCGGGGAGCTGGCGCCTCTCTACGAGGAGCGCGACCGCGTCGTCGGCGACAGGGCCCCCACCGCGGCGGAGCTCGTCGGCGAGCTGCCGCGGCTCGAGATGGCACTCGACGAGACCCTGCGGCTGTACCCGCCGGCGTGGGTCGGGCCGCGCCGCTCGATCGAGCCGTTCGAGCTGTGCGGCGTGCACGTGCCGGGCGGCGTGGACGTGAACTACTGCTCGTGGGCGAGCCACCACCTCCCCGACGTTTTCCCCGATCCCGAGCGCTTCCGGCCGGAGAGGTTCTCGCCGGAAGGCAAGGCCGCGATGCCGAAGGGCGCGTACGTGCCGTTCGGAGGCGGCTCGCGGACCTGCATCGGAATGCGCTTCGGCCAGCTCGAGATCAAGGCGATCGCGACGGCGATCCTGCGCCGCTACCGGCTGGAGCTGGCCGAGCCGGAGAAGCCGGTCACGATCCGCCAGATGCCGACGCTGAGCCCGCGACGCGGGCTGTCGGTGGTGGTTCGGGAGCGGGACTGAGCTACCGCGCTCAGTACGCGTTGTGCATCAGCTCGCGGACGTCGGCAAGCGTCGCCGCGGCGATCTCGCGGGCGCGGTCCGTCCCCGCCGTGAGAGCAGCTCGCAGGTAGGCGGGGTCGTCGGCGACCTCCTCGCGCCGCTGCCGGATCGGTCCTAGCCGCTCGTTGAGGGCGTCGGTCAGCAATCGCTTGAGACCGGCGGCGCCCGCGTCACCGACCTCGGCCGCGACGCTCTCCGGAGAGCGCTCGAGGCAGAGGGCCGCGAGCAGCACGAGGTTCGAGACCTCGGGTCGCCGGGCGGGCTCGTAGGTGATCTCACGCTCCGAGTCGGTCTTGGCCCGTCGGATCAGCCGGGCGGTCTCGTCGTCGCTCGCCGCCAGCATGATCGCGTTGCCGCGGCTCTTGCTCATCTTGCCGCCGTCCACGCCGAGGATCAGCGGCGCCTGGCTGAGCAGGCCCTCCGGCTCGGGGAAGTAGGGGCGCCCGGGCGAGTAGCGGTCGTTGAAGCGCCGCGCGATCGTCCTGGTCAGCTCGATGTGAGGCAGCTGGTCCGAGCCGACCGGGACAAGGTTGGCGTGGCAGAACAGGATGTCGGCCGCCTGATGGACCGGGTAGGTGAACATCAGCGCGCTCATCGCCTCCCCGCCGACCGATGCGAACTCGTCCTTGACCGTCGGATTGCGCCCGACCTCGGCGACGCTCACGAGACTGAGGAACGGCACCACGAGCTGGTTGAGGTCCTCCACCTGGCTGTGGGCGAAGATCGTCGCCCGCTCGGGGTCGATCCCCACGGCCAGGTAGTCGGCGACCAGGCCGAGGACGTCGGCCGGCAGGCTCGCCGGCGACTGGCGGTCGGTGATCGTCTGGTAGTCGGCGACCAGCACCATGACCTCGACGCCGAGGTCCTGCAGGCGAACCCGGTTGGCGAGGGTTCCGAACAGATGGCCCACGTGCAGCGGGCCGGTGGGACGATCGCCGGTCAGCACGCGAAAGCGGCCGGGCTCCTGCCGCAGCTCGGCCTCGAGCTGCCGGCTCCGCACTCGCGCGGTCTCCTGCGAAGTGCTCGGCTGTGCGGACCCGCCGGCCACCGCTCAGCCCCGGTTGTGGTTGACGACCTCGACGTTGTGCCCGTCCGGGTCGAGCACGAACGCGCCGTAGTAGCCCGGGTGGTAGACCGCGCGCTCGCCCGGCGCGCCGTTGTCCTCGTACCCCGCCGCGAGCGCGGCGGCGTGGAACGCGCGCACCGTGGCGTCCTCGCGCGCGGGGAATGCGAGGTGGACGTTCTGCGTGCGCGGCCGCTCGTCTCGGAGGAGCGAGAAGCTGCAGTCCGGGCCGCAGAACTGCACGCGGCCGGGCTCGTCGTGCGTCAGGCGGAGCCCAGCGTGCGGGGCGATCGTCGTGTAGAAGCGCCTCGAGGCCTGCGGGTCGCGGACGCGGATCCAAAGGTGGTCGATCTGGCCGGCGGGCACGGCGTGCTCGCGGTCGTAGTGGGCCGCCTCGACGCTGTTGCCGTCGGGGTCGAGCAGGAACCCGCCGAAGTACGTCGGGCCGTACTGCGTGCGCGCGCCCGGCGCGCCGTCGTCGCGATGGCCCGCGTCGACGCCCGCCTGCCAGAACGCGTCGACCTGCGCGCGATCGCGGGCGCGGAAGCCGACGTGGAGCCCGCGGGTCACTGGGTGCTCGCTGTCGGTCGCCCCGATGTCCCAGTCCTCCCACTCGACCAGCTCGGAGTCGGCATGGCTGGGCTCGGCATCCAGGACGCTCAGAACGGTGCGGTAGAAGCCCTCGGAGGCCGTGAGATCCGAGACGGCGATGGCGACGTGGTCGAACAGATGGGCGGTGCCCGGCTCGAACGGGCGACCTCCTGCTTGTAAGGCAGGCGCTCTACCAGCTGAGCTAACCGCCCCGCGGGGCGAGTCTAGTATCCGCCCGGTGAACGCCCGGCTCTTCTGGAAGTCACTCGGCGTCCAGGCGGTGTCGGTGCTCCTGTTGTTCGCCGTGCTGGTCGCGCTACCCCTCCCCGACGACTTCTTCGACGACTACGGCTTCGTGGTCGGGCCGATCGCGTGGATCACGTGCTCGCTGGTGACCGCCCGCGTGATCGCGATCCCGATCGCCTTCGTGCTGTTCGCCGCGCTGGCCGGCGGCGTGGCGGGAACGATCGTCCTGATAGTGGCGAACCACTGGGCCGGGATGATCGTGGCGCTGCTCGTGTTCGGCGCCTCGTGCGCGGGCTCCGACCCGAGCGCGGAGGCGGCGACGTAGGGCGGGGCGGGACGTTCGCGCCGGGCGGCGCGGTCAGACGTCCGCGACGAGCCCCCCCAGATCCGGGTCGCTCTCGAGCGGCCGCCGCAGCTCGGGGTGCTCCGCCACGACGGCACGCAGGTACTCACGCGCCGTTTCATGATCGCCCGCACCGACGGCCAGCAGGGCTTCGCCGATCGCGATGCCGGGCGAGCCCGGCCGGGCCGCGCGCAGCTCGTCGATCATCCCGCGCGCGCGGGCGCGGTCGGTGCCGACGTGTGGCCGGGCGCGCTCGATCCACTCGGAGGCCGACGGCTCGAAGACCGGCGGGCCACCGAGGGCGAGGACCGCCGTGTCCGGCTCGGCGGCGACAGCCTGTCGGCGCACCGGCGGGTCGACACGCACGAACGTGCCCGCCGGCGCATCGAGCTCGACGCCGTCGAGAACGAAGCTCGCCCGGCCGCGAAGGACGACGTAGAGCTCCTCGTGGCCGCGCCCGCCGTCGTCCTCGGTGTGCGGCTCCACGACCTCCTGGCCGGCCCGCTCGGCGGTGAACGCGGCAATGCCCACGATCCGCAGACCGAGGGCGTGACGGAGCGGCACCCAGGAGAGGTCGCGGTCCTGCCAGGGCAGGGGCTCGAGGTCGTCGAGCCGAAGAGCACGCCATCCCGCGCCGCCAGGCATGCGCCGCAGAGTACGACCGCGAGCGTCAAGGTGCAGCGATAACGCGGAGCCGGGTGCCGGCGCGCCGCATCTCGCGCGCCCGTTGACGTTCCAGGGGTCCGGCCCATCTCCAAGCGGACGCGATTCGGCCGCGAGCTCAAGACCTTCCACGCCCCTAGAATCGTCAGCACTAAAGGGGGCGTGGTCTAGCGGCCTAGGACACCGGCCTTTCACGCCGGGGATCGCGGGTTCGAATCCCGTCGCCCCTATGGTGGACCCGCCATAATGCCCACAGGGCCGTTAGCTCAATGGCAGAGCGCGGGACTTCAGTAAAGGAGCGCCAGTCAGGGAAACCGCTGGTTGGTCGGCAGCTGTTTGCTGGGACACCCTGAGAGCCCGAGGTACCGAAGCGTGACAATCCTCGGGATTGGGCGATCAGCAGGCAACCCCGTCAGGGAGAGCCCTCAGAGGCCATACGCTGCCCACCCTAACGTCGAGTCGAGGGTGAAGAGATGGTCCAGACCGCAACGCGATCCGGAGGGTCGCGGCCGGTGAGAGCCGGTGCGGTACGTTAATCCTTGAGATCCGGGTTCGAGTCCCGGGCGGCCCACTTCGAGATGTCGTCGTGACCGGTGCGAGCCTGCCGCGAACGACGCGGCCCCCGGCTGCTCGCCGGCAAGCCGCTCCTCCGGCGAAGCGGACAAAGCATGAAGTGAGCTCGCGCCGTGTGGTCGGTGCTCGGTCAACCGAACGGCGCCATCCGGATGCTCAGGTCGGTAACGGCGAAGCGGTGCAGGTACCACGCCCGGCCGCGGGGGACCTGCTTGGCCTCCGCGCGCCACAGCGCGGCGAATTCCCGCTTGAAGCCCAGGCGCGGGAACTGCTCGACCACGCGCCTCCGGACCGCGTCGGGAATCTCGTTGCTGCGCGAGCCGAAGACGTCAACTGCCGCGCCGGCGGACATGAGATAGGCCTCGGGGCCGGAGTCAAGGCCGACACCGGGGCTGTGATGCATGGCGATGGCGTTGGTCACCACCTCCCGGCTGTCGGCGGGCACTCCGTGGCGGTCGGCGAACTCGCGGGCCAGCGCCGCGCTGCGCACGGTGAAGTCGACGCACGGGACGGGGCTTGGAAGCCCAGTGTCGTGGAACATCGCGGCGAGGTACAGCAACTCACGGTCAAACGAGATCCCACGTCGTGCGGCGACGGCGGCGGCCCAGGCGTAAGCACGATGGGAGTGGTTTCGCAGCGCCGGTGTGAGGAGGTCCTCGGCGGCCTCCTGCGCGTCTCGGGCCAGCGACGAGTCCGGGGGCGCAAGCCGCGCCGGTTCGATGGTGGCACGGCGTCCCGAATGCACGCGCAGAGCCATCGCCAACAGGCCGGCCAGGATGCCGAGCTCTTCGCGCAGGAGCGGCCGGGCCAGCGTCACGCACTCGCGGGCGGTGAGCACGCCACCGGTGCGCTCGGTCCATCCGATCGACCCGAGCGGGTCGCTGGAGCCTGCGCGGCCACCGCGGCCGAGATCAGAATGCTGCGACTGCTCCGACGTCACCGCCGGTGGCTCGCTAGGGATCGACGTTGAAGCTGAACATCATTCCGCTCTCGTGGTGCTCGGCGATGTGGCAGTGCGCCATCCAGCGGCCGGCGTTGGTGACCTCCAGCAGGATGTCCACCGTCTGCCCGGTGCGAACCAGGACCGTGTCCTTCCAGACGAGATTCGGCTCGACCGCCCCGTCACGGCTCAGGACCAGGAAGCGCCCGGCCCCGTGGACGTGGAACGGGTGGTGCATGGGATGGTCGCCGGCCATCTCGTTGAGGAGCCGGATCTTCACCTGGTCCCCGACCTTGAAGCGCCAGTCGATGGCGGCGTTCTCGGCGCCGGTCTCCCGATCTATCAGCTTCCAGCGGGTGTTCGCCGGGGTCGTGATCCGGTTGACCGCGACCATGTCGTCCTCCCACTCGATCCCGCCGGCGGCCCCGTGGTCGTGGTGCTCGTGCGCGCCGTGCTCGTGGTCGCCCTCGTGGGCGTGCCCGCCGCCCGTCTCGGCCACGAGCTGGGACGGGAGTAGCTTCATCCCGCAGTCGGGGCAGTGGCCGGGCTGCTCCTTGACCACCTCGAGGTGCATCGGACAGGTGTAGGTGGTCGCCGGAGCCTCGACCGCAAGCAGCTTCATGCCGCACTCAGGGCAGTGGTCGGGCTCCTCGCTGACCACCTCCGGGTGCATCGGGCACGAGAAGACGATCGGGCCATCGCCCTCCGGCGCCGGCATTTCTATCTCGGCGATAAAGGCGATCGACTTGTCGGGCTCGGCTTCGAGGTAGGGCGCGACCCGGTCGCGCTCGGTCGCCATGTCGACATTGGTGCGCAGAACCTCGAACTGCTCCGCCAGTGACGGCTCGGCGGTCGTCTCACTCACCTCGATCGCGGCCAGCGGATACACCGTGTCCGGCGTCCGGTGCTCGAGTACCAGCTTCCCCGGCCGGTCGAACAGCACGTCCACGACGACGCGCTCGGACGGCGCCAGCACCACGTCGTCGACGAACTCCTCGCGCTCGACGTGGCCGCTGTCGCCGCCGACGAGCTTCATCCGCGCGCCCGGCAGCGCGACCTTGAACACCCGCGTGTTGGCGGTGTTCGTCAGATAGAAGCGCACGACCTCACCGAGCCGCGCGCTGAGCGCCAGATCCGTCTCGCCGTTCACCAACAGCACGTCGCCGAAGCGCCCCATGGCGGCATGGGTCGTCTCGCTGCGGCTGAAGGGCGCCACCTTGCCGTCCTCGAGCAGGATGTCGTCAAGCGTCAGCAGGACGTCTCGGTGAGCCGGGGGCCAGTAGTCGGGGTCGGCCGGCTCGACGAGCACGTTGCCGTACAGCCCCATCTCCTGGCCGTAGTCCTCGCGGATGTGCGGGTGGTACCAGTAGACGCCGGCGTCGGGGAACACCAGTCGCGCGGAGAACCTCTCGCCGAAAGCCATCGGCTCCTGAGTCTCATGCGTTCCGTCATAGCGGTTGTCGAGCCGTAGCCCGTGCCAGTGGACAGTGGCGTCCATGTCGCCGCGGTTCTCGACGTTCACGGTGATCTCGGCGCCCTCCTGCACTTTCAGGGCCGGGCCCGGGATCGAGCCGTTGTAGGCGAGCATCCGGACGTTGGTGTCGCCGAGCCGCTTGGCGACCGGGGCGATCTGCAGCTCGAACTGGTCGCCGTCGGCAAGCTCCACCAGCTCGGGCGCGCGTGTCTCGGGGAGGCCGGTGGCGTCTGTCGGGAAGTGATCGTGAGTGGTCCTCATCTCGTGCTCCTGTGCTGCATCTTCGAGGGTGGGGTCAGCGCCGGGGGTCTGCGCCTCGCGCCGGTTGCGCCTCTGGTACGAGTCGATCTGCCTGGCGATGTGCTCGGCGTCGTCCTTGACCCAGCCGAGCAGCGCCGACCCGCGCGTGTGCTGCCAGGTCAGCCCGAGGAAGTAGAGGCCTGGTGAGTCCGTCACGCCTCGCCGGTGGACGGGCCGCCCGTTCGCGTCGAAGGCCGGGGCGTCGATCCACGAGTGGTCGAGCTCGAAGCCGGTCGACCATACGACCGTGCCCACATCGAGCTGCGTGCCATCGCTGAAGCTCACGGTAGAGCCCGCGGCGTCCACCGCCCGTCCGTGCAGCGCGACGCCGTAGCGCCGACGCAGCGCCCGTGGGGTGGAACCGACAAGGGTGTCCCGGCCCGCCATCCGCCGCCCGATCCGGGAGGCGGTCGTCTTGCGGATCAGCCCGGTCGCCTCCAGGTACCAGAACAGGTCCCGGCCGAGAATCCGCTGAGGCAGCGGCGTCTGCCGCGAGCCGATCGACAGGTGTACCTCGTGTGATCCCGAGAGCTCCTGCGCGACCTGGTAGCCGGTGTTCCCGCCGCCGACCACGAGCACCCGCCCGGCGGGCACGTCCTTCGGTGCCCGGTAGGCGCTGCTGTGGAACTGAGCCACCTCCGGGTCGAGGCGCTCGGAGATGGCCGGCACCCTCGGCACCTGGAACGGCCCGGTGGCGATCACCACCTGGTCGGCCTCGAAGGTGCGGTCGTCGAGCTCTACCAGATACCCGTCATCCAACTTTCGAACGGACCGGACGCGGCTATTCAGCTCGACCGGCAGCTCGAAGTGACTCGCGTAGCCGCTCAGGTAGTCGGCGACCTCATCGCGCGTCGGGTAGCGGTCGGGGTCGCCGGGGAAGCCAAGACCGGGCAGCGCGTCATAGCGGGCCGACGTGAAAAGCCTGAGCGAATCCCAGCGCTCCCGCCACGCCGCCGCCGGTCGCTCTGCGGCCTCCAGGATCGTGAAGTCGCGACCCTGCTGGGCGAGGAAATAGCCGATCGCCAGACCGGCCTGGCCGCCACCCACGACAACCACTTCGCGCCGGGTGTCCATCAGCTCATCCGCGGCGCGCCGGCCGCGAGGGGGTCGTTACGCACGCGGGTGCCGGCCGGCGAGAAGCCAGTCACACCCACCAACGGGCGAGTCTCCATCTCATACTCCAATTGTCGAGAGGGTCGTACTACGTTCAACGGGCCAGCACCGACCGGGGTGAAGGCTAGGAGCAGGAACCAGGAGCGTCAACGCCGGGCTCGGCCTCCAGCTCGGCCCGCCGCCAGGCGCTCGACCTCTTCCTCGTCCCATTCGATGCCGGCGCCCGGGCGGTCGGTCGGCACGATTGCCTGACCGTCCTCGACCCGGACCGGATCGCGCAGGATCGGGCCGGCGTGGTCCAGGTACTCGAGCCGGTGACGGGTCGGGGTGACCGTCAGCAGGTGGGCGCTCAGCTCCGGGAACGTGTGGCTCGACGCGGGCAGCCCGGCCGCCTGCGCCAGCTCGGCGGCCCGCAGCCAGCCGGTCACGCCGCCGAGCTTCATGACGTCGAGCGTCACGTGCCCGCACGCGCGCGCGGCGATCGCCTTCTCCAGGTCCTCGGGTCCCCAGAAGCTCTCGCCGAGCTGCACTGGCGTTCGCGCCGCCGCGGCGATGCGGGCGTGGCCCTCGTAGTCGTCGGATCGGGTCGGCTCCTCGATCCAGTCGATGCCCTCGTCGTCGAGTGCCCGGGCGCGCGCGATCGCGTCGTCCACCGAGAGGCTCTGGTTGTAGTCGACCATCAGGTCCACGCCGTCGCCCACGGCGGTGCGGATAGCCCGGACGGTCTCCAGGTCGGCGGCCAGGCCGGACCGTCCGACCTTGACCTTCACGGCGTCGAACCCGGTCGCGACGGCCTCCTCGGCCTCGCCCGCGGCGGCCCGCGCGTCCATGCACCGCAGCGACGCGTACGCGGGGACCGGGCCGGGCGCGCCGCCGAGCAGCGTCGCCAGCGGCAGGGCGGCCGCGCGCGCCTGCGCGTCCCACAGGGCCATGTCGATGCCGGCGATCGCCATCAGCACGAGGCCCTGGGCGCCGAGCAGGCGAACCTGCGTGAGGAGCTTGGCGTGCACGTCGGGCGGGATCGCGGGCTCGCCCGCCACGAGCTCGGTCAGGTTGCCGACCAGGTCCGCGAGCGGACCGAGCGCCGCGGGTGCGTACGAGCGGAGGTAGGCGCGGCCGCTCACACCTTCATGCGTCGAGAGGTCGATCAGGACCAGCGGCGCCGTGCGGATCGCGCCGGCGGCCGTCTCGACCGGCCGCGCGAGAACGAGCTCGACCGGCCGCGCGCGCACGGCCCGGATGGTGAGCCCGGGATCGAGCTCGGCCACCGCGGCGCTATGACGCGGGAGAGACCGGCGCGCGCCCGGCGGCAACCGGCGCGCCGTCACCGGCGAGCGGCTCGCGGGGGAGCGGCCGGCGCTCGCTCGCGGCCGGCTCGCCCTCGCTCGCGAGGACCGCGTCGAGCAGCCCGGGGAAGCGGACGTCGAGGTCGTCGCGCCGCAGCGAGAGGAGCCGCTTTCGGCCCTCGGGCCTCGTGCGCACGACTCCGGCCTCGCGGAGCACGCGGAAGTGGTGCGAGAGGGTCGGCTTGGAGAGGCCGAGGTCGAACTTGCCGCACGACCACTCGCTGCCCGCCGCGAGGTGGCCCACGATCTCGAGCCGTGCGGGGTCGCTCAGCGCGTGAAGCACCGACGACAGCTCCAGCTCCTCGATTGGTGGATGGTGGGGTTCTCGCATCCGCCCTTCGACCGCAATCCTAGCGACCGTTCGACGGGAATCGAAGAAATTCGGGTGCGTGGGCCGGCCCCGGCGTGCGGGTGGCCGGGCCGCGCAGGCGCCCCTCAGTGCCTGAAATGCCGCCGCGCGCTGAACACCATCGCCACGTCCGCGGCGTCGCAGACGTCGACGACCTCGGGGTCTCGCTGCGAGCCGCCCGGCTGGATGATCGCGCGCACCCCGGCGTCGATCGCTGTCTGGGGGCCGTCCGGGAACGGGAAGAAGGCGTCGGAGGCCAGGGCCGCGCCGTCGAGGGGCAGGCCGGCGTCGCGGGCCTTGTCGATGGCGAGGCGGACCGAATCGACGCGGCTCATCTGCCCGGCGCCGATTCCCACGGTCGCGAGGCCGCGCGAGAGCACGATCGCGTTCGAGCGCACGTGCTTGCACACCCGCAGCGCGAACTGCAGCTCGCCCCATTCCTCCTCGGTCGGCTTGCGCCGCGTCACGACGCTCATCTCCTCGCGCAGCTCGAGCCCGCTGTCGCGATCCTGCACCAGCATCCCGCCGCGGACGCGCTTCAGATCGTGCTCGGACACGGCCGGCCGGCGTCGCTCCTGGTTCTCGAGGATGCGGACGTTCGGCTTCTGCTGGAGCACCTGGAGCGCCTCGTCCTCGTAGCCGGGCGCGAAGACCATCTCCACGAACATGCCGTGCAGCTTCCGCGCCAGCTCCTCGTCGACCCGCCGGTTGAAGCAGAACACCCCTCCGAACGCGCTCGTCGGGTCGGTGGCGAGGGCCTTGGCGAGCGCCTCGTTCACGTCCGTCCCGAGGGCGCACCCGCACGGGTTGTTGTGCTTGATGATCGCCGCCGCGGGCAGCTCGAAGTCGTCGACGAGCCGGCGGCCGGAGTCCAGGTCGAGCAGGTTGTTGAACGACAGCTCCTTGCCGTGGAGCTTCGCCACCATCGACAGCAGGTGGGTGCGCGTGCCGACCTCCGCGTAGTAGGCGGCGCGCTGGTGCGGGTTCTCCCCGTAGCTCAGGTCGAGCACCTTCTCGAACGAGCGCGCGTACTGAGAGGGGAAGTCCTCCTCGCGCTCGGCGAACCATCGCGAGATCGCGATGTCGTAGCGGGCCGTGTAGGCGAAGGCCTCCGTGGCGAGGCTCTCGCGAGTGCGGTCGGAGAGCCTGCCGCCGGTCTCGCCGAGCTCCTCCAGCACGGCGTCGTAGCTCTCCGGCGAGACCACGACGGCCGTGTACTGGTGGTTCTTCGCCGCGGCCCGGATCAGCGTGGGACCGCCGATGTCGATGTTCTCGATCACCTCGTGGTCCTCCACGCCGCGCCGCGCCGACACCCGCTCGAACGGGTAAAGGTTCACGCACACGAGGTCGATCGGCTCGATCTCATGGTGGTTGAGCGTGTCGACGTGCTCACGGCTCGAGCGGACCGCCAGCAGCCCCGCGTAGATGCGCGGGTTGAGCGTCTTGACGCGCCCGTCGAGCATCTCCGGGAAGCCCGTGTAGTCCTCGACCGGGCGCACCTCGATGCCCTCGGCCTGCAGCTCACGCGCCGTGCCGCCCGTGGACACGATCTCGACCCCGAGCTCCGCCAGCCCGCGCGCGAACTCGACCAGGCCGCGCTTGTCCGAGACCGTCAGAAGGGCCCGGCGCACCTTCACCTCCGCCGGCGCGCTCAGGTCGACGCCGGGCGACTCAGTCTCCGCCATCGTCGATCAGCACCAGCCTCGGGTTGTCCTCGTCGATCCGCACCCTGCCCCCTGCGATGAGCCGGACGGCACGCGGCAGCAGCCTGTGCTCCACGCCGTGCACGCGCTTCTCGACCTCCGCAATGCCCCGAGGATACGGACACTCGATCGCCTCCTGCAAGACGATCGGCCCCGTGTCCACACCCTCGTCCACGAAGTGCACGGTCACGCCGAGCACCTTGACGCCGTGCTCGAGGGCGTCGGCAATCGCCGTCGTGCCGGGAAAGGCCGGGAGGAGCGACGGGTGCACGTTGACGATCCGTCCGCCGAACCGCCGGATGAAGTCCGGTCCCAGGACCTCCATGAAGCCGGCCAGGACCACGAGGTCCGCGCGGCGCTCCTCGAGCCAGTCGCCGAGGGCGCGGTCGCGGGCCTCGCGGTCGCCCGCTCGCGCGAACACGGCCGTCTCCACGCCCGCGCGGCGTGCGCGCTCCAGGCCGCGCGCCTCCGGCCGGCTCGACGCGACCGCCACGATCTCGATGTCGTCCCTTCCGTGCACCTCGTCCAGCAGCGCCTGGAGGTTCGTGCCCTCCCCCGACACCAGCACGGCCACCCGGAAGGCCACCGGCTACGCGGCGCTCAGCACCGGGTACGGCCCGCCCGACACCTGGAGCCTCCCTTCGTCGATCAGCTCGTCCACGCGCGCGAGTATGTCGGCCCGCCGCATGTGCGCCGACGCCCCGTACCCGGGCAGGCCGTCGTACGAGTTGCGCTGGATCTTCTTCGTGCGCGCGCCGTGCAGGATCTCCACGCACGTGGTGCGCCCGACCGCCGGCCGCGCCGTCCGGGCGACGGCCACGATCGCGTCGTCGAGGTCGCCGATCGCCACCGGGTCGGGCGGTGGCGGCACGGGTACGAGGCCCTCGTCACAGGCGTCGCAGCACGCGCCCGGCGCCGCGGCCGCCGCCGAGGTGTCCCCGAAGTGGCGCAGGATCGCCTCGCGGCGGCAGTCGTCGCGCTCGACGTACGCCCAGATCTCCCGGTACTGGCGCCAGCGCGAGCGGGCGGCCTCCTCGACGGACGCCCGGCACAGCGCGTCGGCGCGGCGGTCGAACCTCGCCAGCAGACGTCCGGCCACCCGGTCGGGCGCGCTAGGCGACGGTGAGATCACCCCCGCGCGCGTGAGATGTCCCAGCAGAGCCCGCAAGCGGTCGCCGTCGCCGCCGAGGTCGCGCGCCAGCGTCGGGCCGTCGAGCTCGTAGCGGCCGTTCCCGTCCGCCGACGCGGCGAGGCGGTCCGCCAGCCACCCGGGCAGCCCATCGTCGATCTGCTCGCGCTTGATGAAGTGCACGTGCAGGGCCTTGTCGCGGTTCTCGGCCAGCAGCAGCGCGCGCGCCGGGCGGCCGTCGCGCCCCGCGCGGCCGGCCTCCTGGTAGTACGCCTCGAGCGAGGCCGGCACGCTCGCGTGCACAACCGTGCGCACGTTGGGCTTGTCGACGCCCATGCCGAACGCGTTCGTCGCGCAGATGACGCGCACCTCGTCGCCGAGGAAGCGGCGCTGGACATCCGCCCGCCGCTCGCGCTCGAGGCCGGCGTGGTACGGCAGGGCGGGCTCCCCGAGCGCCTCCGTCAGCTCGGCAGCCAGCTCCTCGGCCCCCGCGCGCGTGCCCGCGTAGACGATCGCGGGCAGCTCCTCGTCGCCACGCAAAGCCTCCGCCACCAGCGCGCGCTTCTCATGCGGCGCCGGACGCGCGACGGCGAAAGCGATGTTCGGCCGGTCGAAGCCGGTGGCCACCCGCAACGGCTCCCGGAGGCCGAGCCGCCGCGCCACGTCGACCGCCACCCGCGGCGTGGCCGTGGCCGTGGAGGCGACGATCGCCCGCGCGCCGAGCGCGCGGGCCGCGTCGGCGAGCCGGAAGTAGTCGGGCCGGAAATCGTGACCCCACTGCGAGACGCAGTGCGCCTCGTCGACCACGAACAGCCCCACGCGCGCCTCGGACATGCGCTCCATGAAGCCCGGCGCCGAGAACCGCTCGGGCGCGACGTACAGGAGCCGGACCGCGCCGGCGCAAGCGGCCCGCAGCGCCGCCGCGTTGGCAGCGGAATCCTGCTGCGCGTTGACGAGCGCCACCCCATCTCCGAGGCCGCGCGCCCGCAGGGCGTCGACCTGGTCCTGCATCAGCGCCACCAGCGGCGAGACGACGATCGTCAGGTCGTCGCGGAGCAGGGCGGGCAGCTGGTAGCAGAGCGACTTGCCAGAGCCGGTGGGCATCACGACGAG
Source organism: Thermoleophilaceae bacterium (assembly GCA_036407035.1). Lineage (GTDB taxonomy): Bacteria > Actinomycetota > Thermoleophilia > Solirubrobacterales > Thermoleophilaceae > JACVRW01. The sequence goes on along the minus strand of DASXAA010000213.1, from coordinate 15,218 downwards.
GACGTCGCGGTCGCCCAGCGCCGCCTCGCACGCCTCGCGCTGTCCCGGCCGGAAGGCCTCGAAGCCGAAATTCGAACGGAGGGCGACGGCGAGCTGCATGGGAGAGCCACCCTAGCGGCGCACGCGGCGGGACCGGGAGGGGTGTCGCAGGATCGTTACGGAGGTGGCGCAATCGTTACGGAGGCAGGTCGCGAGCGCGAGGCGAAGGCGGGGGCCGGCGCCGCCCGAGGGCGAGGTGATGTCGACTCATGGGGGCTATAGCCCCCGAAAAGCGCCATCACCCCTGGTTGCCCGCCGTGGGCGCAGCGCGGCGCCGCGGCCACCGGCGCAGCGGGCACCCGGCCGGCGCTACCGCCCCACCGCCGCGGAGCCCGGCACCAGCGGCAGCTCCTCGAGCGCGAACTTGCCGTTCGCCGACTCGGTGCGGGCCAGCGGGTACTGGCCCGAGAAGCAGGCGTCGCAGTGGGTGTCGCGGGTCGAGCGGATCGCCTCGTAGACGCCGTCGAGCGAGAGGTAGGCGAGGGAGTCGCAGCCGAGCTCCTCGGCGACCTCCTCCACCGTACGCTCGTGGGCGATCATCTCCTGCGAGGTCGACATGTCGATCCCGTAGTGGCAGGGGTGGCGAATCGGCGGCGCCGAGATGCGCAGGTGCACCTCGTCCGCGCCGGCGTCCCGCAGCATCCCGATGATCTGGCGCGTGGTGTTGCCGCGCACGATCGAGTCGTCCACGACCACCAGCCGCTTGCCCGAGACCACCTCGCGCAGCGGGTTGAACTTCATCCGCAGGCCGTGCTTTCGCAGCTCCTGTCCGGGCTGGATGAACGTGCGCGCGACATAGCGGTTCTTGATCAGCCCGTCGTCGCGCGGGATGCCCGAGGCCTTCGAGAACCCGGCCGCCGCCGGGTTTCCCGAGTCCGGCACGGAGATCACGACGTCCGCCTCCACCGGCGCCTCGCGCCACAGGATCTCGCCCATCTTGCGCCGCGAGACCTGCGTGCGGTTGCCCTCGAGGATCGAGTCCGGGCGGGCGAAGTAGATGTGCTCGAAGACGCAGAACGCCCTGCGCCCCGACTCCACCAGCCGGCGCGTCTCGATCCCGCGCGAGCTGAGCGAGACCATCTCCCCCGGCTGCACCTCGCGCAGGAGCTCGGCGCCGATGATGTCGAAGGCGCAGCTCTCGGACGCGACGCAGTAGCGCTCGCCCAGCCGCCCGAGCGCCAGCGGCCGCAGCCCGGCCGGGTCGCGGAATGCGACGACGCGGTCCTTCGTCATAACAACAGTGGAGAAAGCACCCTCGAGCCGCGGCATCACGTCCGCCAGCGCCTCCTCGATGGAGTCCGCCTCGTGGGTCGAGAGCAGCGCCGCGATGATCTCCGAGTCCGACGTGCCGCGGAACCCGACGCCCCGCTCGGTCAGCGACGCGTGCAGCTCCACGGCGTTGATGAGGTTGCCGTTGTGCGCCAGCGCGACCTGACGCCGGTCCGAGCGCCACACCGGCTGCGCGTTCTCCCACGCGGACGAGCCGGTGGTGGAGTAGCGAACGTGCCCCACCGCGAGCTGGCCCTGCAGCGCGCGCAGCTTCTCCTCGTCGAAGACCTGCGACACGAGCCCGAGGTCGCGCACGGTCATGATGTGACCCGAGTCCGAGGCCGCGATCCCGGCCGACTCCTGGCCGCGGTGCTGCAGCGCGAAGAGGGCGAAGTAGGCCAAGCGGGCGACGTCCGACTCCGGCGCGTACACGCCGCAGACGCCACATTCGTCGCGAGGGCCGTCGCGCAGGTCGAGATCAGAGGTCATCTGGAAGGCCCCGGGGTCCTCGAGGGAACATCCGGGCAGCGAGGTCCCCGGCCGCCGGAAGAGGGTACCAACGGGCGCCGTCGGTCCCTTGCGGACCCCGGGCGGCGGTAGGAGCATGGGTCGAAGATGAGATCCGGGGTCGCCACCTCACGCGGGGAGCTCCTCGAGCGGACGCCCGACCTGCGGGCCCTCGCCGAGGCGCTCGCCGGGGTGGAGGAGACCGACCGGGGCCGGCTGATCCTGCTCGGCGGCGAGGCGGGCGTCGGCAAGACCGCGCTGCTGCGCGCGTTCTGCGCCGAGGCCGGCGCCGCCGTCATGTGGGGCTCCTGCGACCCGCTCTTCACCCCCCGCCCGCTCGGCCCCTTCCTCGACATCGCCGAGGTCGTCGGCGGCCGGCTGCACGAGCTGGCCGGGACCCGCGTGCGCCACTACGAGATGGTCGCCGCGCTGATGGGCGAGCTTCAGGGGCCCGCCCCGGCGGTGGTGGTGGTGGAGGACGTGCACTGGGCCGACGAGGCGACGCTCGACGCCCTGCGGCTGCTCGGCCACCGGGTCGAGTCCGTCCCCGCGCTCGTTGTCGCCAGCTACCGCGACGACCAGCTCGACCGCGGCCATCCGCTGCGGCTCGTGCTGGGCGACCTCGCCACGGACCGGGCCGTCGGCCGCCTCGACGTCGCCCCGCTCTCGCCGGCGGCGGTCGAGCGCCTCGCCGAGCCGCACGGGATCGACGGCGCGGAGCTCCACCGCATCACGGGCGGCAACCCATTCTTCGTCACGGAGGTGCTCGCCGCCGAGACCGGCACGGTGCCGGCGACCGTCCGGGACGCCGTGCTGGCCCGCGCCGCGCGGCTCTCAGGCGGCGCGAGGGAGCTGCTCGAGGCGGTCGCCGTCGTGCCGCCCCACGCCGACGTGTGGCTGCTCGGGGCGCTCGCGGGCGAGGCGCTTGAGAGCCTCGAGGAATGCCTGGCGTCGGGCATGCTGACGTCCGAGCGGGAGGGGGTTGCGTTCCGGCACGAGCTCGCCCGCCTCGCGGTCGAGGAGTCGCTCTCGCCGGACCGCCGTCTCGCACTGCACCGCGCCGCCGTCGCCGCGCTCGAGGCGCCGCCGGGGGGCGGCCTCGACCTCGACCGCCTCTCGCATCACGCGGAGGCGGCCGCCGACACGGTCGCGGTGCTGCGGTACGCGCCGCCCGCCGCGGAGCGGGCCTCGTCCCTCGGCGCCCATCGCGAGGCCGAGGCCCAGTACGCCCGGGCGCTCCGGTTCGCGGACGCCGCGCCTCCCGAGACCAGGGCGCTCCTGCTCGACCGCCGCGCGCACGAGTGCTACGTGACCGACCAGCAGGAGGAGGCGATCGCAGCCTGGGAGCAGGCCCTCGCCATTTACCGCGAGCTCGGCGACAGGCTCGGCGAGGGGCACGTGCTCCAGTGCCTCGCGCGCCAGCTCTGGTGCCCCGGGCGCGGCTCGGAGGCCGTGGCCGCCGGGCGCGAGGCGATCGCCGTGCTGGAGACGCTCCCACCGGGGCCGGATCTCGCGATGGCGTACAGCGCGATGTCGCAGCTGTGCATGAACGGCCAGGACGCCCGCGGTGCGCTCGGGTGGGGCACGCGCGCGATCGCGCTCGCGCGCACGCTCGGCGAGGACGCGATCCTGGCCCACGCGCTCAACAACGTGGGCTCCATGGAGCTCCTCGGCGGCGAGCTGGGCGGCGTCGAGAAGCTCGAGACCAGCATCGAGCTGGCCCGGAGCAGCGGGCTCGAGGAGGACGTGGGCCGCGCCTACTGCAACCTCGTGGCGGGCGCCACGTCGCTGCGTTCCCCGGAGCTGCTGGACCGCTTCCTTGGCGACGCCCTCGAGTACTGCGACGAGCGCGGCCTGGACCTGTGGCGCTTCTACCTGATCGCGTACCGCGCCCGCGCGGAGCTGGATCGAGGGCAGTGGGCGCAGGCGGAGGCGTCGGCCGCGGCGATCCTGCGCGACCCGCACTCCTCGGTCCTGCTGAGGGTGATACCGCTCGTCGTGATCGGGCTCGTGCGCGCCCGCCGCGGCGACTCCGACGCCTGGGAGCCGCTCGACCGCGCGCTCGAGCTCGCGCGGTCCGACGAGCTCCAGATCGCGGGGCCCATCGCCGCGGCGCGGGCAGAGGCGTTCTGGCTGGCAGGGAAGGACGAGCGGGTACGGGAGGCGACACAGGAGACCTTCGAGCTCGCGGTGAGCCGCGGCGCCTCCTGGACGATCGGCGAGCTGGCCTGCTGGCGCCGGTGCGCCGGGATCGAGGAGGCGGCACCCGCTGAATCCGCTGAGCCGCACGCGCTCGAGCTCGCGGGCGACGCGCGGCGCGCCGCCGCATTCTGGGCCGAGCGCAGCTGCCCCTACGAGGCCGCCCTCGCGCTCGCGTCCGGGCGCGACGAGCGCGATATGCGCGAGGCGCTCGACGAGCTGCAGCGGCTCGCGGCCCGCCCGGCCGCGGCGATCGTGGCGCGGCGGCTGCGGGAAGCCGGCGCCCGCGGCCTTCCGCGCGGCCCCCGGGTCGCGACGCGCGACAACCCCGCGAACCTCACCCCGAGAGAGCTCGAGGTGCTCGGGCTGGTGGCGCTCGGCCTGCCGAACGCCGGTATCGCGGAGCGGCTGTTCCTCTCGCAGAGGACCGTGGGGCACCACGTGTCGGCGATCCTGCGCAAGCTCGGCGTGCGCACGCGCGGCGAGGCGGCCGCCGAGGCGATGCGCCTCGGCGTGGGCGAGAAAGATCGGTAGGCCGGCGGCGAAACATAGGTAACGAGGCCGATGCCGGGGCACGGTCCGGGCCGTACGTTCGATACGGACCCGATGAAAGGAACAGGACCAATGCCCCGCACCAGGACATCCATGACCGCCGCCGCGCTCGTCTGCGCCGCGGCGATCTGCGCGCCCGCGGCCTCCGCCGGCACGCAGAACCCGACCGTCGTCTCGCCCGACGCGGCCTCGATGACGGGCCAGGACCTGCGCTCGCAGGACCTCCGCTCGCCGGACGCGCGCGACGCCGCCGACGGCATCGTGCCCGCGCAGGTCCGGACGCCGACGGCGCCGCAGGTCGAGGTGGTCCACGAGATCTCCTCCGACGGCTTCGAGTGGGGCGACGCCGCGATCGGCGCCGGCGTTGGCCTCCTGCTCGCGAGCGGCGTGGCGGCGACGCTCACCGCGCGCCGGCGGCGCGCCTACCGCGCGGCGGTCAGCTGACGACCGAGGGGATCGCCCCCTCGTGGGCGGCGGCCAGCTCGCTCACCGGCACCGAGAGCAGGCCGGCGAGCTCCAGCGAGTCGCCGCCCACGCGGCCGATGACCACGGCGCCCTCGACCGACTCGACCGCCTCCCGCGGGCCCGCGATCACGACTCCGCCCGGCCCCTCGCCGAACGCCGCCGCCTCGCCGCCGCCGAGCGCGGCGAGGTCCACCCGCGCGCCGATGCCGCCCGCGATGCAGCACTCGGCGAGCGCGCAGGCGAGCCCGCCGTCGGACACGTCGTGCACGGTCGCGAGCCCGCCCGCGCGGACCACGGCGCGCAGGCCCACGAGCGAGTCGGCCACGGCGTGTACGTCGAGCCGCGGCAGGCCGCGCGCCAGCCGGCCGCGCAGCTTCTCGAGCTCCGAGCCCTCGAGCGACGGCGCGAACCGGCCCGCCAGCGCGATCGCGTGCCCCTCGTCGGCGAACGCGAGGCCCGGCACCGTCTCCGGGTCGGGCAGCTTCCCCACCATGCCGACGACGGGCGTCGGATAGATCGGGCCCTCGGCGCCCTCGTTGTAGAGCGAGACGTTGCCGCCCACGACCGGCACGCCCAGCGCCAGGCAGGCGTCCCGCAGGCCCGCCACCGCCAGCTGCAGCTGCCACGCCACGTGCGGCTTCTCGGGGTTTCCGAAGTTGAGGCAGTTCGTCAGGCCGAGCGGCTCGGCCCCGACGCATGCCAGGTTGGCCGCGCACTCGAGCACCGCCTCGGCCGCACCCGCGTACGGATCGCACGCGACCCGCCGGCCGTTGCAGTCGATCGAGACCGCGATCGCGCCGCTGCCGCCGTCGTGATCGAGCGAGAGCACCGCGGCGTCGGCGGCCGCCGGGCGGCGCAGCGTGCGCGAGCCGACGATCGAGTCGTACTGCTCGAAGGCGAAGCGCTTGGACGCGACGTTCGGCGAGCCGAGCAGCGCCAACAGGGTCTCCGCCGCCTGCGCGTCATCGCCCAGGCGCCGCGGCGGGTCGGGGTACACGGGCTCCGGCGGCTCCGCCGGCTCGAGGTCGTAGAGCGGGCAGTCGTCCACGAGCGCCTCGACGGGCATGTCGCCGACCTCGTCGTCGCCGTCGAACACGCGCAACCGCCGCGTGTCGGTGACCGTTCCGATCTCGGTCGCGCGCACCTCCCAGCGCCCGCAGACCTCCGTCAGCTCGGCCAGCCGCTCGGGCTCGACCACGCAGAGCATCCGCTCCTGCGACTCCGAGATCATGATCTCGAACGGCTCCATGCCGGCCTCGCGCAGCGGCACGCGGGACACGTCGATGTCGATCCCCACCTCGCCCTTCGACGCCATCTCGGACGAGCTCGACGACAGGCCGGCGGCGCCGAGGTCCTGGAGCGACGCCAGCGTGCCGCGCTGGAGCAGCTCGAGGCAGCACTCGAGCAGCTTGCTCTCCTCGAACGGGTCGCCGATCTGCACGCTCGGCCGCTTGGAAGCGTCCTCGTCCGACAGCTCGGCGCTGGCGAGCACGGACGCGCCGCCGATCCCGTCGCGGCCGGTGCGCGCGCCCAGCAGCACAACACGGTTGCCCACCCCGGCGGCGGCGCTGCGGATCAGCCGCTCACGGGGCGCCAGCCCAACGCACATCGCGTTCACCAGGCAGTTGTGCTCGTACGGCCCCTCGAAGTACACCTCGCCGCCGACGGTCGGCACGCCGATCGAGTTGCCGTAGTGGCCGATCCCCTTCACGACCCAGTCGAACAGGAAGCGCGAGCGGCGCGAGTCGAGCTCGCCGAAGCGCAGCGAGTCGAGCACCGCGATCGGCCGCGCGCCGACGGCGAACACGTCGCGCAGGATGCCTCCGACTCCGGTGGCCGCCCCCTGGAACGGCTCGACCGCGCTCGGGTGGTTGTGCGACTCGACCTTGAACGCCACCGCCAGCCCGTCGCCGACGTCGACGGCGCCGGCGTTCTCGCCCGGCCCCATCAGCACCCAGGGCCCCTCGGTCGGCAACTGCCCCAGCAACTTCTTCGAGTGCTTGTAGCCGCAGTGCTCGGACCACATCAGCGAGAACACGGCCAGCTCGAGCGCGTTCGGCTCGCGCCCGAGACGCTCGACGATCCCCTCGTACTCGGAGTCGGTCAGGCCGAGCTCGCGATGCGGCGCGAGCGCGTGGCTCACGCCGGGACCATGGCGAGCGACTCGAACAGGCGCCCGCCGTCGGCGGAGCCCGTCAGCGCGTCGACCGCGTGCTCCGGGTGCGGCATCAGGCCCATCACGTTGCGCTCGGCGCTGCAGACCCCGGCGATGTCGTCCTGCGACCCGTTCGGGTTGTGCCCCGGCGCGTAGCGCAACACGACCTGCTCATCGGGCAGGTCCGGGGCGTGGTAGCGGCCGGTCATGTGCTTGACGGGGACCGAGAGCACGTCGCCCGGCTCGCACGCGCGCGTGAACGGGCTGTCGGCCGACTCGACCACCAGGTCGACCTGCCGGCAGACGAACCGCAGCGACGCGTTCGGCAACAGGGCGCCCGGCAGCAGGCCCGCCTCGCAGAGCACCTGGAAGCCGTTGCAGATCCCGAGCACGGGGCCGCCCTCGCGCGCGAAGCCGGCCACCGACTCCATCACCGGCGAGAAGCGCGCGATCGCGCCGGCGCGAAGGTAGTCGCCGTACGAGAAGCCGCCCGGGACCACCACGGCGTCGACCCCGCCGAGCGAGCGGTCCTTGTGCCACAGGAGCTCGGCGTCGGCGAACCGGCGGCAGGCGAGCAGGGCATCGATCTCGTCGCAGGATCCGGGGAAGCGGATCACTCCGAACCTCACGAGACGGCGGCCTCCTCGAGCAGCACGACCTCGTAGTCCTCTATGAGCGGGTTCGCGAGCAGCCGCTCGCACATCTCCGGCACCCGCGACGGGTCGTCCACGTCGAGCTCCACCAGCCGCCCGACGTGCACGTGGCCGACACCCTCGAACCCGAGCGCCCGCAGCGCCTGCTCGACCGCCTGGCCCTGGGGATCGAGGATGCCCTCCTTCGGGCGGATCAGCACGCGCGCCCTCAAGCGGAGCGCTCCAGCCAGGCCGAGAACGGCTCGCCGGCGATCCGCTCGTAGGCCTCGACGTACCGCGCGCGCGTGCCCTCGACCACCTCCTCGGGGATCGCCGGGGCGGGCGGCGCCTTGTCCCAGCCGGAGCCGCTGGCCCAGTCGCGCACGTACTGCTTGTCGAAGCTCGGCTGCGAGCGGCCCGGCTCGTAGCCGTCGGCGGGCCAGAAGCGCGACGAGTCGGGCGTCATCACCTCGTCGGCGAGCACGATCGTGCCGTCCGCGCGGCGGCCGAACTCGAACTTGGTGTCGGCGAGGATGATCCCGCGCTCGCGCGCGTGCTCGGCGCCGCGCTCGTAGAGCGCGATCGAGAGCCGGCGCAGCTCCTCGAGCAGCGGCCGGTCGCCCACGATCTCGGCGGCGCGGTCGAAGTCGACGTTCTCGTCGTGGTCGCCCACCTCGGCCTTGGTGGCCGGCGTGAAGATCGGCTCCGGCAGCCGCTCGGACTCGCGCAGGCCCTCCGGGAGCGCGATCCCGCAGACCGCGCCGGTCGCCCGGTAGTCCTTCCAGCCCGAGCCGGTGATGTACCCGCGCACCACGCACTCGACCGGCGCCATCTCCAGCCGCTCGACCAGCATCGCCCGCCCGCGGAACTCCTCCGGCACGTCGGTGAACGAGATCAGGTGGTTGTCGCAGATGTCCGCGGTGCGCTCGAACCAGACCGCGGTCAGCCCGGTGAGGACCTTGCCCTTGTCCGGGATCGGTGTGGGGTGCACCACGTCGTAGGTGGAGATGCGGTCCGAGGTGACCATCAGCAGCCTGTCGTCCCCGACGGCGTAGATGTCCCGCACCTTGCCCTGCGACAGGAGGGCTTCGCTCACCGGCCCGAGGCTAACAGGCGCGGTTGACCGATTCGCCGCCGCGCCGCGGGCGCTACTCGGCCCGCAGCACGGCGCGCATCCCGAGCGCCTCGTGCCCCTCCAGCGAGCACCACAGCAGGTAGCGCCCGGCGGGCAGCGGGACCGTCTTGCGGAGCATCCCGCCCGACGCGGTCTCGCCGAAGCCGGCAAGCGGGGCGTGGCTGCCGTCGTCCGGGCTGATCACGAGGTCGTGCGGGTCCTCGCCGGGGTTGCGGAGCTCGACCGCCACCTCGCCCGCGGCCACGACCGGCCGCGAGAGCGTGAGCGAGTACTCGCGCGAGGCCACCGAGACGAAGCGCCCGAGCGCGGGCGGCACGAGCGGCGGGTCGGGCGCGGCCGGCGGGTCGGCGGGCGGCGGGTCGGCCGGCGGGGTCGTGACCGGGCCGCGCGGCGGAGCGGGCGGCGCCAGCCTCCGCGGCGCGTGGCGGCGGCGGCAGGCCGCGCGCTTTCGCCGGCTCCCGTGCGCCCGCCGCAGACAGCGACGGAGCCGAATGCAACGGCGGCGTGCGGCGCGCTGCTTCTGCTTGCAGTGGGCGCGGGCGGTCCCGGCGCGGACGCCGTCGGCGCCGCTGGGGGCAGCCGCCGCCGACCCGCCGCAGGCGAGCGCGGCCGCGCACAGGAGCGCGGCGAGGACCGCCGGCCGCATCACGCGATGACGGCCGGCCGCGCGAACGACGACGCGCCGGGGATGACCTCCCCCGCATCGACCGCCAGCCACTGCTCGAGCAGCGAGCAGTAGAGCGCCCGGAAGTCCGAGGTCGACCTGAGGTTGTCCTGCTCGTCGAGCGACGCCAGCCCGCTGAACTCGCCGACCATCTGCCCGGTCACGCTCGTGCCCATCACGAACCCGGTCCCGGCCGCGCCGTGGTCCGTGCCCGAGCCGTTCTCCTCCGGCCGGCGGCCGAACTCGCTCCACACGTGCACGAGCACGCGGTCCGCGAGCCCGCGCGACTCCAGGTCGCGCTGGAAGGCGAGCAGGCTGTCGCAGGTCACCTGCACGTCGCCCGGCATGTTGGCCAGCTGGTCCGAGTGGGTGTCGTAACCGCCGTGGGCCTCCATCGCCACGACCTTGAGCGGTAGCCCGCCGGCGAGCATCGCCGCCAGCGCGGCCAGCCTGTGCGAGAAGTCGCTGTCCGGATAGGTCACGCCGGCCGGCGTCGAGTAGCCGGCCTGGAACGGCTCGAGCTGGTCGCGTAGGCGGCCGGTGGCGGCGGTGGCGGTCCGCGCCGACTTCAGCCCGGCGTCGCTCGTCGGCAGCGAGCCGAGCCCGCCGAAGGCGTCCAGCATCGGCTCCTCGATCGGCCCCCACACGCCGCGGGCCCAGAAGTCGTACTGGTCGGGGCTCGACACGGCGGCGACCGGCACCGCGCTCGCCGCCAGCGAGGGCTGGAGGTCCCAGCCGAGCGTCAATCCCTGGAGCGGGTTGTCGGGCGCGCCGTGGTGGTCGAGGTAGCGGCCGAGCCAGCCGTAGCGGCCGAACGGGTTGGTCTCGCCGACCTCCCAGTAGTGGCGGCTCGTGAAATGCGACTGGTTCGGGTCGTCGTAGCCGATCGAGGGGAGCACGGTCAGCTTGCCCTCGCCGTGGAGCGTCGACAGCGCCGTGGCCGACGGGTGCCAGTGCAGACTCGTGTCCTCGGCGAACGGGATGCCGTCGCCGGGCGCCAGCGCGAGCGTGGGCCGCAGCGCGGCGTACTGGGGGTGGCCGGTCGGGCAGAGGATCGAGAGGGAGTCGGCGCCGCCGGACATGAAGATCGTGACGAGCACGCGGTCCGACGGGTCCGCCGCGGCGCGGGCGATGCCCTCCTCGAACGCCTTCGGCCCGAGCTGCGCGGCGCCGTACACGGCCAGCGCCATCCCCGCGGCACGCGAGATGAACGTGCGCCGCGTGAGCCCGGTGCCGGCCGGCAGCGGCATGCCCGGCTCGATCGCCGGCAGGCCGCGCCCGGCCTCGGCGGCGGCGCGGCGCAGCACCTGTGCGCGCGAGAAGTCCGCGCAGCCGCAGGGTTGTCCGTTCTGGGTCATCGGTCTCCTCAGCTCGCCTGGAGGTCGGGGCTCGCGTAGATCAGCTGGCGCAGCGCGTTCTGGCGCAGCCCGCGGTAGGTGTGCTGCTGCCAGCCCGCCATGCTCGCCGGCAGGCAGTTCGCAGCGAACACGGTCAGCGCCTGCACGGTCTCGGGAGTCAGGTCCGGGTCGCCCCAGAAGGCGCGCGCGTTCGCCACCGCCTGCGCCGGCGTCTCGAGCGCGTCGTAGTCGTCGAGGGCGTCGCCGTCGAGCTCGCGGTCCTCGAGGCCGTAGTTCACGAGGTACCAGCGCCCGCGCACGGTGCTCGTGTCGAGCCAGCGGTTGTCGTCCCAGCCCGCGACGTTCGGCGGGCGGAACAGCACCTGGCCGGCGCCCTCGCACAGCCAGGTCCAGGCGTCGGTGTCGATCGTCCGCCGCAGCGCGCGCAGCATCCCCGCGAGGAACACGGCCGGCGGCTTGACCACCCGCGGCCCCTGGTAGAGCTGCGGGTGCACCAGGATCGCCTCCACGACCGGGCGGATCTGGTACCCGCTCGACACGTACAGCCGCTCGAGCGCCGACTGGTCGCCCGCCGACGGCGGCGCGCCGATGAAGTAGCTCCAGAGCTTCGTGACGAAGAAGGACGGGTGCATCGGGTGCTGCACGCACATCCGCGCGGCGTCCTCCCAGGTCCACTTGCCGGTCCTGCCGAAGACCGTCTTGTTGCCCGGGTCCCAGCGGTTCGGGACGAAGCGGAAGTTGTGGTAGCCGAGCTCGGCGCTCCAGTCCTCGTCGAAGCCGGTCAGCGCCTTCGCCAGCTCGCGGATGTCGTTCTCCGTGTACGCGCCGCGGTCTGCGCCGAGCGTGAACAGCTCCATCAGCTCGCGCGCGTAGTTCTCGTTGGGGTTCCAGCGCGTGTTCTGGTCGAGGTTGAGCCAGACGATCATCGCCGGGTCAGCGGTCACGTCGTGGGCGAGCTGCATGAACGACCCGAGCGCGTGGCGGCGGAACAGCGCGTTCTGCTGGAGCATCAGGCTCTGCTGGCCGACGCCGTCGTCCGAGGTCGCGAACCAGTCGTGCCACACGAGCGTCATCCGCTCGACGAGCGGCTGGTTCGTGCGGACCATGCGGTCGAGGAACCACAGGTGGTCGTGGCCCCAGGCGTCGTTCGGCTCGAGCGGGTTGCCGTCGCCGTCGACCGGCGCCGCGCCGGTGAGGGTCTCGGCCCCGCTCGGACGGGTCAGCGCTCCGACCGCCGCGTGGAGGCCCGCCGCGGCCAGCAGCTGCGCGTGGCCCGGCGACGGCCCGAACCCGGCCCGCCACAGGAGGCGCTCGGCCTGGCGCACGCCGAATGTCCCGGAGTAGACGGCGATCGGACTGGCGATCCTGAAGGGGGGCGCCGGCGGAGGCGGGGGCGCCGGAGGTGCCGGCGCCGGCGGCACCGGCTGCAGCACCACCGGCTTCTTCTTCTTGTGCCGCTTCTTCTTCTTCGGCTTGCACGCGCGGCGCCTGCGCCTGCGGCGGCGTGCGGCCTCCACCTGTGCGTCGATCGAGTACCCCGCCGAGCGCTTGGCCTTCGGCCGGCGCTTGCGGGGGACGTGGCAGCGCTTCTTCGCCTTGCGGCGGCGAGCAGCGCGCTTCCTGCGTGCAGCAGCGGAGGCGTCCACTGCGCTCTTATCGGCCGCCGCGGGCCCCGTCCCTAACTTGGGGTATGGGCGCGTGGACGCCCGTTCACGGCGCGATCGCGTCCAGCCGGGCGACCACGTCGCGCGCGTGGCGTACGAACGCCGACGGGTCGAATACGGCGTGGAGGTCGAGGTCGGGCGCCGACTCCGCCAGCAGCTCGCGGAACTCGACGCCCTCTCCCCAGGCGCGCTGCGCCCCCTCCTGCACGATCCGGTAGGCCTCGTCGCGCGAGCGCCCCGCCTCCACCAGCGCCAGCAGCGCCCGCTGCGAGTAGAGGGCGCCGTGGGTCAGGTCGAGGTTCGCGCTCATGCGGTCCTCGTGCACGACCATCCCCTCCACGAGCCGCACCGCGAGGTGCTGGGCGTAGTCGAGCAGGATCGTGGCGTCGGGCAGCGTCACGCGCTCGACGGCCGAGTGGGAGATGTCGCGCTCGTGCCAGAGCGCCACGTTCTCCAGCCCGGCCTGGGCGTAGCCGCGCAGAAGCCGCGCGATGCCGCAGAGCCGCTCGGACAGGATCGGGTTGCGCTTGTGCGGCATCGCGGACGAGCCCTTCTGGGCGCCCGCACGGAACGGCTCCTCGGCCTCGCGCACCTCCGTGCGCTGGAGGTGGCGCAGCTCCGTTCCGAAGCGCTCGAGCCCCGCGCCCGCCAGCGCGATCGCCTGCAGCAGCTCAGCGTGCCGGTCGCGCGGGACCACCTGGGTCGAGACGTCCTCGTGCCCGAGTCCGAGCCGCTTGAGAACGGCGGCCTCGACCTCGGGCCCGTTGGCCGAGTACGTGCCGACGGCGCCCGACAGCGCGCCGACGGACACGCCCTCCACCGCGTGCTCCAGCCGGCGCACGTTGCGGTGGGCCTCGAAGGCGAAGCCGGCCAGCTTGAGCCCGAACGTGGTTGGCTCGGCGTGCACGCCGTGGGTGCGCCCGACGCAGATCGTGTCCACGTGCTCGCGGGCGCGGTTGATGAGCGCGTCGCGGTAGTCGCGCGCGCCGCCCACGAGCAGCAGGCCGGCGTGGGCCAGCTGCAGCGCGAGCGCCGTGTCGAGCACGTCGGAGGAGGTGAGCCCGTGGTGGACCCAGCGTCCCGCCTCGCCGACCGACTCCGCGACCACGTCCACGAACGCGGCCACGTCGTGGTCGGTGACCTTCTCGCGCTCCCTCACCGCGTCGACCGTGAACGACGCCAGGTCGCGGATCGCGGCGGCGTCCTCCTCGGGCACGACGCCCTGGTCCGCGAGCGTCTCGACCACGGCCAGCTCGACCGCGAACCAGGTGTCGAGCTTCCGCTGCTCGGACCAGACGACGCCGATCTCGGGGCGCGTGTAGCGCTGAATCACGGGTCTCTCCAAGAATCCGGGGGCGCCCTGGGCGAGCGAAAACCGAGCACCACAAGGACGCAGGGAGCCGTGGATAGCAGCGCTATCCCGGCGACCGAGGACGCCGTGGGGCGACGGTTTGCAGCCGCCCAGGCGCGTCCGGATTCGCAGGAGAGGCCCTTCACGCTTCGAGAATACGGGCGGCCAGAACGGCGGCGTTCTTCGCGTTGTCCACGCCCACGCACGCCACCGGCACGCCCGGCGGCATCTGCGAGATCGCCAGCAGCGCGTCGAGCCCGCCGGCCACCGAGGTCTTCGACGTGAGCGGCACGCCGATCACCGGCAGGTCCGTGTGCGCCGCCACGACGCCCGGCAGCGCAGCCGACAGCCCGGCGCCCGCGATGATCACCCGCAACCCGCGGAACTTCGCGTTCTGGGCGTACTGCGCGACCGTCTCGGGGTCCCGATGCGCGCTCATCACCCGCGTCTCGAAGCGGATGCCGCGCTGCTCGAGCTCCTCGCCGGCCTTCTCCATCACCGGCATGTCGCTCTTCGACCCCATCACGATCCCGACCAGCGGTAGATCGGTGTCGAGCTCGTCGAACTCGTGCTCCACCGCCGTCTCCGTGGCCGGCGCGAACTCCTCGGTCTCCATCACGCTCCCACCCTCTCCACGGCGCGCAGCGCGATGTCCTTGCGCATCTGCCGTCCCTCGAACTCGATTCGCTCCGCCGCGCCGTAGGCGCGCTCACGCGCCTCGACCGGCGTCGCCCCAAGGCCGGTGACGTTCAGGACCCGGCCGCCGGCGGTGACGATATCCCCGTCCGCCGACGCCGTGCCGGCATGCAGCACCTCGACACCCACGGTCTCCGCCGTGCCGAGCCCCTCGATCCTGTCGCCCTTCGACGACGACTCCGGGTAGCCGCGCGAGGCGAGCACCACCGTCACGGCCCAGTCGGCCGACCACTCCGGCTCGGCGGCCGCGAGCCCGCCCGGCCGCGTGGACGCCTCGAGCAGCTCGAGCAGGTCCGATCGCAGCCGCGGCAGCACCGCCTGCGTCTCCGGGTCGCCGAAGCGGCAGTTGAACTCGGGCACCTTCGGGCCGTCCGCGGTCATCATCAGGCCGGCGTAGAGCACGCCGTGGAACGGCGTCCCGCGGCGCCTGAGCTCGTCGATCACCGGCTGGTGCACCGTGCGGGCGAGCTCCCGGGCCCGCTCGCCGTCGATGCCGGGCACCGGCGAGTAGCTGCCCATGCCGCCGGTGTTG
>DASXAA010000212.1:0-6674 GCA_036407035.1 Thermoleophilaceae bacterium | reverse complement strand
CGTCATCGCCCGCGACCGCGCCTCGGGACGCCGGATCGCGTCGTAGAGGTCGGGCCTGCCCGGCAGCGTCCCGACCAGCCCGTGGAGCCACCCGAACATCACCTGCCCGCCGCGCCAGTAGCTGACCCGCTCCGGAGTGAGCCCGAGGGAACGCAGGCGCTCGACGAGGGCCCCGGCCGGAACGTGCACGAGGTGGCGCGGCAGGTCCAGGGCCAGCCAGCGATCGCCGAACACGCGCGTCTGGATGCTGTCGGCGTTCGGTACGGCGATCACGATCACGCCGCGCGGCCCGAGCAGCTCCGCGGCGCGCGCGAGCTCTTCGCCGGGCGTCTCCAGGTGCTCGAGTGAGTGCCAGAAGACGACCGCAGCCCACTCGGCCTCGATGTCGTCGAGTCCCGCCTCGCGGACGTCCGGGCGGGTCGAGCGCCGCTCGAGGCCGAGCACGCCGCGCCCGCGCGCGGCGAGGGCGTCCAGAAGGGCCCCGTCGCCTGCCCCGACGTCGAGCACGGCCCCGGGGGGCGCGATCCGGTCGAGCCGCTTGGCGAGGCGTCCCCGGGTGCGCCGCAGGAGGGCGTCGCCGATGCCGGAGAATCGTCCCGACTCCGGCCGGTACCAGCCCGCGTAGGCCTCCGCGAGCTCGGCCTCGGTCGGCCAGGGGTGGGTGCTCGCCACGCCGCAGGCGGCACAGCGCAGCCGCCCGGCGAGGGCGGTGGCGGTCGAGTCGAGCGGCCCGCCGCACCAGGCGCAGTCGGGCGGCGCCACCGACCCCGCCGTCGAGGCGGCAGAGGAGGCAAGCACGGGCGCAGGGTACTCAGAACGGCTCAGCGTCGGCGAAGCGTCAAGGCCAGCTGATACAGGTCGCCCACCAGCACGTCCACCGCGAGCAGCTCGAACAGCGAGTCCCAGTGCTCGCGTACGTATGGCAGGGTCACGACGGTCTCGCCGTAGGTCATCTCGCCGCCCTCGTACTGGAAGTGGCTCGGCTCGGCGGGGTGAGGCACGAAGAGGTATCGGGGCTCCGCGAGTCGCTCGGCCGGATGCGGTCCCAGCGCCGCGAGCGCGGGGCGCATGAGCTCCGAGAACCAGAGGTACTCCGGCGGCCGCACCGTCAGCACGAGCAGCCCGCCGGGGCGCATCCCAGCGTGCAGCGCGCGCAGGCATTGCTCGTGAGCGGGCTCCGAGATGTGCGTGAACACCGAGAACGAGAAGGCGAGGTCGAACTCGACGTCGAAGGGCAGCCGGTCCGGCACGAACTCCGACCGGGCGAGGACGGCGGGGACACCGCTGCGGCGGCACTCCTCGAGGATCTGCTCGACCGGGTCGCATCCGTACAGCGATCCCGGTTCGACGTCGCGGGCGAGGTAGCGCGCCAGCCGTCCCCAGCCGCAGCCGAAGTCGAGCACGCGGGAGTCCGCGAGCGTTCGCTCGGAGTGCTGCGCGTAGCGCTCGCGAAGCCTCCTGTAGAACGCCGTGCTCTGGGCGGCGAGCGCGACTCCGCTCGCGCCCGTCCAGAGCTCCTGCAGGGCGGCGTCGGGCACGCGCGGCAGCAGGGAGCGAATGTTCGGATAGCCGTCGTAGTCCTGGGTCAGCAGGAGCGCCCACAGGTCGTCGTCCAGACCGCGAAATAGGGAGAAGCACTCGGCGCCGCCGCCCGCGCATGCGGCCTCGATCGGGCTCAGCTCGGCGTCGAAGAGCGCCAGCCACGAGTCGAGTCTCGGCGACGGCGGCGGGCCGTCGCCCGCACCGGGCCGCCGCCTCAGAGCGCGCCGCGCAAGGGCGCGCAGTCGGCGCGTCACGGCCGCCGCCGGGCCCACCTAGGCGCCCAGGAACTCGCGGACCGACTCTGCGATCCAGTCGACCATCTCGTCCGTCAGCCCCGGGTAGCAGCCGACCCACAGCGACGACTCGGTCACGGCGTCGGCGCCGTCGAGCGGGCCGGCGATCCTGTGCCTCAGCCCGCGGTAGCCGGGCTGGCGGGTGAGGTTCCCGCCGAGCACCAGCCGCGAGTCGATCCGGCGCTCCTGCAGGAAGCGCTGCAGCTCGCGCCGCCTGGCCGCGCCGCCGTCGCGCAGCGCGAACGGGTAGCCGAACCAGGACGGGTCGGCGTCGGGCAGCGCTCGCGGGCGCAGGATGCGGTCGTCGAGGTCCGCCAGCGCGGCATCGAGGCGGGCGAAGTTCGCGCGCCGGCGGGCGCCGAAGTCCTCGAGTCGGTCGAGCTGCGCGAGCCCGAGCGCCGCCTGCATGTCGGTGACCTTGAAGTTGAAGCCGAGCTGCGAGAACACGTACTTGTGGTCGTAGCCGGCCGGCATGTCGCCGAACCGGCCGTCGAACCGCCTGCCGCACGCGTCGTTCACGCCGGGCGGGCACCAGCAGTCGCGCCCCCACTCACGCAGGGAACCGAGCGCGCGCACCCAGTCCGGGTCGTCGGCGGCGATCGCGCCGCCCTCGCCGGTCGTCATGTGGTGGGCGGCGTAGAACGAGTACGTGGCCGCCGTGCCGAAGGTGCCGACCCGGCGGCCGCCGAGTGTGGAGCCGAGGGCGTCGCAGCAGTCCTCGATCAGCACCAGGTCGTGCTCCGCGCACAGGCGGGCGAGCCCGGCGCCGTCGAAGGGGTTGCCGAGGCAGTGCGCCGCCAGCACGACGCGGGTGCGGTCCGAGATCGCGTCCGCGAAGGCGTCGAGCGTCGGCCCCAGCGTGTCGGGCTCGACGTCCACGTACACGGGCACGAGGCCGACCTGGTAGATCGGCGTCACGGTGGTGGAGAACCCGACCGCCGGGGTGATCACCTCGTCGCCGGGGCGCAGCGGCCGCTCGAGCAGGTGCGAGCACATCGCGGCGGCGGCGAGCAGGTTGGCCTGCGAGCCGGATCCGACGAGGAGCGCGTGCCCGCGCCCCACGGCGTGTGCAAACTCAGCCACGAAGCGCGCCGCGAAGCGCCCCTCGGTCAGCCAGCCGTCGAGCGACGCGTCAACGAGCGCCTCGAGCTCCTGGGCACCGATCACGCGGCCCGCGACCGGCACCCAGGTCTCGCCGCGGACGAAGTCCGGCGGCGCGAGCGCCTCCTCCGCGTAGGCCCGCGTCGCCGCGAGGGCCTCCGCCCGCAGCTCCCGCAGGCGGCCCTCGTGACCGGTCGCCGAGCGGGCCGGGCTCGTCATGGGGCGGGACTGTATCCCCAGTAGGGTGCGCGGCCATGCCGGACGACGCGCTCGCCACGGGGCCCGACGGCCGCCGCCGCTGCTGGTGGGGCGCCTCGGCCGACGACTATGCCGGCTACCACGACGACGAGTGGGGCCGGCCGGTCACCACCGACGACGCCCTCTACGAGCGGCTCACGCTCGAGGCCTTCCAGTCCGGCCTCTCCTGGCTGACGATCCTGCGCAAACGGGAGGACTTCAGGGCCGCCTTCGCCGGCTTCGAGATCGAGCGCGTGGCCCGCTTCGGCGCCCGCGACGTGCGCCGTCTGATGGCCGACGCCGGCATCGTCCGCAACCGTGCGAAGGTCGACGCCGCGATCGCCAACGCGAAGGCCGCCGCCGCGCTCGACACCCCGCTGACCGAGCTCGTGTGGTCCTTCCGGCCGTCCGGGCGCGCCAGGGCGCCGCGCACGCGCGCCGACCTGCCGGCGGTCACGCCCGAGTCGACGGCGCTCTCGAAGGAGCTCAAGCGGCGTGGATTCGTGTTCGTCGGGCCCACCACCGCCTACGCGACGATGCAGGCCTGCGGGATCGTCAACGACCACGTCTCGGGTTGCTGGATCCGCGGGAAGGTCGAGCGCGAACGGCGCGAGTATCTATCCTCCCGCCGGGATGGATGAGCGCGCTACCTGCGAGCGCCTGATCACCTACGACACGTCCACCCCTGAGGGGATGCAGACAGCGGCCGGCTTCATCAAGGGCTGGCTCGAGGCGCGGGACGTGGAGGTGAAGGGCGCGATGCTGAACGGGAGGCCGGTGCTGACGGCCACGGTCGGTCCCGCGACCGGCCCGACCGTCGTGCTGCACGGACACCTCGACGTGGTGCCAGGCCGCGCCGACCAGCTCACCCCGCGGGTGGAGGGCGACCGGCTCTACGGCCGCGGCGCCTACGACATGAAGGGCGGCCTCGCGGCGATGATGTGCGCGGTCGCCGACATGACCGGCCAGAGCGGCGCCCGCGTGCACTTCCTGGTCGTGTCAGACGAGGAGTCCGAGGAGGACGAGCAGCGCGGCTCCGACTACCTCGTCGAGAACGGCTACACCGGCGACTTCGCGATCACCGGCGAGCCCACGGACCTGCACATCGGGATCCAGGCCAAGGGCGTGCTCGCCATGCGCATCGAGGTGACGGGCAAGGCGGCGCACGGCTCCACGCCGTGGGTGGGCGACAACGCCGTGCTGAAGGCGATCGACGTGTTCCGCCGAATCGAGTCACTGCCCTTCGCCCGCGAGTCGTCCGACCTCTTCGACCGGCCGTCGATCAACCTCGGCCGCATCTGGGGCGGCGACGCGCTCAACAAGGTCCCCGACATGTGCATCATCGACGTGGACGTGCGCTACCTGCCCGGCCAGGACGCCGAGACGATCCTCGCGGCCGTCGAGGCCCTCCCTGACGCCCATGTCGTCAAGACCTTCCACCGCAAGCCCGCGATCGTCGCCCGCGACAACCCGTTCGTGCAGGTGCTCGGCGAGGCCATCTCCCGCGTGGACGGGCCGCGCTCGGATCAGATCTCGGTCGGCCGCGACGGCGCCTCGGACGTGATCTCGTTCCTCGAGGCCGGCGTCCCCGCCGTGGAGTTCGGCCCCGTCGGCGACGGCCACCACGGCCCCGAGGAGTGGGTATCGATCCGATCGCTGCGGGAGTATCGCCGTGCGCTGGTCGAGTTCGTGCAGCTGCTCCCGACTCGTCTCAGCGCCGAGGACGACGACCGCCGCCTGCGCATCGCTTGATCCCGTTCGACGACATACCGCGCCCCGGCCTCTGGAAGCGCCTGCTGCTGGCCTCCGTGCTCGTGATCTTCGCGAGCGCCGGCGCGACTGCCGTCGCGGCGTTCCACGAGATCGACAAGGTGGTGGCGGCGCTCAAGCTGCGTCCGGCGCTGAAGCTGGACAAGCGCCAGCTCGCGACGACCGACCCCGGCGAGCCGCAGACGCTGATGATCCTCGGCTCGGACCACCGGCCGAAGAACAACGTCGAGGGCGCCGGCGGCGCGCGCTCGGACACGATCATGCTGGTGCGGCTCGCCCCGGACAAGAAGGCGATCGCGGTGCTGTCGCTGCCGCGCGACCTGAAGGTCGAGATCCCGGGCTATGGCACCGACAAGCTGAACGCCGCCTACGAGGCGGGCGGGCCGGAGCTGACGCTGAAGACCGTGCACCAGCTCACGGGGCTGCCGATCAACCACGTCATCAACGTGGACTTCTCTGGCTTCTGGCGGGCGGTCAACGCGGTCGGCTGCGTCTACGTCGACATCGACCGCACCTACTACAACGCGAGCGGCGAGTACTCGTACATCAACGTGCCGGCCGGCTACCAGCGGATGTGCGGGCGCAAGGCGCTGCAGTACGTGCGCTTCCGCCACCTCGACACGGACCTCGTCCGGTCCGCGCGCCAGCAGGACTTCCTGCGCCAGGCGAAGCAGCAGATCGCGACGTCGAAGCTGATCGACAACCGCGAGCGGCTGCTGAAGATCTTCGGCCGCAACACGAGCACCGATCAGGAGCTGCGCTCGCGGAAGGAGGTGCTGCGGCTCGCGAAGCTCGTGATCGGCACGGCCGACCTGCCGATCCGCGAGGTGCACTTCGAGGCGACCCTCGGGGAGAGCTACGTCGAGGCGACGAAGGAACAGGTCGACAAGGTCGTGCACAAGTTCGTCGGCGTGCAGGGCTCGCGCGGGACCCGCGCGACGATCGTGCGCAAGGACGGGCACCGGCGCAGGCCGCGCGGCGATGCCGGGCTCGTCAAGGACACGGAGTTCGGTCGCGAGCAGGCGCTGTCCGCCGTCCAGCAGGGCGCCGGCGAGACGCTGCCGGTCTACTACCCGACCGTGCGCACGTCCGAGTCGCTGTACGTCGACCAGCCGCGCGTCTACAAGATCCGCGGGCCCGACAAGGAGGTCTACGGCGCGTACCGGATGGTGCTGAAGCGGGGCGAGGCGCTCGGCGAGTACTACGGCATCCAGGGCACGACCTGGAAGGACCCGCCGATCCTCGAGCAGCCCCAGGCGACGCGCCGCGTTGGTGGTCGGACCTACGAGCTTCATTACGACGGCGCTCGCCTCCGCCTCGTCGCGTGGCGCACGAAGAAGGCCACCTACTGGGTCTCGAACACCCTCCTCCTGTCGCTCTCGAAGCGTCAGATGATGTCGATCGCCCGGTCGGCGCGGACGCTCTAATAGCCTCCCGTCGCGGGATGGCCGAGAAGGAGCCAATCGGCGTGATCGGTGTCGGCTGGGTCGGCCTCGTCACGGCTGCGTGCATGGCCGAGCTGGGCCACGAGGTGTGGGCGCGCGACATCGTGGCCGAGAAGGTCGAGCAGCTCTCGGAGGGCCAGGTGCCGATCCACGAGCCCGGGTTGGCCGAGCTCGTGGCGAAGAACGCGCCGCGGCTGCACTTCACGACCGACATGGCCGAGGCGGTGGAGCACGCCCGGCTGCTCTTCTGCTGCGTCGACACGCCGCCGACCTACTCGGGCGACGC
>DASXAA010000211.1:0-3510 GCA_036407035.1 Thermoleophilaceae bacterium | reverse complement strand
GCGTCGAACACGCCGTCGGGATACGGGAGCTCGCGGGCGTCCGCCCGCGCGGGCGCGATGTGTTCGAGCCCAGCGGCCGAAGCGCGCCGCAGCGTGTGGTCGAGCATCTCCTGCTGCACGTCCACCACGTCGAGTCGCCCGGCGGGTCTGAGCCGCTCCGCCACCGGCAACGAGTAGTAGCCGGTGCCGGGCCCCACCTCCAGCAAGCGTTCGCCGGCCACCGGCGACAGCGCCTCGAGCAGCCGCCGGCGCGTGATGAAGGGGTGCGGCGCCTCCACCCAGAAGCGCTGCGAGTACGGGCACGCGGAGGGGTTCCGGCGCCACCACAGCGCGCCGGCGGCCAGTGCGGCGAGCGAGACCAGCAAGAGCTTTCGCACGGGCTCAGCCGCCTTCGGCGGGCACGATCAGCCTGATGTGCCGGCGCGCCAGCATAAGGACGGGCGCCTTCCAGTCCCGCCCGGACCCGTCCAGCGAGACCAGCTCGGCGTCGACGATCGTGAAGAACTCCTGGTCGCGCCGGTTGACGTGGTCCGACAGCCGGCTGCGGTAACCCTCCCGCGGAAGGGTGAGCTTTCCCTCGACCCGGTAGCGATCCGTCTCGACCACCACGAGTTCCTGGCGCAGGTCCACGGCCGGTGGATGCTAATGGCCGGGCGGACGTGTCGCGCCAAAGGTCCGTCGTCTGTACCGTTTGAGCAGTGCAGACGACGACCGTCGTGGAGCGAACCCCAGCGCTCGACGCGGTCTTCAAGCCGGTCCAGCCTCCGACCACCTTCGAGGAGACCGTGGAGCGGCTTGGCACCGCGATCCGGCTCGGGCTGCTTCCCCCAGGCAGCCGGCTGCCGCCTGAGCGCGAACTGGCCGAACAGCTGCGGATCTCGCGCTCGACCCTGCGCCAGGCGCTCATCACGCTGGTCCAGAGCGGCCACCTCCTTTCCGTCCGGGGGCGCTCCGGTGGAACCTTCGTGGCAGACTCGCCGCCGCTCTCGAACGGCGAGTCGGACGAGCCGCTCGGGGAGCGGGTCCGCGCGGTGCTCGACTACCGCGTGGCCGTCGAGACGGGCGTGGTGGTGCTCGCCGCCGAGCGCGCGGGGGCCGAGGACTTCGCGCGCCTGGACGACCTCGTCGCGGGGATGGCCGCCACCGAGGCGCTCGGCAACACGGCCTTCGAGGACTACCGCCGCGCCGACGTGCGCTTCCACATCGGCCTGGCCGAGGCGGCCCGCTCGCCGCGGATGGTCGTGGCGATGACCGAGGTGCAGGGCCAGATGACCGATCTGATCGCGCGCATCTCCCACCCGCCCGAGGTGCTGACGCGCTCGAACGCCCAGCACCGCCGGCTCGTCGGCCTCATGCGCAAGAAGGACGTGGGCCGCGCGGTGCGGCTCATGCGCGACCACATCAGCGGCACCGAGCACATCCTCGCCGGTCTGATGACGGACCCGCCGCAATAGATGACTGATTCCAAACCCAGGCACCCCCGGATGACGCGCCATACCTTCGCTGGATCGGCACCCACGTCCTCGCCGATAGTGCTTCGACTATCGGCTTCGTCCGCGTGCGCCGCCTCAGGGAGCGAAGCGACCGGTCGGCGCCGAAGGCGCCGCGGTCTGGCGCGCCCCCGCGGGCACCTGGATTCGGAATCAGTCATCTAGCGGTGCCGCCCGTCATCGGCATCTGCACGGCGATCGAGCAGGCCGCCTGGGGGGCCTGGAGCCTGCTCTGCAACCTCTCGCCGCGCGCCTACTCGCTCGCCGTCCAGCGCGCCGGCGGGATCGCGATCCTGCTGCCGCCGGACGACGCCGTGGCGGAGTCCCCCGACAGGGTGCTCGACCTGGTCGACGCCCTCGTGCTGGCCGGCGGCGCCGACGTGGACGCCGCCTCGTACGGCGCGGTCCCGCACCCGGAGACGACTAACACGCGACCGGAACGCGACCGCTTCGAGCTCGCCATCGGCCACCGCGCCCTCGAGCGCGACATGCCGTTGCTCGGCATCTGCCGCGGCATGCAGATGCTGAACGTGGCCACCGGCGGCACGCTCGACCAGCACCTGCCCGACGGCCTCGGCCACGACGGCCACCGCCACACCCCGGGCACGTTCGGCGACCACGCCGTGAGGCTCGAGCCCGGCTCGCTCGCCGCCCGCGCGGTCGGCGCGAAGGAGGCCGAGGTCAAGTCGCACCACCACCAGGGCGTCTCCGAGCTGGGCGAGGGCGTCGTCGTCAGCGGGCACGCCGTGGAAGACGACACGGTCGAGGCCATCGAGCTGCCCGACCGCCGCTTCGCCCTGGGCGTGCTCTGGCACCCCGAGGGCGACGAGCGCAGCCGCGTGATAGCCGCCCTGGTGGAGGCGGCGCGCCGTTAGCGCGCGCCGTTCGACGCCTCGGCGAACACGTGGAACAGCTGCCGCTTGTCGGCCGCCTCCGGGTGCCACTGGACGCCGAGGCCCCAGCCGCCGTTCCGGAGCTCCAACGCCTCGGCCAGGCCGTCGGCCACCGAACGGCCGCTCACCACGAGCCCGTCGCCGAGCCGGTCGATCGCCTGGTGGTGATGGCACACGGCCGTGTGCAGCTCCTCGCCGATCGCCGCCGCGGCCAGCGAGCCGGGCTCGAGCGCGACCTGGTTGATCGACGCCTCGAACGAGCCCGGCACCAGCCGGTGCCGGTTCTCGCCGCCCAGGTCCTGGACGAGCGTGCCGCCGAGCGCCACGTTCATGACCTGCATCCCGCGGCAGATGCCGAGGTACGGCATGCCGCGCTCGAGGGCGGCGCGCGTGAGGGCGATCTCGAAGGCGTCCCGCTCCGGGTACGTCGACTCCGTCTCCGGCTCGCGCTCGGCGCCGTAGCTCGACGGGTCCACGTCGGCGCCGCCCACGAGCAGCAACCCGTCGATCCGGTCGAGCAGCTCGAGCGGCGCGCGCGTGTCCACCGGCAGCAGCACCGCCACCGCGCCGGCGCCGCGCACGGCCGCCACGTAGGACTCCGCGACGAGGTGCGCCTCCTGGTCCCACAGCGCCCAGCGCGCCCGCTCCCGCACAGCGCAGAGGCCGATCACGGGACGGCTGCTCAAACGGCGCCCTCGTAGCGCTCGCGCTCCCAGTCCGACACCGCGTTGCGCCAGGCGCTCAGCTCCCAGCGCCGCGACACCACGTAGTAGTCGCTGAACTCCTCGCCGAGCGCGCCGCGCAGCCCCGCGTCGGCCTCGAAGGCGCCGATCGCCTCCTCCAGCGA
Source organism: Thermoleophilaceae bacterium (assembly GCA_036407035.1). GTDB lineage: Bacteria > Actinomycetota > Thermoleophilia > Solirubrobacterales > Thermoleophilaceae > JACVRW01. The sequence continues at coordinate 280 of DASXAA010000211.1, read as the reverse complement.
GCCCGGCAGCGGCGGCAGGTCCGACCGCCCCGAGGCATCGCCCTCCACCGGCGGCGGCGGCTCCGCCCCCTCGCGCAGTCCCTCGCCGGCGGCGGCCGCAAGCGCCGCGACCGCCAGATAGGGGTTGGCGTCGGCGCCGGGCCTGCGGCACTCGAGCCTGGACCGCTCGGCCTGCTGCGAGCGGATCGCGCGCACCGCGCACGAGCGGTTCTCCCACCCCCAGCTCACGTTCACGGGCGCGAACCAGCCGGGGACGAGCCGCTTGTAGGAGTTGATCGTG
>DASXAA010000210.1:0-35082 GCA_036407035.1 Thermoleophilaceae bacterium | reverse complement strand
AGTCGACGGTCTCGAGCGGAGGCTGAAGGACGGCGCGCTCGTCGCCGACGTCGGCTGCGGCACCGGCCGCGCGCTGATCCGGCTGGCGAAGGCGTTCCCGAACTCGCGCTTCCACGGCTACGACGTGGCGTCGGGCGCAGTCGAGCGCGCCCGGCGGGCGGTCGAGGAGGCCGGCGTGGCCGACCGCGTGGAGATCCGCAAGCTCGACGCGGGCGAGGGCCTGCCGGAGCGCTACGACCTGATCACCGTGTTCGACGTGATCCACGACGCGCGCGATCCCAAGGGCGTCCTCTCGTCCGTCCGCGGCGCGCTGCGCCACGACGGCGTGTGCATGTGCCTGGAGATCGCCTCGGAGGAGAAGCTCGAGGACAACGCCGGCCCGCTCGGCGCGCTGAAGTACGGCTTCAGCGTCCTCTACTGCATGACCAGCTCGCTGGCGGTCGGCGGCGCGGGGCTCGGCACCTGCGGCATGAACGAGGCGCGGCTGCGCGAGCTCAGCCTCGAGGCCGGCTTCTCCACCGTGAAGGCGATCGCCGAGGACCCGTTCAGCCGCATCTACGAGATCCGGCCGTAGGGGCGCTCACACGTCGACTACGCCGTCGATCACGAGCAGCACGCCGCAGGCCACGAGCCCGGCGGCCAGCAGCCGCGCCGTCCAGCGGAGGCCGCGGCCGGCCGGCCCCTCCGCGGGCGGGCCGGCCGCGATCGCGGTCAGCAGCGCGACGCCCGTCGCCATCGCGGCCGCGGTGAGGAGCACGGTCTTGTCCGCCCCGGCGCCCACGGCCATCACGAGCAGCGCCGGGCGCGCCACGACCGGGATCGCCACCGGTATCAGTGCGGCCCGCCGCCCCGGCAGCGACGGCTCCGGTGACGGCGGGCGCCGGAACGTGTCGGCGGCGCCGGCCACCGCTGCGACGGCGCCTGCGGCGATCCGGAACGAGGGGTCGCTCACGTCGAGCGCGTCGAGCAGCGGGTCGGCGAGCGCCGCGGCGCCGCACACGGCGAGCCCGCCCAGCGCGCCGCCGACGGCGGCCAGGCCGGCCACCTCGCCCCGCGACCGCCCGGCGCGCGGGACGCCGAAGGCGGCGCGCGCGGGGTTGAGCGCGAGCAGCAGCGCGGCCGCCCACAGCCAGCCGGAGGGCGGGCCGTCGCTCGGGTCGGCGGCGGCAGTGGCCTGTGCGATCGGGATCGTCCGCAGCAGCCCGGCCAGCGCGTGCTGCTGGTCGTCCATGCGGGTCTCGCCGTCGCGGAACCAGGCGCCTTCCACTCGGTCCGGCCGCGGGTAGCGGGCGGCGTCGGAGCGGTCGGACTGGGCGTCGATCGCCAGGCCCGCGATGCACTCGGCGCGGTCCGCGATCGGCTGCGTGATGCCCGCGAGGCGCGAGTCCGCGCGCGCGGTCAGCCACAGCCCGGTGAGCGCCTCGCCGATCACGCCGTACCCGCCGCCGCGCGGCACGTGCCCGGGCCGCACCACCCTTCCCCACGGACCGAACTGCTGGGAGATCCACCGCACCGAGCCGCCGAACTGCTCGGCCTGGCTGCGCGCATAGCTCGCCTCGTCCGCGGTCAGCGGCGGCCTGCCGCGCTCCGGGAACGCCACCGTCTCCGACAGCCCGTAGGCCGCCCAGTGGTCCTGGATCGGGGGCCAGTGGTCCTCGTCCTTGTCGCGGCGGGTCGCCAGGTACGCGCCGATGCGGTTCGCCGCCCTGTCCCACCCCTCGCCCGGGAAGGTGCGGTTCAGCAGCGCGAGCGCCCAGTAGGCCTCGCCGGTGAAGTACTTCGAGTACTGCCCGCGCACCGGCGCGCCGCGCACCGGGTCGTACGAGGCGTCCACCGCGCCGGACGGCTCCGTCTGCGCGACCAGGAAGCGCCCGAGGCGACGCAGCATGCGGTCGTAGCGCGGGTCGCCGGTCGCCTGGCGGCGCAGCAGCAGGCCGGCGGTGAGGAGGGCGGTCGAGCCGGTCTCGACCTGGCCCTCCCAGTCGACGGCCGACCAGTCGCCCTCCTCTATCAGCCGCTCGAGCGCCCAGCCTGCCCCGCGGTCGGCGGCGCCGAGCGCCCGCGGCAGCCCGTCGGCGGCGGCCCGGTACAGGCCCATCGCCGCCCCGGTGTGGCGGACGGCGTTGTACTCGTCCGGCGCCGAGTCGTCGCGGGCCTTGTAGAGGTAGAGCCACGTGCCGTCCGGGTTCTGGTTGCGGACGAACCAGTCGACGCTCGCCTGGGCGGCCCGCCGCAGCTCCGGCGCCGTGACCGACGGGCAGCGCTCCGGCGGCGCCACGACCACGAACGCCAGCACGAGGAGCACCAGCAACGTCAGGCCGGCCGGCCAGAGTCTGGCGATCACCGCTCCGTCACCGTCGCGCGCGGCGGACCGAGGGGAGCAGCTGGGTGGGGAGCGCGAACCACGCCGTCAGCGGCAGGCGGCTGAGCGCGAACGCCACGGCCGGCCCCCCGCTCAGGGTGCTGCCGTCCCGGTCGACCACCTCGACCGGCGCGCCCGGCGCCGCGGGCTCGATCCGGAAGCGGGCGAGCCAGTCGAGCCCGCGCAGCACGGCGGCGAGCCGCCGCCTGGCGGGGTCGATCCGCAGCACCCGATCGCGCGTGGAGGGCACCGCCCAGACGACCAGCACCGCGATCCCGAGGTACGAGAACACCTGCACCGAGGCCGACGCCTCGATCGTGAGGTGGAAGACGACCGCCACCCACACGGCCGCGTAGCGCGTGCGCCGCCACCACAGCCCGGTGGCGATGAAGAGCTCCGTGAGCACGACGAACTTGGCAGCGCCGGTGTGGAAGTCCCTGTCGGTGAGGACCGACACCGCCCAGTGCGGCAGCGCGTGCAGCTGGTCGCGCGACTCGACCACCCGCTGCCACGGCACGGTCCCGCCGAACCAGTCCGCGTCGAGGAGCTTGCTCAGGCCGGACGCCCCGTAGACCGCCGCGCACTCGAACCGCAGCAGCCAGAGCGGCCAGGCCGGCGCGCTCAGGTCGAGCGGGGGGCGCCCGCGCCGCCGGCGGATCCAGGCGTCGACGGACAGCTCCCGGCCGGACGGCGCCGCCGCGAGCAGCCCGAGGACGATCAGGAGATACGCGCGGTTGTTGTGGAAGTGCGTGGTGGAGAGGAAGAGGTTGTAGGCGACGATCCCGAACGTCGCGGCGGTCGCGAGGCGGGTGAGGAGGCCGATCGACATTGCGACGGCGGCCACGGCGGCGAGCACGAGCAGGCCGACGTAGAGCGCGCGCGGCGCCTCCGGGTACCAGGCGGCGTAGGGCTCGTAGAAGGAGTCGCTGTAGATGCGGCCGTCGAGGGCGTTCGAGAGGAACGGCTGCAGGTGCAGCAGCACGGCCGGGCCGGCGAGCGCCCGCAGCAGCGCGAGCGAGCGCATGCTGACCGCCCGGCCGAGCAGATCGTCGAACGAGGCGACGAGGGAGCGCGGCGGCGCCTGGGCGGTCGCCGCGTTCATCCGGCGGCCCCGCGGAGGTGGCTGCGGAAGAGCTCGACCCGCGGCGGGTCGGCATTGTGCCAGGCCGTGACCCTCGCCTCGAGGTACCGGGTCTCGCGGTCGCGCGGGGTGTTGCTCGCCACCCAGTCGAGCGCCGCGCGCAAAAACGCCAGCTGGTTGTCGAGCCCGCTGTCGGCGTGGCGGCGGACCTCCGGGTAGCTGAGCCCGCGGTCGCGCACGAGCCGGTCCCAGCGGTAGCCCGACCAGGGCACCTCGACGGGAATCCGCCGCCCGTCGGCGGTGACCCTGACGATGCTCGCGCGCCACGTGCTCGACTCGGGGAACATCTGGAACGCGAACTCCTTGTGCGTGTCCGACCAGTAGCCGCGCGCGATGAAGAAGAGCTGCAGGGCGACGACGGCCACGACCACGACGCGCCGCCCGACGACCCTCGTCCTCGACGGTTGCCCACGCATCGAAGGGGAAATGTGGCAGGCTCAGCAGCTCACCGGCGTGCGCACCAAGCGTGAGGCCGTCGACCTGGCTCTTCGCGAATTGGTCGCGCGCCATCGGCGGCTCGGCATCCTGGACCTACGGGGCCGCGTCCACTGGGAAGGCGATCCGCAAGCCTCTACCGGACCGCGCGCGGACACGGCGTGACGGTCCGCAAGACGCTCGACTGCCTGATCGCGGCCCCTTGCGTGCGCACGGGCGCGCCGCTGCTGCACGCGGACGCGGATTTCGACCGGCTCGCCTCCTGCACGCCGCTGCGGATCTACGCCTGACGAACCTCCTTCACTCCGGCCGGGCGCACGGTGTCGCTACCGCGTCCGCAGCCCGTATCCGTACGGGAACAGCGGGTTGTAGCGCTCGTCGCCCACGTTGATCGGCTCCTGGTCGATCGAGCGCGGCCACGTCATCGGCAGCTTGCCGGTGTAGGGCCGCGTGCCGAACAGCGGGTCGGCCACGCCCATGCCCTCGCTGCCCGGCAGCCAGGCCTCGACCAGCGCGTCCATCCCTCGCAGCTGCTGCCGGTCGAGGATCATCGGCCGGCCGGACACGATCACGACCACGCAGCGCTTGGCGGCGGCGCACACCCTGTCGACCGCCAGCGAGTCGGCGGCCGACAGCCGCATGTCCTTGACGGGTCGCGGGACGCCGTTGTCGCCCGGGTCGTACGCCCACAGCGGCCCGCCGACGTCGCCGAACCCCTCCGCGTACGGCGTCTCGCCGACGACCACGATGCCGATCGCGCGGCGCGAGATCGGCGCCGAGGCGTCCTCGCTGAACGTCACGTCGCCGGCCGACTGCGCGCGGATGCCGTCGAGGATCGTCGTGCCCGGGATGACGTTGGTCGAGCCGCCCTGCCAGGTCAGCGTCCAGCCGCCGGCCTGGTTGCCGATGTTGTCGGCGTTGCTGCCGGCCACGTAGATCTGGGCGCGGCGGTCGATCGGGAGCGTGTCCTTCCTGTTCTTCAGCAGCACCTGCGACTCGGCCGCCGCGCGGCGCGCGAGCGCGTGATGCGCGGGCGAGCCGACCTCGTCGATGTTGCGCCGGTCGGTGAACGGGTGCTCGAACAGCCCCAGCTCGAACTTCTTCGTGAGGATGCGCCTCACGGCGTCGTTGACGCGCGCCATCGGGACGCGGCCGGCATTGACCTCGTCGGTCAGCGTCGTGATGAAGTCCTTGTAGCTGTTGGGCTCCATCATCATGTCGATGCCGGCGTTGACGCCGGTGCGGACCTGGGTGGCCCAGTCGCCCGGGATCTGGTGGATCCCCTCCCAGTCGCTGATCACGAATCCGTTGAAGCCCATGTCGCGCTTCAGGGTCCCCGTGATCAGGTCGCGGTTCGCGTGCATCTTGATCGGGTTGCCGACGCCGTCCTCGGTCCAGTCGACGCTCGAGAACGACGGCATGACGGAGCCGACGTGGTGGTCCTGGACCGCCGGCACGTACTGCCGCAGCGACGTCCTCCAGAAGTCCCTGTGGTTCGTGATCGAGATGCCCTGGTCGACCGTGTAGTCGCCGGTCGGCGTCCCGTAGACCGTGTCGCCGTCACCCGCGTAGTGCTTCGCGGTCGCCAGTACGCGGTCGGGCTCGTCCAGCCGGCCGCGGCGGCCCTGGAACCCGTCGATCGCGGTCTCCATCCGCTCGACCAGGGGCGGGTTCTCGCTGAAGCTCTCGTACGTGCGGCCCCAGCGGTCGTCACGCGCGGCGCAGATGCAGGGCGCGAAGACCCACTGCGGGCCGGTCGCGCGCGTCTCCTCGGCGGTCACGTGCTCCACGTCGCGGACGAGCGCGGGATCGCGTGAGGCGCCGAGACCGATGTTGTGGGGGAAGACCGTCGCGCCGAGCATGTTGCCGTCGCCGTGCACCGAATCGATGCCGTACAGCAGCGGGATGTGCAGACGGGTGTCGAGCGCGGCCTGCTGGAAGCGGTCGACCATGTCGGCCCACGCCTCCGGGTTGTTGTCGGTCGGGGTCGAGCCGCCGCCGGAGAGGATCGAGCCGAGCGCGTAGGTCGTGATCGGCGACGTGTCGTCGAAGACCTGGAAGCGCTCGGTCTGCGTCATCTGGCCGATCTTCTCGGCGAGCGTCATGCGCGAGAGAAGGTCGTCCACGCGCTGTCGCACGGACAGGTTCGGGTTCTCGTAGGGCAGCGGCTGGTCGGCGCCCGCACCACCCGCCCCGAGTCCGATCGCGATCATGAGCGCCAGCGCGGTGACGCTCACCAGAAGCTTGGTCCTCGACATCGCCAGTCCTTCCTTCCGCGCACCGTGTTCCAGAAACTGAGGCTCAGTACCCGGGGCCGGACGGGTCTATGCCGCTACCGTGGGGCCGGTGCGAATCGCGACCTGGAACGTCAATTCGGTGAAGCAGCGCATGCCGCGGCTGCTGCCGTGGCTGGACGAGCGCAAGCCCGACGTGGTCTGCCTCCAGGAGACGAAGCTCGCCGACGACGCCTTCGCGGAGCTGCTCGAGGCCGAGCTCTCGGAGCGCTCGTACGAGATCGCCGTGCACGGCGAGGCCACCTGGAACGGCGTGGCGATCCTCTCGCGCGTCGGGCTCGACGACGTGGTGACCGGCCTCGCCGACGCGCCCGGCTTCCCGCACCCGGAGGCGCGCGCGGTCGCCGCGACCTGCGACGGGGTCCGCGTGGTCTCCGTGTACGTACCGAACGGGCGCGTGCCGGGCTCGGAGCACTATGGCTACAAGCTCGCCTGGCTGCGGGCCCTGCGCGACGTGGTGGCCGCCGGCCCGGAGGCGACCGTGGTGTGCGGCGACATGAACATCGCGCCGACCGACGACGACGTGTTCGACCCCGAGGCCTACGTCGGCCAGACCCACGTGACCGAGCCCGAGCGGGCGGCGCTGGCGGAGCTACAGGCGCTCGGCCTGCACGACGTGGTGCGCGACCGCTGGCCGGAGGAGCGCGTGTTCACGTACTGGGACTACCGCGCCGGGATGTTCCACCAGGACCTCGGCATGCGGATCGACCTCGTGCTGGCGAGCGCGCCTGTGGCCGACCGCGTCAAGGCCGCGTGGGTGGACCGGCAGGCGCGCAAGGGAAGCGGCCCGAGCGACCACGCGCCCGTGATCGTCGACCTCGACGAGGCACCGGACGGCGACATCGGGCCGGTGGTGCCGCCGCCGTCCGCGCCGAGGCTGAAGCGCGGGTCGGCCAAGCTGCCGCAGGCCAGGTAGACGGCTCAGTCGGGGCACTCGGTGCCCCGCGACGCGTGCGGCGTGAGGCACGCGTCGGTTCGCTTGGGCACGCGGTTGCGGCGGATCCTGAAGCTCGTGTACTTGCCGATCTGGTCGCCGCGCCGGACGAGCACCTCGATCACGGACCCGGCGGGCAGGAAGCGCTCCAGGGCGCGGAAGCGGATCGGCTTGCGGGACGCGACCTTCGTGTACGAGCGCGCCGGGCACCGCTTCCCGCGGCAGCGCACGAGCACCCGCGCCCCTCGCGGCGCGCGGACGACGAGCATGCGGATGCGCGCCCCGCCGGCGGTGACCGTGCCGGCCAGCCGGACGACCGGGAAGGGGCTCAGGAGGACCCGGAACACCGGTCCTGCGGGCGTCGTCGGCGGGTCGTCCTGTCCGGCCGGGGGACCGCCGCCCGTGGACGGCTCGGCCGGTGGTGCGGACACGCTGATCGTCCTCGAGATCGTGGCGATCGCGCCCTGGCCGTCCGTGACCCGCAGCGACACCTTGTGGTCGCCGGGAGTCGTGAACGTCCCGGTCACCACTGCGCCCGAGGCGTCGTCGAACGCCCCGTCCCCGTCGAGGTCCCAGCGCTGGTCGGCCAGCGCGCCCTCGGCGTCCGACGAGTAGGACGTCAGGCTCAGCTCGTCGCCCACCCGCGGCGCCGCGGGGAACGCCGTGAAGGCCGCCGACGGCGGGGAGTTGACGGTCACCAGGCGGGTGGCGTCCGCGCTCAGGTTCCGCGTGTCCACGACGTGCACGCGCACCCTGTGCACGCCCCCGGTCGCGAACGTGTGGCTGACCCACTGCCCGCTCGCGTCGACGGTCCCGTTGTCGTCGAAGTCCCACTGGACGGTCGCGATCGAGGCGCCCGGCACCGTGGTCGAGGTCGACGTGAAGGTGGCCGAAGAACCGGCGAGCGGGACGCCGGGCACGACGCTGAACCCTGCCACCGGGAGCGTCGGGGCGGCCACCGGGAGCAGGCGGGTGACGGTGTCCTCCCCGGTGCTGTCGGCGACGTGCAGCTTGACGCTGACGCTTCCGCTCGTGGTGAACGTGTGCACGGCCGTCGGACCCGTCGCGTCGACCGTGCCATTGTCGTCGAAGTCCCACTCGATCGTCATGGGGTCCTGCCCCGTGGAGGCCGACGTGAAGGTGGCGGGCTCGTAGGCCACGATCTGCTGCGGCGCGACCGTGAAGTCCGCGGTGGGGGCGGCGGTTGCGGGCGCCGCCGCCACCAGGGCGAGGCATCCGGCGACACTGACGGAGGTGATCAGCGCGCGACTCACTCCACCTCACCCAACGGATGGAGGTGCCCGCCACTTTCGGGTGAATGTAAGCGGTCCTATCGCCGGGTCCGCGGCGAATGCCCGATGTGCGGCACCGGCCTCAGCTTCAGACTCTGTTGCATGGAGACCGGGAACCTGTTCGTCGATGCCCAGACCGCCTTTGCGCGCCAGCGCCGCCGCCGCGTCCTCGCCCGGATGAGGTGCCGGATCCTGCGCGCCGCCCCGGAGTGCAGCCGGCTTCGCTCGCTCGAGAGCGTTCTCGGGGCGGCGCCGCCGGCCGGCCGGCGCACGGCCGGCACGCAGCCGATCCCGCTCGACTCGATCGTCGGCACCGCCGAGTCCGCCAAGGCGCGCGCGTTCGACCACCGCTTCCGCCCGCCGCCCACCAGCCGCCGCCGCTGGGAGGGCCTCTGGATCGCGGCCCGCCGCGGCGCCGCGCTGCCGCCCGTGTCCGTGTACCGGCTCGGCGACGAGCACTTCCTGCTCGACGGCCACCACCGCGTCTCGGTCGCGCACGACCTCGGGATGGCGGCGATCGACGCCGAGGTGACGAGGCTCGACGGCGCCGTGGCCGCCTGAGGGCGTAGCTTTCGCAGGCATGATGGAGCTCAGGCCGATCGGCAGGGTCGAGTCGCCGCTGACGGACCCGGCGTCGGCGCCCAAGCAGGGCTTCGAGGGAGCGCCCGACGCCTGGGTCGTGTTCGAGCAGGACGTGCTCGAGGGCCTCGACGGCGTCGTGCCCGGCGATCCGCTGATCGTCCTCACATGGCTCGACCGCGCCGACCGGTCGACGCTGCGCGTGCACCCGCGGGACGACCCGCGCAACCCGCTGCAGGGCGTCTTCACCACCCGCTCCGCCGACCGCCCGAACCCGATCGGGCTGCACGAGGTGCAGGTCGTGTCGGTGGACGGCCCGCGCTTCCTCGTGCGCCATCTGGAGGCCCTGGACGGCACGCCGGTCGTGGACGTCAAGCCCGTGCTCGGGCGCTCGCGCGGCGGCGGCCGGCTGCAGGGCGGGGCGGTGGCCTCGCGGCTGCCGGCCCAGGACATGGCGCGGGCGCGGCGCTTCTACTCCGAGAAGCTCGGCCTCGAGCCGGCCGACGAGCGGCCCGGCGGCCTCCTCTACCGCTGCCGTCTCGGCGAGTTCGCGCTGTTCGAGTCGGCCGGAGCGTCGTCCGGGACCCACACGCAGATGGGCTGGGAGGTCGACGACGTGGAGGCGACGGTCGCCGAGCTGCGGGCGCGCGGGGTGGAGTTCGAGGAGTACGACTTCACGACCGGGGGCATCGCCGAGATCGAGGGCAACTACCCGAGCAAGGGTTCGACGGGCGAGCGCGCCGCCTGGTTCAGGGACAGCGAGGGGAACATGATCGGCATCGGCCAGCCGATCAAATGAACTCCGGCTTGCGGCCCGTGAAGCAGAACTGCGTGGCCGCGAAGAAGAACTCGCCCCGCTCGCCTAGCTCGCGCTGCTCCTCGACCCACGCCTGGCCGTCCGCCTCCGTCAGCCCGTTGCGGCCGGCCACGAACGTGCCTATGAAGGGCACGAGCGCCGCGCCGTAGCTGCCCGAGTCCACCTCGTTCGAGGCGATCGTGTGGGCGCGCATCCGGACGTCCTCGAACCCCACCGCACGCAGGCGGGGGGCGAGGGTGCGCGGGAGGGAGGGGTCGGTGAGGTGCTCGTCCCACGCAGCCAGCACCCGCTCGTTGCGGTCCTCGTCCTCCGAATGCACGGAGAGAGTCGCCCAGTCGATGTCCCACACGAGCACGCGGCCGCCGGGCCGGAGCGCCCGGTGGAGCTCCGCGAGGGCGGCCTCCACGTCTGCCACGTACTCGAGCACCTGCACGGACAAGGCGGCGTCGAAGTCGCCGTCGTCGGCGGGCACCGAGACCGCGTCGCCCTGGCGCAGCTCCACGTTCTCGCGACCGGCGCAGCGGCGGCGGGCCAGCTCCAGCATCGCGGGACTCGGGTCCACGCCCACGATCTGCCCGGACGGCCCCACCTCCTCCGACAGCTCGAGGCAGTAGAAGCCGGGGCCGCAGCCCACGTCGAGCAGCCGCTCCCCGGATGAGACCGCGAGCGCCTCGCGGACGATCCGCCGGCGCCGGACGGCGTCCTCGATGAGGTAGACGGCCTCGATCTCCTTGGAGGCCTCCTTGTCGAACTCCAGCTGGGCCACGCCGTCCTCCTTGCTCGAGTGCTCGCTCAAGGATGATGACGCGGCCCGGCCGGTGAACATTCCCGCCGCCGCGGCGGGGGGTGGGTCAGCTGGAAGCGGCGGTCGCCTCGCGCTGGCGCTCGTGGGCGCCCTCGGCAAATTCCTCGATCGCCTTCGCGCGGAACGCGTCGAGGTCGTCCGGCTTGCGGCTCGTCACGAGGCCGCCGTCCACGTGGACCTCCTCGTCCACCCAGTTGCCGCCCGCGTTGCGGATGTCCGTCTGCAGGCTTGGCCACGAGGTGAGCGTGCGGCCCTCGACCACGCCGGCCTCGACCAGCGTCCACGGCGCGTGGCAGATCGCCGCCACCGGCTTGCCGGCCTCGAAGAACGAGCGCACGAAGCTCACCGACGGCTCGTGGGTGCGCAGGAAGTCCGGGTTCGCCACACCGCCCGGCAGCACGAGGCCGTCGTAGTCGTCGTCGTTCGCCTGGTCGACGGTCTTGTCGGCCTGGAAGGTGTCGCCCTTGTCCAGGTGGTTGAACGCCTGCACCTCGCCGCCCTCAGGGGCGACCAGCACCGGCTCTCCGCCGGCGGCCTTGACGGCCTCCCACGGCCGCGTCAGCTCCACCTGCTCCGCGCCCTCGTTCGCCACGAGGAAGGCGATCTTCTTTCCGCGGATGTCGTCAGCCATGCTCCGCTCCTTCGATTTCGGGTCTCTGAATCGGGTGCCCGTGTGGCGGGTGCCGAAACGGCCCTTTTCGCGAGCCGCCCGAATGGGTATCGCGTGTTACATGGCGCGCTCGATCTGGAACGGGACGATCACGTTCGGCCTAGTGAACGTGCCGATCAAGCTGTACACGGCGACCGAGTCGAAGACCGTGCACTTCAACGAGGTGCACGCGCGTGACGGCGCCCGCATCGAGCACCGCCGCATCTGCCCGAAGGAGGACAAGGAGGTCCCCTACGACCAAATCGTGAAGGGCTACGAGGTGTCCGACGGCAAGTACGTCGTGCTCGAGAAGGACGAGATCAAGGCCGCCGCCGGCGACCGCGGCAAGGTCGTGCATCTCGAGGACTTCGTCGCGGCCGACGACGTGGACCCGATCTTCTTCGAGAAGACCTACTTCGTCGGCTCGGGCGACGACAAGGACGCCTACCGGCTGCTGCACGAGGCGCTGAAGCGCTCCGGTCGCGCGGGCATCGGCCGCTTCAGCTTCCACGACCGCGAGTACCTCGTGGCGGTGCGCGCGCTCGACGACGTGCTGGCCCTGCACACGGTGCGCTTCCACGACGAGATCGCCGACCCGGACGAGCTCGACGTGCCATCCGCGTCGCGCAAGCCGTCGAAGCGCGAGGTGGACATGGCGGGCAAGCTCGTGGACATGCTCGCCGCGGACTTCAAGGCGAGCGACTACGAGGACACCTACCGCGAGGCCGTGCTCGACCTGATCAAGCGCAAGTCGAAGGGCGAGGAGATCGACCTGACCGAGCAGGAGGAGCCGGCGCACGGCGACGACCTGGCCGCCGCGCTCGAGGCGAGCCTGGGAGGGCGGTGAGCGGATGCCGCGCGCGCTCTGGAGCGGATCGCTCAACTTCGGCCTCGTCAACGTGCCGGTGCAGCTGTTCAGCGCAGCCCGCGACCTCGACTACCACTTCCACCAGCTCCACGAGAAGGACACGGTGCGAATCGAGCAGCGCCGGTTCTGCTCGGACGAGGACGTGGAGGTCACGTGGGAGGAGATCGCCCACTCCTACGACCTCGACGGCAAGCGGGTGGTCGTCACCGACGAGGAGCTGGCGTCGGTCCAGCCGCGCAAGACGCGCACGATCGACATCGAGGCGTTCGTGGACCTCGCCGAGGTCGACCCGATCTACTTCGACCACCCGTACCTGCTCGTGCCGGCGGGCGACAGCGAGGGGACGCTGCGGGCGTACCGGCTGCTCGTGGAGGTGATGAGCCGCACCGAGCGGGTGGCGCTCGGGCGCTTCGTGATGCGGACGAAGGAGTACCTCGCCGCGATCCGCGTGCGCGACGGCGCGCTGTCGCTCACGACCATGCTCTTCCACGACGAGGTGCGTCCGACCAAGCCGATTCCCACGGGCGGCAAGAAGCCGACGAAGAAGCAGGTGGACCACGCGGTCGCCGTGATCGAGGAGCTGACGACCGACTGGGAGCCGGAGAACTACAAGGACTGCTACCGCGAGCGGCTGAAGCGCGTGATCGAGGACAAGCGCAAGCGGCGCAAGATCGAGGCGCCGGAGCCGGAGCGCCAGCCGAAGCCGGTGCCGGACCTGATGGCGGCGCTCGAGCGGACGCTCGAGAACGTGCGCGCCGGGCGGGACGCGCGCACCGAGCCCGAGCCCGAGCGGGAGGCCGCGAAGAGCGGCTGACGCCGGGCGTATACGCTCGCGGCATGATCGACGAGGACACCGAGTTCGGCGCCCGCGCCGCGCGCCACCTGAGGGAGGACCGGATCGTCTGGATGACGACGGTCGGTCCCGACGGGACGCCCGTCCCGCGCCCGGTGTGGTTCCTCTGGGACGGCGACGGCTCGGTGCTCGTGTACAGCCAGGAGTCGCCGCGGATCCGCAACATCGAGGCGAACCCGCGCGTGGCGCTCAACTTCGACGGCGACGGTTCGGGCGGGGACATCGTGGTGCTGACCGGCACGGCCGCGGTCGAACCCGACGCGCCGCCGGCGCACGAGGTGCCCGAGTACGTCGAGAAGTACGGCTGGGGCTTCGAGAGCCTCTCGATGACGGCGGAGGAGTTCGCGCGCCTCTACCACGTGCCGGTGAGGATCCGGCCGGCGCGGCTGAGCGGGCACTAGTCGCGTGCCCGCCCGCCACGCGATCTTCGTCGCCCCGTTCGGGGAGCTGTCCGAGCCGCGGGTCGTGGCCGAGCTGGCCACGCTGACCGAGGAGCGCGGCTGGGACGGCTTCTTCGTGTGGGACCACGTGGCGTACCGCGCGCCGGTCCGGCAGCTGGCGGATCCGTGGGTCACGCTCGGTGCCGTGGCGATGGTCACCGAGCGGGTGACGATCGGCCCGCTCGTGACCCCGATCCCGCGCCGCCGGCCGCACCAGCTCGCGCGCGAGACCGTGACGCTCGACCGGCTGAGCGGCGGCCGCCTGGTGCTGGGCGTTGGGCTCGGCAGCGACACCACCGGCGAGTTCGAGCCCGCCCGCTTCGGCGAGGAGGGCGACCCGCGCGCCCGGGCGCGGCTGCTGGACGACGGCCTCGAGCGGCTGCTGGCCTACTGGGACGGCGAGTTCGAGCCACGCCCGGTCCAGCGGCCGCGGATTCCGATCTGGGTCGGGGCTGTGTGGCCGAACCGGCGGCCGCTGCGCCGCGCGGCGCGGTTCGAGGGCCTGTTCCCGGTGGAGGTGCCGGAGCCCGAGGCGCTCGCCGAGTACGCGGCCGAGGTGGCGGCGCTGCGCGGGACCGACGGCCCCTACGACCTGATCGTCACGAACCCGCCGGAGGTCGATCCGCAGCCGTGGATCGACGCGGGCGCGACCTGGTGCCTGCGCGGGTTCGGGCACGACCCCGTGCGGGCGGAGGTGGAGGCGGCGATCGAGGCCGGGTTCTAGCGGCAGCCCGCTCGCTTCTAGGTGGGGCGTCCGCCCAGCGACCGCCTTGGCTGTGGCCGGCACCGGCCGGGGTCGCGGTTTCTCCGGCGCTCGCCTTTGCCCGGGCGCGTACGGCGGCAACCAGGGTGCCTGCTGCGCGGCGGGCTTGGCCGGCTCCGCGGCGGCCAGCGGGGGTGGCCGCTCCGCGGCGGCAACCAGCGGGGTGGCCGCTCCGCGGCGGCAACCAGCGGGGTGGCCGCTCCGCGGCGGCGGCCGGGGGTGCTCGCTCCGCTGCTGCTGTGTTACGTGCGAGCCGTTTGTGTGACGCGCGGCCGACGTGTTTGGCACGCGCGTGTTACGGGGGCGCCGGGCGGCCGAGTGTGGCGGGTTTGGGTCAACCAGTGGTTGACCAAGACGCACCACACACGGCCGGAGCGCGTTCGGGCCCGCAGCGGGCCCGCACGCCGCCGCGGGGGGTTCTTCCCCAGCGATCGGGCGGGTGTTCCCCAGCCATCGGGCGGGTCCTTTCCCAGCCCATCGCCGCGGGCGCCCGAACCTCGCCCACCGAGAGGCGAGAGGCTAGCGGCAGCTCGCCGGCCGGTGCTTCGTCCGGAGCACCCGGTGCAGCGCCCGCGGCTGCGAGGTCATGATGCCGTCGACGCACATGTCGACCAGCCGGCGCCAGGTGGCCGGCTCGTCGCGGTCGTCGTCCGAGAACCAGTTGTGCCAGGCGTAGCCCTCCGAGTGGGCGCGGGCGACGGTCTCCGCCGTCGTCACCTGGATCAGCGTGCCGCCGGTGCGGAACGTGATCGGCAGCTGGAAGGCGGCGACCCCGGCGCCGGGCGACGCGCCGCCAAGGAACCACCCCGTCGCGCCGTCGATCCCCGGCGCCACGTCGATGCGGGGGAGCAGCTGGTGGAACCGCTCGACCGCGTCCTGCTTGAACGACACCACGATCAGGTCGCGCCGGTGGGTGTGCCGCAGCAGCCGCGCCAGCACGCCGGCGTTCTGCACGTACTCGGCCGTGGCCTCGGCGGGGGTGCGGCCCTTGATCTCGATGTTGATCGGCGTGTGCGGGAACGCGCGCAGGACCTCGGAGAGGGTCGGGACCTTGAAGTCGGAGCGGCGGAAGCCCTTCGGCGCGGGCCTGCGGCCGGTCGCGATGCCGCGGAAGCGGTAGGCCTTGCGCGCCAGGTCGTGGCTGTAGTGCTCCTTGTTGCCGGGCGCGAACCAGTACGCGGCGTCGAGCCGGCGGATCTGGCGCAGCGTCTTCGACGAGACCGTGCCGTGGCCGTTCGTCTTGCCGTCCACGGTCGTGTCGTGCATCACGATGACCTTGTCGTCCTTCGTCACGCCGACGTCCAGCTCGAGCATCTGCGCGCCCGCGCGCAGCGCCTTGTGGAAGGCGTACATCGTGTTCGACGGGAACTCGTCCTCGCCGCCCTGATGGGCGATGTCGAGCGGCGCGCGCTTCTCGATCCAGGGGTTGGCGGCGTGGGCCGCCGGCACGAGGGCGGCCAGGGTGAGGACGGCCGCCGCGGCGGCGATGGCGAGTCGTGGCACCGGGCCGAAGCTAGCAGGCGGATCTCAGACCGGGGTCTGATCGGGTCCTCAATTCGGATGACATTGCGATCGGCCGGGCGGCGGACGCCGGATCGTCCGGGCGGCCGACGACGCCCGGGCGCCGGCGCGAGAGCCTCTTCCCATGAGAACTCGACGCCTGATCTCAGCTCTCGCGGCAGCCGCCGTGGCCGCGGGCGCGGCCGCCGGCCCCGCCGCCGCCGACTCGATCGTCTACGCGAAGGCCGGCAACCTCTTCCTCACGAGCCCCGACGGGTCGAAGGGCTACCAGGTCACCTTCGACGGGGGCTACTCGTCGCCCTCGCAGGCGGACAACGGCACGATCGGCGCGCTCCGCAACGACCAGCTCGTCCGCCTCGACCGCAGCGGCCGGCTGCTGAACCAGCCGATCGCCGCGATGGGCTCGGCCGGGCCCGGCAGCTCGAGCAACATCGGCGGCCCCTACGAGCCGCGCATCTCGCCCGACGGCACGCGCTTCGCCTACTACTTCTACGTCCAGACGTCGTTCGACGACTACTACAACGACATCCGCTGGATCGACACCGGCTCGTACGGCACGTGGACCTACGCGGACCACTTCACGAGCCCGGCCACGGAGAGCGAGTACAACCGCTCGCTCGTCCAGACCGAGTGGGTCACGAACGACCGCCTGCTCGGCACCGCCGGCATGTTCCTGAACATGTGGACCTGGAAGCTCGGCACCGGCCACGGTTACACGTGGGACGCCGCCCAGTGGTGGTTCGGCCTCCAGGACCCGCCGGACCAGTGGGGCGTCGCCGCGTACCACTGGTACGACGACCCGGCGCTGTCGAGGGACGGCACGAAGCTCGCGATGACCGACGGCGGCAACCGGCTCGAGATCGCCGCGACCCACGGGCCGGCCTGGAGCGGCCAGCCGCCGTACGCGGAGGTCGACTACGTGAACCCGGTCTCGAGCCTGAACGCGCCGACGATCGAGTGCCAGACCGGCGAGGGCAAGTACGCGAACCCGAGCTGGTCGACGGACGGCGACACGCTCGCCTACGGCATGGACGATGGCGTGCACGTGATGAGCGTGCCGGACGGGCTCGACTGCTCGCGCGCAACCCAGCGCCTGCTCGTCGCCGGCGGCTCGGAGCCGGCGTTCGGCCGCGCGGACGTGAGCATGTCGCAGGCGCCGCACGGGCGCGGGGGCGGCGGTGGTGGCGGCGGCGGCGGGGTCAGCATCCGCAAGCTCTCCCTGCACCCGCGCGCGTTCCGCGCCGGCAAGGGCGCCCGCGTGAGCTACACGCTGTCGGCCCCGGCCAAGGTCAGGCTCACCGTGGCGACCGCGCGCGGGAAGCGCGTGAGGGGCTCGCTCTCCGCGAAGGGCAAGGCCGGCGCCAACAGGGTGCGCTTCAGCGGCCGCGTCGGCGGGCGCAAGCTCCGGCCCGGCGCCTACAGGCTGCGGGTGACGGCCGCCGGCGGAGCCGCCGCGAGCGCGCGGTTCCGGATCGTCCGCTAGGCCGCGGGCCGGAGCCGCACCGGCAGCGTCTTCAGCTGGTTGATGAACGGCGACTCCGCGAAGGCGGTGTCGCCGTTCATCGTCATCTCGGGGAAGCGGCGCAGCGTCTCCTCGAGCATGATCCGCAGCTCGAGGCGTGCGAGCGCGGTGCCGAGGCAGAAGTGCCGGCCGCCCGCGCCGAACGCCTGGTGCTCGGGGTTGCGCCGCACGTCGAAGCGGTCGGGGTCCTCGTAGCGCGCCTCGTCGCGGTTCGACGATACGTACCACATGACCACCTTCTCGCCCTCGCCGATCTTCGCGCCGTTCAGCTCGACCGGGCAGGTGGTCGTGCGCCGGAAGTGGGCGAACGCCGGGAACATCCGCAGCGACTCCTCGACCGCGCTCGGGATCAGCGACGGGTCCTCGAGCAGCGCTCGGCGCTCAGCCGGGTTCTCCATCAGGGCGCGCATCCCGCTGCAGTAGGTGGCCTTGGTGCTGTCGTTGCCCGCGGCGACGAGCAGGAAGAAGCCCATCACGATCTCGTGCTCCTCGAGCCGCTGGCCGTCGACCTCGGCGTGCACGAGCACGCTCGTCAGGTCGTCGGTCGGGTTCTCGCGGCGCTCGGCTATCATGCGCCCGCAGCGCTCGAAGATCTCGGGCACGTCCTTCTCGATCACGCCCTCGACGCCCTCCGGGCTGAGATCGGGGTCGCCGGCCCCGAGCGTCGAGTTCATGAGGTTCGCCCAGATGGCGTCGTCCTCCTCGGGGATCCCCATGAAGCTCCCGATCACGCGCGAGACGACCGGCTGGGCGACATCCGTGACGAGGTCGCAGGTGTCGCGCCCGTCGAGGCGGTCGAGCACCTTCACGACGATCTCCCGGATCGGCTCCTCGTGGGCGGCGATCCGCTTGGGGGTGAAGCCGGCCTGGAAGAGCTGCTTGATGCGGTCGTGCTTGGGCGGGTCCATTCCGATGAACATCGCCGAGATCAGCTCGGGCGGGAACACCACGCTCACGGCCGTGATGCCGCCGCGCTCCGAGGAGTACGTGCGCCAGTCGCGGCTGACCGCGTGGATGTCGTCGGCCGTGGTCACGGACCAGTAACCGGCCTCCTCGGGGTACTCGCTGATGCTGGGCGTCCAGTGGACCGGACACTTCTGTCGCAGTTGCCGGAAGAGGTCGTGGGGCGGGCCGTCGAGCCACAGCTCGCGCTCGGTGACCTGCACCTCGTCGAGATCGTGCGTGTCCATGGCGGCCATCGTATTCGCTTGAATGGGGGAGATGGCAAAGCCTGACTTCACCGCATTCGACACCCGCGGCTACCGAACCGTCGACGTCCGCAGCGGCTACGGCGAGTGGGCCGCCACCTACGAGGGCACCGTCGAGGACGCGATGGACATCGAGCTCCTCGAGGTGCTGCGCGAGATCCCCTGGCCGCAGATCCGGCGCGCGGCCGACCTCGGCTGCGGCACCGGCAGGACGGGCGCGTACCTGCTCGAGCGCGGCGTGGCGTCGATCGACGGCGTGGACCTGACGCCCGAGATGCTCGCGACCGCGCGGGCGCGGGGCGCGTACGGGCGGCTCGAGGAGGCCGACGTCTCGGACACGCCGCTCGACTCCGGCGCGTACGACCTGGTCACCTGCTGCCTGGTCGACGAGCACCTCGCCGAGCTGGGCCCGCTGTACGCGGAGGCGTGGCGGCTGGCGCGCCCCGACGGCACGTTCGTGCTCGTCGGCTACCACCCGCACTTCATCATGGCCGCCGGAATGCCGACGCACTTCGACACCGCCGAGGGCGAGCCGGTGGCGATCGAGACGCACGTACACCTGCTGAGCGAGCACGTGGGCGCGGCGCTGGCGGCGGGCTGGGAGCTGGCCGAGATGCGCGAGCGCCTGATCGACGACGCCTGGCTCGCGCTGAAGCCGAAGTGGGAGTCGCTGCGCGACCACCCGGTCACGTTCGCGGTCGTGTGGCGGAAGGCCGCGGGGTAGGCGCCGCCTACCCGCAGGCCCTCAGCGTCCGGTCCAGCGTCACCAGCCGGCCGTCGCGCGTCTCCGCCCTCACGCGCAGCCGGAAGCGGCCGTGGCGGCGGAGCTTCTTGTGCGGGATCCGCTCAGTGAGCGGCTGGTCGCGCACGCGGGCGATCCGGCGGCTTCCGACCAGCACGTCGGCGTCCAGCACCTTGGTCCGCTCGGGGCCGCTCACGCGCAGGCGCAGGTCGCGGCGCAGGCAGCTCCGGACCGGGCGGCCCGCCGAGCGCAGCAGCAGCCTCAGCTGCGGGTGCGCCTGGCAGGTGATCCCGGCGCAGCGCTCCAGCCGCCTCAGCCGCGACGCGAGGTCGCGGCGCACGGCGTCGTAGCGCGGGTTGTCGTCCTCGCTCCTCAGCTCGTTCGGGTCCTTCTTCAGGTCGTAGAGCTCCAGCTCGCCGGTCGTCTTGTGGTTCACGTACGTGAACCGGTAGGTGCGGATGCCCCGGTAGGTCGGCACGCCGTTGGCGCCGTGGCCGTTCTCGATCAGGATGTCGCGGCCGGTCTCCTCACCCGGGTCGGCCAGCAGGTCGATCAGCGAGATCCCGTCCTGCAGCCTGCCGGGGATCACGCCGGTCTCCTGGAGGATCGTCGGCACCACGTCGATGTTGCCCACGAGGCGGTCGTCCACGTGGCCGACCGGGATGCCCGGCCCGCGCATCATCAGTGGCACGTGGATCGACTCCTCGTAGGGCAGCACCTTCTCGGCGAGCGCCCGGTGCTCGCCGTGCATGAAGCCGTTGTCGGACTCGAAGATCACGAGCGTGTCGGCCAGCTCGCCCGTGCGCGCGAGCGCGTCGACCACCCGCGCCACGGCGTCGTCCGCGGACTTCAGCGTCTCGAGCTCCTGCTGCCAGTTCTCCTGGATGCCCGCGGCCTTCTCCGGAGTGATGCGCGGCCGGTCCGCAACGACCTGGGGCTTGTCGCGCATGTTGGCCTCGTCGAAGCTCGGCGGCCGCGGCAGCGGCACGCCGGCGAAGGCGTTGCGGTACTTCGGGTCGGGCGACGGCGTGCCGGGGCTGGGCGGATCGTCCGGGTCCCGCGGCCGGCCGCGGTGCGGCGCCGTGAACCAGAGCGAGAGGTAGAACGGCCGGTCGCCCGCGGCGCCCTCGATCAGCTCGGTGGCCTTGCGCGCGAAGAAGTCGGTCTCGTACTCCTGCGGGCGGGCCGGCGAGGGGTACGCGTGCAGCGTGCCGTTCTCGTTGACCTTCCAGGTCCTGTAGTTGAAGGCGGACGAGTGCGGCGCCGTGTACCACTCGTCCCAGCCGGGCGGGATGCCGTACCGGTACTCGTAGCCGTTCAGGTAGCGGCCCACGTGCATCGTCCGGTAGCCGGCGGCCTGCAGCCAGACGGGCAGCGTGTTGGTGTGGTCGAGCGCCGTGAAGCCGCCGAACGGGCGGTTGTTGTGCAGCACGCCGTGGTTGTGCGCGTACTGGCCCGTGAGGCTCGTGGTGCGCGACGGGCAGCAGAGCGGGAACGTCGCGAACGCCTGCGTGAAGACCGTCCCCTGCGCGCCGATCAGCTGGTTCGTCTGCGTCATGTACTGCTGCGCGGCGGCGGTCTCGTCGTCGGTCAGGATGACCACGACGTTTGGGCGCGCGAGCGCCGCGGGCGCGAGCGCGAGCAGCGCGAGCAGCACGCCGCAGACGACAAGGAGCAGGCGAGGCACGTTGGTTCGTAACACCGGCTGGGGACCAGTGTTGCGCGATTGGGGCAGGCGCGCCCGCCCGGTGGGTCGTCAGGCGGCCGCGGCGGCGGGCTCCGGCTCCGTGGCGGCGCGGCGCGCCCGCATCACCACCCGCGTGCCGTGCTGCGGGACCAGCGTCACGCCGCGGCGCTCAACGCGCTCGGGCCGCGTTCCGACCGGCTCGAGCACCGCCCGCGCGATCACCTCGCGGATCGCCACGCGCATCTCGAACTGTGCGAACGCCGCGCCCAGGCAGCGGCGCGTGCCGCCGCCGAACGGGACCCACGTGTAGGTGTCCGGCGCGTCGTCGCCGAGGAACCGCTCGGGCCGGAACTCGGAGGGCTGCGGGTAGCGGTCCCCGCGGCGGTGGATCACGGCGATCGACGGGTTGATCTCGATCCCCGGCGGGATCGTGTAGTCCCCGAGCCGGAACGGCTCGCCGCGCACCACGCGCCCGATGCCGGGCACCACGGGGCGGATGCGGAGCGCCTCCTTGGCGACCGCGTCGACGTAGGCGTCGTCCCCCTCGCGCACCGCCCGCTCGAGCTCGGCCTTCACGCGCGGCGCGCGCAGGACGAGGTCGAACGTCCACGCGAGCCCGGTGGCGGTGGTCTCGTGGCCGGCGACGAGCAGCGTCACGAGCTGGTCGCGCAGCTCCGCGTCCGACATCGGCCGCCCGTCCTCGTCGCGCGCCTGCAGCAGCATCGAGAGGACGTCCTCGCGCTCGTCGAGGTCGGTCGCCTCGCGGCGCCGGCCGATCTCCTCGTAGATCAGCTCGTCCACGCGCCTGCGGCGCTCCACGAGCCGCTCGCCCACGCGCCCGTTGCCGATCCGCTCGCCGAACATCGCGAGGAAGAAGAGCCCGAAGCGCGTGGCGACCGGCGCGATCATCGTCTGCAGGCGCGCCTTCAGCTCGTCGCCCCGCGCGCCCTCGTCGATGCCGAAGACAGCGCGCATGATCACGTCGAGCGTGAGCGCCCGCATCGACGGCAGCAGGGCGAACGGCCGGTCGAGCGGCCACGAGTCGATCTCGCGGCCGGTGGCCTCGCGCATCACGTCCTCGTAGGCGCGCATGCGCTGCCCGTGGAAGGGCGGCAGCATCAGCTTGCGCTGGCGCAGGTGCTCGCCGCCGTCGAGCAGCAGCAGGGAGCGCCGGCCGAGCGCCGGCCCGAGCGGGGCGTTGGCCTCGCCCGCCCGCAGCTGGTCGGGCGGCGCGCGGAACACGTCGCGCAGGAGGTCGGGGTCGAACACCATGACGAAGCACCGGTCGAAGGTGGTCCCGAGCCGGACGACGTCGCCGTAGCGGCGGTGCACGTGGGAGATGAAGCGGCGCGAGCTCCCGATGAACAGGAGCGTCTGGACGAGCGGCGGCAGCCGCGGCCCGGGTGGCATGCCGTTGTCGCTCATGCGAGGACAGCTTGACGGGGCGGGGACCCCCGCGTCCAGTCCGGCCCGCCGGACGTCACCCCCGGCGGGCGGCGGCCCTGAGGCCCAGCTTCGTCAGCACCGGCAGCGACGTCAGCAGGATCCCGGTCACGCCGACGAGCACTACTCCGACTCGCTCCGTGGTGTCCTTGACGCTCATCTCCACCTCCGTTCCTTTGCACCAGAATGCACGCGCGCGCGTGCCCGCGCCAGTCACCCAAGGGATGGTTCGGCCAGCCCTTGGCCTGTGCGTCAGTGGACGCTAACGTAAGGAACTGCTAACTTATTGCGCCGAGCCATGCAGAGCGCCATCGAGGCCATAGCCGAGCCGCACCGCCGCGAGATCCTCCGGCTGGTGCGCGCGGCGGAGCTGCCGGCGGGCGCGATCGCCGCCCACTTCGAGGACGTCACGCGGCCCGCGATCTCACAGCACCTGCGCGTGCTGCGCGAGGCCGGCCTGCTCCGGGAGCGGCGCGACGGCACCCGCCGGCTGTACCGGGCGCGGCCCGAGGGCCTCGGCGACCTGCGGAGGTACCTCGAGCAGTTCTGGGACGAGCGCCTCGAGGTGCTCCGGCGCGAAGCCGAACACGACGAGAGGAGCGGACATGGCGGAGGCAACCGGAACTGAGCCGGTCGTCCGAGAGGTGCTGATCGCGGCGAGCCCGGAGACGGTGTTCCCCTTTTTCACCGAGCCGGACAAGATGACCCGCTGGCTGTGTAGCGAGGCGACGGTCGATCCGCGCCCGGGCGGCATCTGCCACCAGACCCACCCGGGCTCCGAGACGCACACCGACGGGCCTTATTACATGCGCGGCGAGTACGTGGAGGTCACGCCGCCGACGCGGGTGGTCTTCACCTGGGGCTTCACGAACGAGAGCCTGAACCAGCCGCCGGGCAAGAGCACGGTCGAGGTGACGCTCGAGCCCGAGAACGGCGGCACGCGGTTGCGGCTCGTGCACACGGGCCTGCCCGAGACGGCCGCCGAGGACGCCGGCACGGGCTGGAAGCAGCTGCTCGAGCAGCTCGCGGTGGTGGTCGCCGCCGGCGACACCGGCTGACCGAACCCGGCGCCGCCGCCGTACCCGCGGCGGCGCCGAGTCACCCCGATGTGGGCTCAAGGGTCGGCCTTCGTGGTCCGATCTAGCCTTCATGACCGTTCGCGCGGGTTCCGGCCCTCGCATTCCCGCGACCGCGCCGCTGGCCCCCGCTCGGAGCCACCGGCCCTGGATCGACCACTGGCTCGAGACATGCCGGGACCTCTCGGCCCTCAAGGCCTCTCACCCGATGATGGACGCGGTCATCGACGAGATCGACGGCCGCATGATCCGCGTCGGCGACCGCTGGCTGGCCGACTTCGCCTCCTGCAACTACCTCGGCTTCGACCTCGACAGGGAGATCATCGACGCGATCCCCGCCTACATCGATGAGTGGGGCACGCACCCGAGCTGGTCGCGGCTGCTCGGCAGCCCGAACCTCTACGAGCGGATCGAGCACGAGCTCGTCGACCTGATCGGCTGCGAGGACGCGCTCGTCCTGCCGACGATCACGCACATCCACGCGTCGGTGATCCCGCTGCTCGCCTCGTCGGGGACGATCTTCCTCGACTCGCGCGCGCACAAGACGATCTACGACGGCTGCCTCGTCGCCCGCTCGCGCGGGGCCGCGGTCAAGCGCTTCCGCTTCGAGGACCCGGAGCACCTCGCCGAGTTGCTGCGCGCCGAGCGCGACCCGAGCCGGCTCGTGTGCATGGACGGCGTGAACAGCATGACCGGCAACGCGCCCGACATCCGCGAGTTCGCGGCCGTCGCGCGCGAGCACGGCGCGCTGCTGTACGTGGACGACGCCCACGGCTTCGGCGTGATCGGCGAGCGCGGCCCCGACGAGCTCTGCTCCTACGGCAGGCGCGGCAACGGCGTGATCCGCCACTTCGACGAGAGCTACGACGACATCGTCTTCGTCGCCGGCTTCTCGAAGGCCTACTCGTCCCTGCTCGCGTTCATCGCCTGCCCGACGGAGCTGAAGGACCTGCTGAAGGTGGCGGCGCCGCCCTACCTCTACTCGGGCCCGTCGCCCATCGCGTCGCTTGCGACCGTGATCGAGGGCTTCGCGGTCAATGAGCGCCGCGGCGACGAGCTGCGCCTCACCCTCTGCCGGCACACGCGCCGCGTGCTCGACCACCTCGACCGCCTGGGCGTGTGGACGCCGAACCGCTCGGGCTACCCGATCGTGGAGATCCCGTTGCGCGACCACGAGCGGATCGACGCGGTCGGCCGCTTCCTCTTCGACCGCGGCGTGTACGTCACGCTCGCGGCCTACCCGCTCGTGCCGAAGGACGAGGTCGGGTTCCGCGTGCAGCTCACCGCCGCCAACACCGACGGGGAGATCGACACGCTGCTCGACGCGCTCGGGGAGCTTGCGGCGCGCGGCGAGCTGCGCGACGCGGACGCGCCGGTCGCGCGAGAGGCGGCCTGAGATGGCGCCATCGGGCTCGCGCCTCTGGCAGTGGTACCTCGCTGCGGGAGCACTGGTGTGCGCCCTCTACGTCTGGGTGCCGCCGTTCCAGGCGAGCGGCCCGGTGATGAACCTGCTCGGGCTCGCGCCGGTCGTGGCGATCGTCGTCGGGCTCAAGCGCAACCACCCGGCCGACCCGGCGCCGTGGTGGCTGTTCGCCGTCGGCTTCCTGCTCTTCTGGCTCGGGGACCTCTACACGTACAGCTACCCGCGCGTGTTCGGACACGACGTGCCGTTCCCCTCGATCGGCGACGGCTTCTACCTCGTCGTCTATCCCGCGCTGATGGCCGGCCTCTGGATCCTCGTTCGCCGGCGCAATCCCGAGCCGAACCGCGCCGAGGTCATCGACTCGCTGATCATGACCCTCGGCCTCGCGCTGATCTCGTGGGTGGCGCTGATCCAGCCGTCCCTGCACGTCGATGAGCTGACGCCGCTCGCCAAGTTCGTGTCGGTCGCCTACCCGCTCGGCGACATCCTCCTGCTGGCCGCCGCGATCCGCCTGGCCGTGGACGCCGGCAAGCGGCTGCCGGCCTTCTACCTGCTGGCGGGGAGCATCGTCGCGTTGCTCGCCACCGACTTCGTGTACGGGCTGCTCACGCTCAAGGGCACCTACGACGGCCAGGTGTGGCTGGACGTCGGCTGGATCAGCTTCTACCTCCTCTGGGGCGCGGCGGCGCTGCACCCGTCGATGCGGGAGCTCGACCAGGCCGGCCCGGAACGCACTCCGAGGCTGACCCCGGTGCGGCTCGGGCTGCTCACCGGAGCGTCGCTGATGGCGCCGCTCGTGGCGATCGTCCAGGAGACGGACCTGAGCGGCGACCGGCTCGTGGTGAACGTCGTCGCGATGCTGCTGTTCGTCTTCGTGGTCGCGCGCATGGCCGGGCTCGTCCGCCAGCAGGAGCGCTCCGTCGCCCGCGAACGGGTGCTGAGCGCGGCGGGCGCGGACCTCGTGGCGGCCACCAGCCGCAAGGAGATCTACGAGGCGGCGCTCGGCGCTGCTCTCGAGCTCGCGGGCCCGGAGACGACCGCGCGCCTCTGCCTGCTCGAGGAGGGCGGCGTGGTCGTGGCGGCCACCGGCGGCGACGCTCCCGGACCCGGTTCCGGGTGGAGCGTCTCGCCGGCCTCGGCCGCGGGGCTGATCGCGCTCGCCGGAGGCTCCGGCTCGTCGATCACCGTCTCCCCGCCCGCGCGCGGCGACCTGCGGCTGCCCGCCACGGCGGAGCACGCGTTCGTGGTCGGGCTGTCCGTGCGCGGCGAGGCGCGCGGGCTGTTCCTGATCGGCTCCGCGAAGCCGATCTCGCGCGGGCGCCAGAGCGGGCTCACGTCGCTCGCGACCGAGGTGTCGCTCGCGCTCGAGAGCGCCGCGCTGACGGAGGAGGTCCACCGCCGCGCCGGCGAGGCGCGCTTCACCTCGCTCGTGCAGCACTCGAGCGACCTGATCACCGTGCTGAACGCCGACGCGACGGTCGTCTACCAGAGCCCTTCGATCGAGCGCGTGCTCGGATACGCGGCCGACGAGATCGTCGGGCGGCGCTTCGACGTGCTGCTCCAGCCCGGCGAGGAGGGCCGCCTGCCGCTCGTGCTCGCCGGCGGCCTCGCGCACGCTGACGCCGGCTCCGAGGTGCTCGAGTGCGGCCTGCGGCACCGGGACGGCTCCGTCCGGCAGTTCGAGATCCTCTACACGGACCTGCTGAACGACGAGAACGTCCATGGGATCGTCCTCAACGGCCGCGACGTGAGCGAGCGCAAGGCGTTCGAGGTGCAGCTCGCGCACCAGGCGTTCCACGACCCGGTCACGAACCTTCCGAACCGGGCGCTGTTCGTCGAGCGGGTGCGCCACGCGGTGTCGCGGGCGCGGCGCGAGCACGGCGGGCTGGCGGTCGTGTTCATGGACCTCGACGACTTCAAGACCGTCAACGACAGCCTCGGCCACGCCGCCGGTGACGCCGTGCTGCTCGAGGTGGCCAAGCACCTGTCGGCCAGCGTCCGCGCGAGCGACACCGCGGCGCGGTTCGGCGGCGACGAGTACGCCGTCCTGCTCGAGGACATCGACAGCGCGCAGGACGCGGCCGACACCGCCGAGCGGATCCTCGAGGCGCTCGAGGAGCCGCTGCGAGTGGAGGGCAAGGAGGTGCTCGTGCGCTGCAGCCTCGGCATCTCGGTCGTGGAGGGCGACGCCCCGGTGGACGCCGACGAGCTGATCCGCAACGCCGACGCCGCGATGTACATCGCCAAGCGCGACGGCAAGGGCGGCTACCGGCTGTTCGAGCCGGAGATGCACGAGGGCGTGCTCGAGCGGCTCGAGCTGCGGGCCGACCTGCAGCGCGCGATGACCGCCGGACAGCTCGAGCTGCACTACCAGCCGGTGGTGCGGCTGAAGGACGGCAGCGTGACCGGCGTGGAGGCGCTGCTGCGCTGGCACCACCCGGAGCGCGGGCTCGTCGGCCCGAACGTGTTCATCCCGCTCGCCGAGGAGATGGGCCTGATCGTCTCGATGGGCCGCTGGGTGCTGCGCGAGGCCTGCCGCCAGGGGCGCGCGATCCAGAGGATGTTCCCGAGCGAGGCGCCGCTCTCGATGAGCGTCAACCTCTCGGTCAAGCAGCTCCAGCACAGCGACATCGCCGCCGACGTGCGCGACGCGCTCGCCGAGTCCGGGCTGCCGGCCGGCAGCCTCACGCTCGAGATCACGGAGTCGGTGATGATGACCGACAGCGAGCTCGCGGTTCAGCGGCTCGAGGAGCTGAAGGCGCTCGGCGTGAAGATCGCGATGGACGACTTCGGCACCGGCTACTCGTCGCTCAGCTACCTGAGCCGCTTCCCGATCGACCTGATCAAGATGGACCGCTCGTTCCTGAGCTCGGGCGCGGCGCCGCAGACGTCGGCGCTAGCGAGCGCGGTGGTCGGCCTGGGCGAGACGCTCGACCTCGAGGTCGTGGCCGAGGGGATCGAGCACGCCGAGCAGTGGAACGGTCTGAGGGAGCTCGGCTGCGACCTCGGCCAGGGCTTCCTCTTCGCGCGGCCGATGGACGCCGACAGCACGGTCGACTACCTGCGCTCCGCCGCCGACGGCCCGCAGGCCTCGGCGGAGCCCGCCGAGGTCGATGCAACATAGCTACGAGGGGCTCGACCGCACCGGCGGCTTCAGCCGCGTGCGCCTGCTGATCCCGCTCCGCCACCGCGACTTCCGCCTGCTCTGGAGCGGCATGTGCGTGTCGCTCATGGGCGACGGCGTGTTCCTCGTCGCGATGGCGTGGCAGGTGTACCAGCTCTCGAACGCGCCGAGCGCGCTGGCAATGGTCGGGATCGCGATGACGATCCCCACGATTGCGTTCCTGCTGCTCGGGGGCGTGGTGAGCGACCGGCTCGACCGACGCACCGTGATGCTCGCGGCCGACGCCGGCCGCCTGGTGGCGGTGGGCGCGGTCGCGGCGCTGTCCCTGACGGGCGCGCTCGAGCTCTGGCACATGGTCGCCCTGGTCGGGCTGTACGGCGTGGGCGCCGCGTTCTTCGCGCCGGCGTTCGACGCGATCGTGCCGGACGTGCTGCCCGAGTCGCAGCTGGCGCAGGCGAACTCGGTCGACCAGTTCGTGAGGCCGATCGCCCTGCGGCTCGCGGGGCCCGCGCTCGGAGGCGTGCTGATCGAGGCCGTCGGCGTGGGGGCGGCGTTCGCGTTCGACGCTGCGTCGTTCGGGGTCTCGGCGCTGGCGCTGCTGGCGATGAGCACGCGGCGGCGCGCCGTCCCGGCGCAGGCGGGCGGCGCCTCGCTCTTGGGCGAGCTGCGCGCCGGCTTCGCGTACGTGCGCGGCCGGGTGTGGCTGTGGGGCACGTTCGTCAGCGCCGCGATCGCCTACCTGCTGTTCATGGGGCCGGTCGAGGTGCTCCTCCCGTACATCGTCAAGAACGACCTGGGCGCGAGCGCCGCGGACCTGGGCCTGGTGTTCGCGGCAGGCGGCTTGGGCTCGGTCGGCTGCGCCGTGGTGATGGGTCAGCGCGGCCTGCCGCGGCGGGACATCACGTTCATGTACCTCGCGTGGACGCTCGCGACCGTGGCGGTCGCGGGCTACGGGCTGGCGAGCGCCGTGTGGCAGCTGATGCTCGCGAGTCTGGCGTTCAACGCGCTCGAGACCGCGGGTACGATCGTGTGGGCGACCGCCAAGCAGCGCCACGTGCCGGCCGAGCTGCTCGGCCGCGTGTCGAGTCTCGACTGGCTGATCTCGATCGGCCTGCTGCCGCTCTCGTTCGCGCTGACCGGCCCGGTGAGCGGCGCGATCGGCGCCCAGGCGACGCTGATCGGCGCCGGCGCGCTCGGAGCGGTCGTGACGTTCGCCGCGCTGCTGCTGCCGGGGATGCGCAGCGTCGAGGGCGCGCCACGGCGGGCGGAGGGCGCTGCGCACCCGCTCGTCAGCGGGCGCGCAGCGTGACCACGCGCCGGGTACGGACTCGGGACCCGGCTGCGTCTCTCAGCTCGGCGGTCGCGCTCGCGCGCAGCCTGCCGGCGCGGCGGAGCGACCTGCGCGCGGGGCGCGAGAGCCTCACCCTGACGGCCGCCGAGCGGCCGGGCGCGATCGAGTAGCGCCGCGCGCCGAGGCGCTTCGTCTTGCGTGTCAGGACGAGCTGCCCGCGGCAGCTCGCGCCCTCGGCGGCCGGACAGCGCAGCCGCAGTCTCACGGACCGCCCCCCCAGCCTGGCGCTCCTGGTCGCGATCGCCACGCCGCGGCTGACCCGCTCGCAGTCCCGCCGCGCGTCGTCGGCCGGGTCGCCGACCACAGTGTCCTCGCCGCCGCCGCACGCGGCGAGGTCTGCCGAGCCGTCGCGGCTGCGGAGGAAGTCGGCGCCGGCGTCGCCGGCGATCGAGTCGATCCCGGGGCCGCCGTCGAGCGCGTCCTCGCCGCGGTCACCGTGGAGCCCGTCCGCCCCGGCGCCGCCGGCGAGGGAGTCGTCGCCGTCGCCGCCGGTCAGCTCGTTCGCGCTCGCGCTGCCGATCAGCACGTCGGCGCGGGCGCTGCCCACAACGTCCTCGATGTCGGCGAGCGCGTTGTCCCTCTCGCCCGGCACGCCGTCGTCGGCGATGCCGTCGAGGGTCACGCGCACGCCGTCGTTCGCGCCGCCGTAGCTGACGAGGTCGGTGCCGTCGCCGCCCGCCATCCGGTCCGGCTCGTCGTCTGCGTTGCCGCTGAAGATGCTGTCGTCGCCGGCGCCGCCGTCGACGGCGTCCACGCCGCGGTCGCCGCTGAGCTCGTCGTCGCCGTCGCCGCCGCGGAGGGTGTCGTCGCCCGCCGAGCCGATCAGGTTGTCGTCGCCCGCGGCGCCGTCCACGGTGTCGTTGCCGTCGGAGGCGAAGAACGTGTTGTCGGCGGCCGAGCCGGCGAGCCTGTCGCCGCCGTGGCCGCCGTCGAGGCGCTCGACGTCCGAGCCGACGTTGTCGTTCTCGCCCGCCTCGCCGTCCCCGCGGACGCCGTCCAGCGAGACGGTCACTGCCGCGTTGCGGCTGTTGTATGAGACGCGGTCGTCCCCGGGGCCGCCGCTCAGGGCGTCCGGGCCGTCCGCCGTCGTACCGGCGTCGAGGGTGTCGTCGCCGGGGCCGCCGCGCGTCGTGTCGGCTCCGGCGCCGCCGTCGAAGAAGTCGCTGCCGTTCCCACCGTCGGCGGTGTCGTCGCCGTCTCCACCGGACAGGCGGTCGTTGCCGCCCACCGCGGCGAGCGTGTCGGCGCCGGCCTCACCGGCGAGAAAGTCGTCGTTCGCGTCGCTGCCGGTGAGCCTGTCGTCGCCGGGGCCGCCGCGGAGGGACACGTCCACCAGCGACACGGACGGGCCGATGGTCCCTGCGTCGTTGCCGTCGTCCAGCGAGACCGTGATCTGCTGCACCGCCGGGGCCGGACAGGTGGCGGTGTCGGCGTCGACCGCCGCGCACGGCGCCGTCGGCGTGATCGCCACGCCCGGATCGTCGATCGTGTAGACGAGCGCGCCGCGGGAGATCGTGACGGCGTTCGCCTCGCCCGCTCCGGCGTCGTACCGGAGCTCGGCGCCGCCGGAGAGCCCGACGCTCGACGCCTGCGCCGAGGCCGGGAGCGCGGTGGCCGCCAACACGGCCACAAGCGCGAGACGAGCCGCTTTCGACATGGGGTGCCTCCTGGGTTCGGTGGTTCGAACCCAGTGACTCCCGCGCGGCGGCGAACCTTCCCGCCGCTATGAGTACATGCGCTCGATCTGGTCCGCGTAGCGCTCGGCGATCGCTCGGCGCTTGAGCTTCGACGTCGGCGTCAGCTCGTCGCCGCCCGGGCGCCACTCGGCACTGAGCAGCAGGTGGCGCTCGATTCGCTCGTGCGGCGCCAGGCGCGCGTTCGCCTGCTCGACGGCGGCGGCCACCTCCGCGCGCAGCAGCGACCGCCCGGCGGGGCTCGCGAGGTCGTCGGGCATCATCGCCTGGCTGCGCGCGAAGGCCGCCGCGCCGAGCGGGTCGGGAGTGAGCAGCGCGACGTTGTACGGCCGCCGGTCGCCGACGACGCACGCGCAGCCGATGAGCGGGCTGGACGCCGTGATCGCGGCCTCGATGTTCGCCGGTGACATGTTCTTGCCGGCGTCGTTGATGATCAGCTCCTTCTTGCGGTCGACGATCCGCAGGCAACCGTCTCCGTTGAGGGCGCCGACGTCGCCGGTTCGAAACCAGCCGTCGGCGTCGACGGGGTTGTCTCGGTGGTTGCGGTAGCCGCGCATGAGGCCGGGGCCGCGGACGAGGATCTCACCGTCCTCGTCGAGCCTCAGCTCCACGCCCGGAGCGGCGGGACCGACCGTCCCGGGCACCGCCGCGCCCCGCCGCTGAGCGGCTATCGGGGCGATCTCGCACATGCCGTACCCGTCGAGGAGCGGCACGCCGATCGCGTTGAAGAAAGACAGGGTCTCGGGTTGGGAGGGGGCGGCGGCGGCGAGCGCGCTCGTGCAGGCGTCGAGGCCGAGGCGACGCCGGATCCGCTCGCACGCGGCCTCGTCGGCCGCGGCCAGGTCGTCCGCCATCGCCGTCTCCACGACCGCCCTTAGCTTCTGCCACAAGCGCGGGACCGACACGAAGACGGTCGGGCGCACCTCGGGCAGCAGCGCTGCCACGGCCATGGGGTCGGGGCAGGACGTGCTCGTGAGCCCCAGCGTCATCGCGTACCAGTGGCTGAAGAGCCGGTCCACCAGGTGCGCCGGCGACAGGTACGAGAGCACCCGGCCCCGCCGCTGGAGCCCCAGCACGTCGTCGCCGGCGCGGCAGATCGCGAGGGCGCTAGAGTGCGTGTGCTCCACGCCCTTCGGCGGCCCGGTCGTGCCCGACGTGTAGACCAGGGTGATGAGGTCGTCGGGCGCAACCGCCCGCCACGCCGCATCGAAGTCGAAGCCGGGGGCGACGGCGGCCTCCAGCTGCTCGAGCGTCATCGTGCCACCGGGGCCGTCGACCACGATCACGTGGTCGAGCTCGGCGCCGGACTCCCGCAGGCGGGGCAGCAGCGCCTGCTCGGTCACCGCGACGCGCGCATCCGCGTCGCGCAGCACGTACGCGATCTGCTCGGCCGGCGCGACCGGGTAGAGCGAGAACGGCGTCGCGCCCAGGTGCATCGCCGCGGTGTCCACCAGGTTGAACTCCGGCCGGTTGGTGAGGAGGAGCGCGAGCGTGTCGCCGCGGCCGAGGCCGAGCGAGGCGAGCCCCTCGGCGATCCGCCGCACGCGGGCGGCGTACTCCTCCCATGTGATCGACCACGCGCCGGCGCGGAGCGCGACCTCGCGCGGACGCTCGGCGGCGGTGCGCTGGAACGCCGCGGGGAGGGTGGGCGCGCCGAGGGCGGTCGCGTCACGCGCTCGAGCGGCGGCCGTCGTGATCGTCATCGGGGGACTCCTTGGCTCGGGACCGTCTCTCTCAGGGACGCTCGCGAGCGCGCTGTTGTTCCCGCGCCGGGGTAGGCTGCCCGCCATGCCGATGATCGATTTCACGCTGCCCCAGGGAACCTTCGACGAGGAGGCCCTCGACCGCCTCTCCGACTCGCTGATGAGGGCGCTCCTGCGCGCCGAGCGGGCGCCGGAGGAGGCTGCCACACGCGGGTCGATCGCCTGGTTCTTCGTGCACGACCTGCCGCCGTCGCGGATGTACGGGGGCGGCCGCAGGCTCGAGGGCGGCCGCCCGGCCTTCCGGCTCGACATCAGCGTGCCCGAGGGAGCGCTGAGCCCGCGCCGCAAGAACGAGTTCGTCGAGGAGGCGACGCGCCTGATCGTGGAGGCGACCGGCGCCGACCCGTCCGACCCGGCTGCCGCCGGGCGCGTGTGGATCCTGTTCCGCGAGGTCGCCGAGGGCAGCTGGGGCGCCGGCGGCCGCGTGGTGGGGATCGAGGAGATCGCGGCGGCGGTGGGGGCGAGCGCCGGGGCGCCGGCGGTCTAGGGCCGCCTCGTGGAACTCGCCGGGAAGGCAGTGGTTGTCACTGGCGCCGGGCGCGGCATCGGCCGCGCGCTGGCGCTCCGCTTCGCCGAGGAGGGCGCGCGCGGCGTGGTCGTGGCCGACCTTGCGGGCGCCGACGCGGTCGCGGCGGAGATCGGTCAGGCCGCCCGCGCGGCCGGCTGCGACGTGTCCGACGACGCCCAGGTCGGCGAGCTGATCGCTGCCGCCGAGGACGCGTTTGGTCCGGTCGACGTCTTCTGCGCCAACGCGGGCATCGGCGACGGCATCGACCTCGACACTCCCGACGAGGTCTGGGACCGCGTGCTCGCCGTGAACGTGCGCTCCCACATCTTCGCGGCGCGGCGGCTCGTGCCCGGGTGGGTCGAGCGGGGTGAGGGCTACTTCCTGTCGACCGCGTCGGCGGCGGGCCTCCTCACCCAGATCGGCTCGGCCCCCTATTCGGTCAGCAAGCACGCGGCCGTCGCGTTCGCCGAATGGCTGTCGGTCACCTACGGCGACCGCGGCGTGCGCGTGAGCTGCCTCTGTCCGATGGGCGTGAACACGGCGCTGCTCGGCGCGGGGCTCGAGGCCGGCGGGATCGCGGGCGCCGCCGCCCGCGTGGTTGCGGGGAGCGGCGACGTGCTCGAGCCCGAGCAGGTGGCCGACGAGGTCGTCGAGGCGCTGCGCGCCGAGCGCTTCCTGATCCTTCCGCACCCGGAGGTGCTCGAGTTCTTCCGCCGCAAGGGCAGCGACTACGACCGCTGGCTGGCCGGCATGCGCCGCCTCCAGGCGCGCATCGCCGCGGAAGCGACGTGACGCCGGAGGGCATCGACCCGGAGGGTCTCCAGGGCTGGTTCGAGGCGAACGTCCCCGGGGTCGCGCCGCCGCTCGAGTACGAGCGGATCGCGGGCGGCCAGTCGAACCTGACCTACCGCGTGACCGACTCGGCGGGGCGCCGCTTCGCGCTGCGGCGGCCGCCGCTCGGCAGGGCGCTCGCCTCCGCCCACGACATGGGCCGCGAGCACCGCGCGATCTCCGCGCTGCAGGACACGCCGGTGCCGGTGCCGCCGGTGTTCGGGCTGTGCGAGGACGAGGGCGTGAACGGCGCGCCGTTCTTCGTCATGGGGTTCGTGGACGGGGTGGTGGTGCGCTCGGAGGAGGAGGCCGCCGCCGCGTTCGACGAGCGGCAGCGCCACGCGGTGGGGGAGCGGCTCGTGGACACGCTGGTCGCGATCCACGAGGTGGACCCGGACGCGGTCGGGCTCGGCACGCTCGGCAAGAAGGAGGACTACGTCGCGCGGCAGCTGCGCCGCTGGGGCGGGCAGTGGGAGAAGTCGAAGACGCGCGAGCTGCCGCTGGTGGAGGACCTCGGCCGGCGGCTGTCGGCGCGCATCCCCGAGCAGGGGCCGGCCACGATCGTGCACGGCGACTACCGGATCGACAACGTCCTCCTCGACCCCGACTCGTGCGACGTGGCCGCCGTGCTCGACTGGGAGCTCTGCACGCTCGGCGATCCGCTGGCCGACATCGGGCTGCTGCTCGTCTACTGGTCGGAGCCGGGCGAGGAGGGCGGGCTGCGCCAGGCAACGGCGGCGCCCGGGTTCCCCCGGCGCGCCGAGCTGCGCGACCGCTACGCCGCCGGCTCCGGGCGCGACCTGTCGGAGGTCGACTTCTACGTCGCGCTCGGCTACTGGAAGCTGGCGATCGTGATCGAGGGCGTGTACGCGCGCTACGCCGCGGGCCAGTACGGCCCGGACGCGCGCGAGCAGTTCGAGCCGCTGCGGACGATGGTGGAGGGCCTGGCGCGGGCGG
>DASXAA010000209.1:0-17867 GCA_036407035.1 Thermoleophilaceae bacterium | reverse complement strand
ACGATCGCGTCGCCGCGCGCCCGCGCGAGCAGCTCCTCGTCCACGCGATACGGGCCGAGCGCCGCCCGCTTGCGCTCCGCCTCCGCCTCGTCGCCCATGCTCACCCACACGTCCGTGTACACGGCGTGGGCGCCCTGCGCGGCGTCGGCGGCGTCGAGCGGCGCGACGTCCGGCAGCGTCATACCCTCCGGCGAGGCCACCACCACCTCCATTCCCGCGACCCCGCCGGCCACGAGCAGCGAGCGCGCCATGTTGTTGCCGTCGCCGACGTAGGCGAGCCTCAGCCCCTCGAGCCGGCCGAAGCGCTCGTACAGCGTCATCAGGTCGGCGAGCGCCTGGCACGGGTGGTGCTCGTGCGTGAGCATGTTGATGACCGGGATCGACGCGTGGCGGGCCAGCTCCTCGACCGGCTCGTGTGCGCCGGTCCTGATCCCGACCGCGTGCACCATGCGCGAGAGCACGAGCGCGGTGTCGCGCGGCGACTCCCCGCGCGACAGCTGCAGCTCGCCCTCGCGCAGCACCACCGCGTGGCCGCCCAGCTCGTGGACGCCGACGTCGAATGACACGCGCGTGCGCGTCGACGGCTTGTCGAACACGAGCGCCACGCTCCTGCCGGCGAGCGCGCTCGAGGCGAGGCGGTCGCGCTTCAGCTCGATCGCGCGCTCGATCAGGCCCAGCTGCTCGCCGGCCGTAAGCTCGTCGCCTGTCAGGAAGTGTCTGGGCAAAGGATGCTCTCGTGCGAGTCCTGAGCTGGAACCTCTACCATGGCAGGGACTTCCCGCCGGACCCGGCCCTGCTCACGTGGCGCTCGCGCCTGCTCCGGATCACGGAGCGAAACGACACCCACGCCCAGGTCAACCGCCCGCTGCTCGAGGAGTTCTCCACCTGGCTCGCGGGCCGCGACTGGGATCTGGCGCTGCTCCAGGAGGCGCCGCCGCGCTGGCTGCGCTCGCTCGCCGAGCGTGCCGGCGCCGCCGCGGCGCTCGCGCTCACCTCGCGCAACCAGCTGCCCTTTGCACGCCGGCTGCTGGCCGAATGGAACCCGGACCTGATCGCGTCTAGCGAGGGCGGGTCGAACCAGCTGCTCGTGCGCGGGCGGATCGCCGAGGTGCGCCGCCTCACGCTCGCGCGCGTGCCCGAGCGCAGGCGGATGCTGTGGGCGCGGGTGGAGCTCGCGGAGGGGGCGGTGTGCGTCGCGAACCTGCACGCGACCGCCGGCCGGCCGGAGGCGGCCGGGCCCGAGGTGGTGCGCGCGGCGGAGCTCGCGCTCCGGTGGGCGGGCCCGGCGCCGCTCGTGTTCGGCGGCGACTTCAACATCCGGCCCGCCCGCACACCCGCCCCCTTCGAGCGCCTCGGCGAGCTGTTCGAGACGCCGCCCACGGGGCCGAACGCGATCGATCACGTGCTCGCCCTCGGGCTCGACCTGGTCGAGCGCCCCCGCCGCCTCGCGCCCGGGGAGCGCGAGGTCGCCGCTTCCGACGGCCTGCGGATCCGTCTGTCGGATCACGCGCCCGTCGTCGCGACCTTCGCCGTGAGATAGTCCGACCCGGCAGCGCGAGCGGTCGGAGGGAGAAGAGATGGCGGAGCGGAAGGGCGGCAACCAGGGCGGGCATTCGGCCGGCGGCGCCTCCGGGCCGGCCGACGCCTCCACGAAGAGCGCGGACGAGCTGCGCGAGGCGCTTCGCCGGCACCTGATCAACCCGTTCGACATGGTGCTGATCAGCCGCGAGCGGATCGAGGAGGTGCTCGGGGAGGCGGTCGAGCGCGGTCGCGTGACCGCGGAGGACGGCCAGCGCATCGCCGCCCGGCTCGTTCAGCGCGGGCGCAAGCAGACCGACGACGTGCTGAAGGACCTCGAGCAGCTGATGGGCCGCGGCCGGGACGAGATCGGCGGCCGCGCCGGCGGTGCGCGCCAGGGCGCCACCGAGGCGGCGCGGCAGGCGCGCCGCCGCATGAGCGGCGCGCGCGGCCGCGCCGCGCGCGCGGCCTCACCCGCGCTCGAGCAGGCCGACCGGCTGCGCCGCGCCGCCCGCGTGGGCACGAGCTTCCCGATCACCTCGTACGACAACCTGAGCGCGCCGCAGGTTCAGAGCCGACTCGGCGCCCTCACGCCCGCCCAGCTGCGCAAGGTGCGCGACTACGAGCGCCGCCACGCGAACCGCAAGACGGTCCTGAGGGCGATCGAGACTCAGCTGGGCTGAGCCTGCATGACCGAGAAGTCGAGTGTCTCCCCGGTCAGCTCGCCGAGCAGCTCGTCGGCACGCGTCGCCTGCCCGCGCGCCCACAGCGAGCGCAGCAGCTCGCCCGCCTCCGCGTGCTCGAACCAGGTGTCGCCGAAGCGCTCGCGCAGCAGCCGCGTCAGGTGCGCCTCGAACGCCCACGCTCGCAGGTAGCGGGCCACGTAGAAGAAGGGGTCCACGTCCGCCAGCCAGGTGGCGCGCGGCCAGTCGACGCGCACGGCGTCCGAGAGCCGCCGCGCGTACACGTCCGGCAGCGCGTCCAGCACCGGCCCCTCGCCGTGCAGCTCCAGCTCGTAGGCGATCTTGGCGCAGTAGCGCCGCAGGTACACGAGCTCGACGGCGCGCGCGTGCTCGACCACCGGCGCGGGGTCGGCGATGCAGAGCCGCCGCGACAGCCAGGCCGGGTCCGCCACGAGCTTGTCGAACAGGAACGCGAAGCCCTCGGTGACGGAGTTGTCGCCGAGGTAGCGCGCCTCCACCGGCAACCCGCGGTCGATGTGCGCGTAGTGCTCCGTGTGCCCCGCCTCGTGGAAGAGGGCGGCGAAGTCGTCGCGCCCGCCGATGCGGGCGATCACGAGGTACACCTCGTCCGGCACCCGCACCGGCGCGCAGAAGGCGCGCGGCGACTTGCGCGGGCGCTGCTCCGTGTCGAGCGTCACCCCGGGCTGCGACTCGAGGTCCACGCCGAGGCCGGCGAGCGTCTCCGACAGGCTCGGCACGAGCCGCTCGGCCGGGAACCACTCGTCGAGCGAGCGGCCGCGGAACCAGGCGATCAGGTCGGACCGCCGCAGGCGCTCGAACCCGAAGCCGAGCTGCTCCCGCAGCGACGGCTCCACGGCGGGAATGTAGGAGTCGCCGGTCGCGTCGAGGAACGCCTGGGTCTGGGCGCCGAGCGCCCGCAGGTCGATGTCCGACAGCTCCTCGCACATCGCTGCCGCGCTCGGCCATCCGAGCTCTGTGGTCAGCGCGTGGGTCCTGTCGAGCAGCTCTCGCAACAGCGGGTCGAGCCGCTCGGTCAGCGCCGCGTTGCGCGCGTCCTCGATCGCCGCGCGCCGCTCGGGATCCGGCTCGTTGGCCTGCACGACCGGCGCCTCCCGGTAGGGCAGCCGCTCGCCGTCGACCTCGATCTCGAGCACCGCCTCGCGCCGGGCGAGCTCGGCCTCCTCCGCCTTCGTCTCGCGCCCGATCAGGCCCTGCACGGCGAACTCGAGCAGCGAGCGCGGGCCGCCGGCGCGCAGGGAGTCCACCGCGGCGCGCGAGAACAGTGCCGCGTGGCGCTCGTAGATCGGCTCGATGTCGTACTCGCTCTGCCGCCCCGAGAAGTGGAGGTAGAACTCCCTGTCGAGCGCCGACAG
Organism: Thermoleophilaceae bacterium; assembly: GCA_036407035.1. GTDB lineage: Bacteria > Actinomycetota > Thermoleophilia > Solirubrobacterales > Thermoleophilaceae > JACVRW01. Next base: position 14,272 of record DASXAA010000209.1, on the reverse strand, counting down.
GAACTCCTCCGCCTCCAGCCTGTACTCGCCGAGATCCACGCGCCGGGGCATGCTGCCAGCATTGGAGGGGTGACGACGACGGAGCGGCCCCGCAGGGGCGACGAGCTGGAGCTGAGCGTGGACAGGCTCGCCTACGGCGGGGCGGGCGTCGCGCGCACGGACGGCTACGTGGTGTTCGTGCGCGGCGCCGTGCCCGGCGATCGCGTGCTCGCGCGCGTGACGAAGTCGAAGCGATCGTTCGCCGAGGCCGACTCGGTCGAGCTGCTCGAGCCGAGCCCCGACCGGATCGAGCCCGAGACGCCGCACCCCGGCGCCCCCTGGCAGGTGCTGCCCTACGAGCGCCAGCTGAGCGAGAAGGAGTCCCAGGTGCGCGAGGCGCTCGAGCGCCTCGGCGGGTTCCACGCCCCGCCGCTCGAGGCGATCGTGCCCGCGGAGCAGCAGGTCCGCTACCGCAACAAGCTCGAGTACTCATTCGGTCTCGACGAGCGCGGCGAGCTCGTGCTCGGCTTCCACCGCCCGGGCCGCTGGGACCTGATCGACGACGTGACCCGCGACGTGCTCGCCTCGGAGCGCGTGGACGAGCTGCGCGAGGCCGCCAAGGCGTGGTGCCGGGAGGAGGGTCTTTCGGTTTGGGACCGCCGCGACGGCACGGGCCTCCTGCGCAATCTCGTGGTCCGCGAGGGACGGCGCACCGGGCAGCTGCAGGCGCGGCTCGTGACGAGCCCCGGCGACTTCCGCGCGCTCGAGCTCGCCGCCGCCCTGCCCGCCGAGAGCGTCCTCTGGACGCGCGCGCACGGCGTGGCCGAGACCACCCGCGAGGGCGAGACCGAGGCCCTGAAGGGGCCCGTGTACATCGAGGAGGAGCTGGCCGGCCTGCGCTTTCGCATCTCCCCCGACGCGTTCTTCCAGACCAACACCGAGATGGCCGAGCGCCTCTACGGCACCGCCGCGGAGCTGGCCGGTCTGAGCGGCCGCGAGCGGGTGGTCGACCTCTTCTGCGGCATCGGCACGATCGCCCTCGTCCTGGCGCTGGACGCCGGCGAGGTCTGGGGCGTGGAGATCGTGGAGGAGGCGGTGGCCGACGCGATCGAGAACGCGCGCCTCAACTCGATCGACAACGCCCGCTTCTTCGCCGGCGACGTGCGGACCGCGATGCGGCCGCTGCTCGAGCGGTCGGGCAGGCCGGACGTGGTGGTGGTCGATCCGCCACGGGCCGGCCTCTCGGCCAAGGTCGTGCGGCGCGTGCTCGAGGCCGAGGCGCGGCGGGTCGTCTACGTTTCGTGCAACCCGACGACGCTCGCGCCGAACGCGCGCCAGATGGTGGACGCGGGCTACGAGCTGAAGAGCGTCCGGCCGGTCGACATGTTCCCGCAGACGCCGCACATCGAGTGCGTGGCGCTGCTCGAGCGCCGGTAGCGTTCCTCGCATGGGTTTCTACGGCGAGCAGATCCTCCCGCGCATCATCAACTTCGGCTGCGGGCTGAAGGCCGTCGCGCCGCTGCGGCAGCGCGTCTGCGAGGGGCTCGAGGGCGAGGTGGTGGAGCTCGGCTTCGGCTCCGGGCACAACGCGCCGTTCTACCCGCCAGGCCTCAAGCGGGTGGCGGCGATCGAGCCGGCGGACCTGGCGTGGCGGCTCGCCGAGCAGCGCGTGCGCGCCACCGGGACGCGCGTGGAGCGCTCGGGCCTCGACGGCCAGTCGCTGCCGTTCCCGGATGACAGCTTCGACGCCGCGCTGTCCACGTGGACCCTCTGCACGATCCCGGACGTGGACGCCGCGCTGGCCGAGGTCAGGCGCGTGCTGAAGCCGGGCGGGACGTTCCACTTCGTCGAGCACGGTCTGGCGCCGGACGAGTCGGTGCGGGTCTGGCAGCACCGACTCGAGCCGGTCCAGAAGCGCCTGTTCGGAGGCTGCCACCTGACGCGGCAGATCCCGGACCTGCTGACGAGCGCGGGCTTCGAGATCGCCGAGCTCGACCAGTTCTACGAGGACGGCGCGCCCAAGATCATGGGCGCCGACTCCCTCGGCCGGGCGGTCTCGCCCTAGCCCGGCTGCTGCTCGTCTTCGCTCAGGTCCACCTGCTCCATCGCGTGCACCGTGCATAGGTACGGGCCGCCGCTCTCGAGCGACGCCTCGATCTCGCGGTCGGTCAGGCGCGTGCCGCACTCGGCGCACTTGCGCTGGATCACCGGCTCGACGCTGTGCTCCTCCAGGTCCATCAGGCTCTCGCCTTCTCCTCGCTTCCCACGACGTGCGTCACCGGCAGGCCCGTCGCGGCCTTGACCTTACGCGGTAGGTCGATCCGGAGCCACTTCGAGATCTTCAGCGGCAGCGTCGAGACGATCACCTCGTCGTACTCGGCGAAGTTGCACTCGTCCTGGACCGCCGCCAGCGGGTCCGGATCGCCGACCTTCGCCCCCGCCATGTCGAGCCCCTCGGCCCGCAGCCGGTCGATGAACGCCTGCCGGTGCTCCTCGGCCTCGCCGCCGCCCGCGTGCATGTCCGCCGCCCAGGCCAGCCCGTGCGGGGTCGAGGGGACGAGCAGCGTGAACTCGCACGGCCCCGTCCCTGCCCGCGCCCTCAGCGCGTCGAGCAGCTCGGGGCTCTCGGCGGTGCGATTCGCCACCACCAGCACCCTCGCCGTTACGGCCATGGAATGCCTCCTTCCCGGGGAGGCGGAGATTAATACGGCGGGAAGTCCGCGTACCAGTCGCCGAGGGCGCGGAAGGCGCGCCAGAAATCGCGCTTCGCGACCTCGTCGTCGAGCGAGCGGTCGATGTCCGGCACGTAGAGCGCGTCGCACGACGGCGTGAGCTTCTGGATCTCGCCCGCGCGCGCATCGATCTCGGTGGCGATCGGCACTCCCAGGCCGTTCAGCTCCTCGAGTCCCTCTTCGCCCATCACGACGACGATCCGCGGCTGCACGATCGCGATCTCCTCGAGCACGCGGGCGCGGCACTCCGGCGCGGAGAGGTCCGTGTCGGAAACCGGGCACTTGACGAAGACGGTGCCGTACACCGCGAGCGGATCGACGCCGAGGCGCTTGAAGCTCTTCATCAGCGCGCTGCCGGCGCGGCCGTAGAACGCGACCCCCTCCTCGATCTCCGCCGGCACCGGCGCGAACTTGAGCAGCAAGATGTCGGCCTGCGGGTGCCCGGAGCCGAGCACGGGCATCAGGTTGCCGCGCGGGCAGAGGTCGCAGCCCTGGATCTCCCGCGTGAGCTGGTTGAGCTCGCGGATCGCGCGCTCGAGGTACTTCTCCCTGATCTCGTCGTCGGTCGCCGGCACCTGAGCAGAGGCTTTTGACGACCCGGCCCCCGCTCCTTTCGGCTGCATCAAGGCTTGCCGCCCGCGCGCGCGGTCTTGCGCCGCGCCGGGCTCTTCGTCTGGATGAACTTGAGCGCCTGCACGTACAGGAGCGACTGGCGCTTTCGCACGATGTCGGCGTCGCGCAGCGACTCGAGGAACTCCTCCGGGCCGTCGAAGTCGCGCATGCGGATCTTCACCGAGCCGAGGCCCTGCGCCACGTGGCTGTCCGAGCCGGCGCCGGCGGGGATGCGGTACTTGGCGGCGAAGCGGGCGGCCTCCTCGTTGAAGGCCGAGAACGCCACGCGCGGGTTGAAGACCTCGATCGCGTCGATGTCCTCCACCACCCCGAGCAGGTGCTCGTAGTCCGGCACGGCGTGCATGCGGTCGAACGGGTGGGGCACGTAGACGAGCCCGCCCTGGCGGCGGATCTCGGCGATCGTCTCGTCGAGCGTCATCCCGCGCGGGATCTTCTCCTCGATGAAGAGGCCGATCACCTCGCCCTGGTCGGCCGTCTTGACCTCCTCGGCGACGATCACCCTGATCCCGTCGGCGCGCTCGCGGGCCTCGAGCGCCCCGGAGATCTCGTTGTGGTCGGTCACCGCGATCGCGCCCAGGCCCACCCTCTTCGCCGTGTCGAGGAGCGTGTCCACCGGCGTGGCGCAGTCGGGCGAGTGGTCGGTGTGCATGTGGAGGTCCACGTGGATGTAGTCGCGCGCCGAGAGCCGCTTGCGCACGGCCGGCTTGCCCGTGGCCGTGTGGCGGCGCGCGGCGATCTCGGTGTAGAGCGCCTCGAACTCGTCGGCCGTGCGCGACCAGGTGAGGTCCGGGTGCGCCTCCCGGATGCGCGCCGAGAGATCGTCGAGCAGCTCGGGCCCCGACAGCAGCCGCTCGAGCTGGGCCGCGAGCGTGTCGGCGTCGCGCGGCTCGAACAGGAGGCCGAGCTCGCCGTCGCGAAGGGCCTCCTCGTACTGCGGCAGACGGGTGACGACCGGGACCGCACCGCCGGCCAGCGCGCGCAGCACGAGCTGCGGGGCAGGCGCCGTTCCCGTCGACGCCGCGACGACGATCCGCGCGCGGGCGAGGTGCTGCGCCTCCGAGCCGTCGCCGGGCCCCGCCAGCCGCACCCGGTCCCGCAGGCGCCGCGACAGCGCCACCGCCGGCGCCGTCTCGGGGTCGCGCAGCCAGATCGTGGCGCGCCAGTCGAGCTCGGTCGGAAGGCGCCGCAGCGCGCGCAGGAACACCCGCAGCGCGCCGCGCTCCTCCTCGGCCGAGAAGACGATCTCGGGCGGCCCGCCGTCCGCCGACGGCCGCTGGAGCAGGTCGGCGCCGGGACGGATCACGCGGTAGTCGCCGGGGAAGTAGCGCTCCACCAGGTCGCGCGTGGAGGCGAAGCTGGCGGTGCGGCCGTCGAGGCGCCCGAAGAGCAGCTCCACCACGCGGCGCGCCACCTGCGTCGAGACGAAGCGCTCGGTGGTCGCGTGGAACGTGCCGACGTTCAGGGCGCGCGAGTGGCGCAGCGCCGCCGACGACGCGCTCGGCGCGAACGGCTCGTGCACGTGCACGAAGTCGAACTCGGCCCGCTCGAGCAGCTCCTCGAGCGTCCGGTTCACGTCGAGCGGCAGCGACACGGAGCCGCCGCGCCGGAACGGCAGGCTCTGCCCGACGGCCAGCATGCTCGTGCAGCCGGGGTCGTCGAACACGGCGTCCGGGTTCGAGCTCAGCTCCCTGATCCGCGCGCGCCCCGCGTGCACGAGCTCGCGCGAGTCCGACGGCGCCACGACCGCGACGCGGTGGCCGCGCGAGCACAGCTCGTCCGAGAGCCGCTCGACGAAGCGGTTGACCTCGTGGTGCTGCTCCCACGGCCACGGCGTGACCTGCGCGATCGTGAATTGGGGCACTCGCGGAGGATAGGCGGGGGGCGGCCCGTCATGGCCGTCCGCCGCGACCTCACCAAACGGACCGCTCCGTCGTTTGCTCCATATGACGACGAGGACACCGACAACCGCCCGTCCGGCGTCGGCGATGCTCGCGGTCCTGCTCGCCGCGCCGTTCCTGGCCTCCGCCGACGCGACGATCGCGAACGTCGCCACCCCATCGATCAGACACGACCTGGCCGCGTCGGGCGGCGATGCGCAGTTCGTCGTCGGCGGCTACATCGTCGCCTACGCGGTGCTGCTGATCACCGGCGCTCGGCTCGGCCAGACGCACGGCTACAAGCGGCTGTTCCTGCTGGGCGTGGCGCTGTTCGGCGTCACCTCCCTCGCCGACGGGCTGGCGCCCGACATCACGGTGCTGATCGTCATGCGGGTGCTCCAGGGCGCGTCGGCGGCGCTGATGCTCCCCCAGGTGCTGACCGCCGTCCAACTCCACTTCAGCGGCGAGAGCCGCGCGCGGGCCATAGGCCTCTATGCCGTGGCCCTGTCGATCGGTGCGGTGGTCGGGCAGATCCTCGGTGGAGTGCTGATCTCCGCCGACGTCGCCGGCGCGGGCTGGCGGCCGATCTTCCTGGCGAGCGTCCCGATCTGCCTCGCCGTCCTGGCCCTCGGCTCACGGGTGCTGCCCGCCGACGACCGTGACGGACGCAGTCACGTGGACCTCGCGGGCGTCGCCGCCCTGTCGGTGGCAGTCCTGTGCGTCGTGGTCCCGCTGACGGTCGGCCGCGAGTCCGGGTGGCCGGTATGGACGTGGGCCGCGCTGGCCGCGAGCGTGCCGGCGGTCGCGCTGTTCCTCCTCACCGAGCGGCGGGTGCTCGCCGCCGGCCGCGCGCCGCTCGTGGACACCACCATCCTCGCCCGGCCGGCGATCGGTTGGGGACTGGTCGGGCTGGGCGCCTCCACCGCCACGTATTTCGCCCTGCTGTTCACGCTCGCCCAGTACCTCCAGACCGGCCTCGGCCACACCGCCCTGTTCTCGGGGCTGATCCTGCTGCCGTGGGTCGCGGCGTTCGGGCTCGCCGGACCGGTCCGCAGCCGTGTCCCCGCCCAGCGGCTGCCGGCCCTCCCGGTGGCCGGCATGCTGATGCTCGCCGCCGTCTACCTGGCGATCGGTGGCAGCGTGCTCGCCGGAGCGCTCTCCACGCCGCTGCTCGCCGTCCTGTTCGTTCCCGGTGGGTTCGCCCTGGGGATCGTGTTCACCGGGCTGCTGGCCCACATGACCGACGCCGCCTCCCGGGAGCACGCGCCCGACGTCAGCGGCGTCAGCGCCACCGCCGCGCAGATCAGCGCCTCCATCGGCGTCGCCGGATTCGGCCTCCTCTACCTCACCCTCTCCGCCGGCCATGGTCCCGGTCACGCGTTCGGCATCACCGCCCTCGCGTTCAGCGCCACCGCGCTGCTGGCCGTACTGCCGGCCCACCTCGCCACGCGCCGCCCGGCGCCGGCGCCCACGCGCCACGCCAGGCAGCCCATCGGGGCCGCCACATGACCGCTAGTTCACGATTCGGAACTTGATCGCCACACGCTTCGACAGCTGGCCGGCGCCGTCCCGTGCCTGCAGCGACGCGCGGTAGCGGCCCGGGCGGAGGGCGCGGTGGCGCTTGCCCACACGGCCGCTCCACCGCTTCGTGCCGGCGCCCGCCGTTCCCTGCTTGTCGAACTTGGCGACGGGAATCCAGTGATCGCCCTTGGCGCGCCGCTTGATCGCGAAGCGGACGAGCGCGGCCTCCGAGAGCCTGTACCGGAAGCGCGTGCCCGCCGGCGCGCGCCGCGAGCCGCGGGCGCGCTTGTGACGGGGCGCCACCCGGAAGCGCCGGTGCGACATGCGGAGCCCCGTGATGATCGGGGCAGTGTCAACCGCAGGTCCGGCTCCCGGGAGCGGGACGGGGCACGGCACGGGCTGCGCGGCCACCTCGTAGGCGCCCTTGTCGCGCCGTGGCACGCAGTCGTGGTCGCCGTCCTGCACGCGCGAGTTGCCGTCGCGGTCGGTCGCCGACTCGCCGGCCACGAGGGGCGCCGGCGAGCCGCTGTCGACGGCGGGCGATCCCGGCGCCAGGTGGTAGTCGCCGGCGGCGAGGTCCGCGAACAGCGAGGCCGGCGAGGAGAGCGAGTTGCCGCGGGCGTTGCCCGGCCTCGAGGGACAGTCGATCGAGCCGTGGAACTGGTCCGCCGCCTGGACCTGGTCGGGCATGTCGCTGTTCGAGCAGGTGATCGCGGCCCCCGGCAGAGCGGCGGTCTGCTCCTCCAGCAGGATCGAGCTGTCGATCACCGCCGTGCTGCCCGCCGCCACCACGGTCACGTCGTCGCCGGTCGCGCCGGCGCCGGGTGCGCCGGCGTCGATCGTGGAGTTGCGGATCGTCAGGCTCTGCGGCGCCGGCCCGTTCATCAGCACGGCGTCCGCGCCGCCGGTCACGAGCGAGGAGTCGATCACGAGCGACGAGGCCTGGCCGCCGGCCACGGACTGGGTCGGCTGCACGCGCCTCAGCAGCGAGCGCTCCACCCGCGCGGTCGTGCCGAGGGCCAGCGAGAGCGCGCTGCGGATGCCCCCCGCCGCCTCGCCCGCGGTGAGGCTCGAGTCGCGCACGGTGACCGCGGCGTCGCTCGGCGCGAACGTGCCGACCGCCTCGCCGGCGAACAGCCCGCCGATCGTCGCGTGCTCGATCACCTGGCTCTCGTCGTTGACGGCGATGGCCGGGTACTCGTTCTCCGGGATGCTCGCGTTCACCGCGACGTGTGAGAGCACGCCCTTCGGGCCGGACATCTGGACCGCCGCGCGGTCCTCCGTCTGCGCCGCGGGCGTGTTGACCGTGATCCTCACGTCCTGCAGCGTGAGGGCGCTCGGCTCGGGCAGGCCCGCGAGTCCCATGTCGACGACGGCCCCGGTGCCGCCGGTCGTGGAGACGATTGCGGTCGGAAACAGCCCGCCCGAGCCGGCGCCCGCGATGACGTCGCCCGTGTCCGCGGCCGACGTCAGGTCGACCTCCTCCTGGTAGCTCCCAGGTGCGACCTGGATCCTGTCCCCGCCGGGGAACGCCGCTCCCCGCGCTCGCACCACGGCGTCCTGGATCCTGTGGCAGGGGTCGGCCGGCGTCCCGCACGTCGCGCTCGAGGCGCCGGCCAGATCGTCGACGTGCAGCGTGGCAGCCACCGCCTGGCCGGACGACGCGGCTGCCGTCAGCAGGGTCAGTAGCAGCACGCGTCTCATGGGGCCCACCGTACGCCCGGCGGGCCCCCGCGTCAGTATCGGCCGGGTCTCAACCCGGTCTCATTACTCCTCGAGGGCGGGTGCGCTCACCTTCGCCTGACCGGGCAGCTTCGGCGCCCCGGCGTACTTCCCGATGAAGTCCTCGGTCATGTCGCGCGCGACCGGGTCCGGGTACTGCTCCGGCGGCGACTTCATCAGGTACGAGCTCGGGCCCACCAGCGGCCCGCCGACGCCGTGGTTCAGCGCCAGCTTGCAGCAGCGCACGGCGTCGATGACGATGCCGGCCGAGTTGGGCGAGTCCCACACCTCGAGCTTGGCCTCCATCGTCAGCGGCACGTCGCCGAAGGCCTCGCCCTCGAGGCGGATGTGCGCCCACTTGCGGTCGGTCAGCCACGGCACGTAGTCCGAGGGGCCGATGTAGACGTTGTCCGCCGGCAGCTTCTCGTCTAGCAGCGAGGTCACGGCCTGCGTCTTCGAGATCTTCTTCGACTCGAGCCGCTCGCGCTCGAGCATGTTGTAGAAGTCCATGTTGCCGCCGACGTTCAGCTGCGAGGTGCGCGCCAGGCGCACGCCACGGTCCTGGAACAGCCGCGCGAGCATGCGGTGGACGATCGTGGCGCCGACCTGAGACTTGATGTCGTCGCCGACGATCGGCAGGCCGGCGCTCTCGAAGCGCGAGGCCCAGTAGTGCTCCTGTGCGATGAAGACCGGGATGCAGTTGACGAACCCGCACCCGGCCTCGAGCACCTGCTCGACGTACCACTTCGTCGCCTGCTCGGAGCCGACGGGGAGGTAGGAGACGACCACGTCGGTCTTGGTCTCCTTGAGGATCCCGACGATGTCGGCGGTCTCGCCGGGCGCCTTCGTGATCTTCTCCTTCAGGTACTTACCGAGCCCGTCGTGGGTCATGCCGCGATGGACGGGCACGTCGAGGCGCGGGACGTCGGCGAACTTGATCGTGTTGTTCTGGCCCGACCAGATCGCTTCGGAGAGGTCCTTGCCGACCTTGTCGGCGTCGATGTCGAACGCGGCCGTGAACTCGATGTCGCGGACGTGGTATCCCCCCAGGTCCACGTGCATCAGCCCGGGCACGCTCTGCCGCGGGTCGGCGTCCTTGTAGTACTCGGCGCCCTGTACGAACGACGAGGCGCAATTGCCCACGCCGATGACGGCGACGCGGACCTTGTCGGCCTGGTACCGCGAGGCGCCGTTGGCGGGGTTGGAAGTGTCGGTCACGAAGCCCTCCTGCTTGGCACGGGAAAGGCCTCCACGGAGGGGAGGCCGTCAAGAAGACGAACCCGGAAAGCGCCTTGCGGTTACACCGCTTCGCTTCCGCGAACCAGCTGTCGCCTGACGTGGAACACGCGCTGGAACGTGGTGAAGATCGTCAGCGCCGCCATGGCGTAGATGGCGGGTTCGAGGAGATCGAAGTCTGGCACAAGCTCCCCGTCCGCGAACATGAGTCCGGCCGAGAGGATCACCACGCGCACGGCCCTCGAGGCGATCCCGACCTTGCACTCCACGCCGAGCGCCTCCGCCCGCGCCCGCGTGTAGCTGACCATGTAGGAGCCGACGACCGTGAGCACGGTCGCGCCGACGGCGATGTCGTCGCCGCTCTTGGCGAAGTGCGCCGCGACGGCGGCCAGCACGATGCCCTCCTCCATGCGGTCGAGCGTGGAGTCGAGGAAGGCGCCGAACGGCGTGCCCTTGCCGGACATGCGCGAGTAGCGGCCGTCGAGCATGTCCATCAGCGAGCCGACGATGAACGCGAACGCCGCCGCCACCATCAGCTCCTGTGTGATCAGGAACGCGGCTAGCAGGTTCAGGACCAGGCCGGTGACGGAGATCTTGTTCGGCGTCAGGCGCGACTCGATCAGCCGGTTGCGCGCCAGCGCGCGCAACTCGGCGGCGGTGCGGGGGCCGTCGCGGCCGTTGCGTCGAGTGCGTTCGGGGCGTGTGCGCTGGCGCGTGGGCTCGCCCGTCACGCCGTGACCTTGGCGGTCCGCCACGCCCAGGCATCGGGCCGCGCGCGCGCGAGCGCCATCGTCGCCGCCCAGGCGGAGACGGCGGCCACCGCCGCGCCGACCGCGGCGTCCAGCCAGAAGTGGTTGGCGGTCGAGATGACGACGAAGGTCATGATCGCCGGATAGACGGCCCAGAACGCCTTCAGCAGGCGGCTCTTCACAAGCATGAAGCCGGGCACCGCGATCATGAGCGCGAAGGCGATGTGCATGCTGGGCATCGCGGCGAACGGGTTGTAGAGCACGTTGGCGCTGTTCTCGGCGGAGTCGCCCACCCAGTGCGCGACCGTGTCCGTGAAGCCCCACTCCGGCAGGAAGCGCGGCGGCGCGGTCGGGAACACGACGTAGCCCACGAGCGCCAGGCCCATCGCCACCATGAACATGTTCCGCACGTAGTAGAAGGCGTAGTTGCGCGCCAGGTACAGCCAGATCAGGAACGTGGTCGTGAGCACGAAGTGCGAGTTCACGTACATCCAGTTGGCGAACGTGAGCAGCCACTCCTGGCTGCGTGTCCACGCCTGGAGCCCGGGCTCGAAGAAGAGCCCGAGCGACCGCTCGGCGTCGACCACCGTCCGCGCGTTCTCGAACGCCAGTCCGGCCTGCCCGTCCACCACGCCGCGCACGATCCGGTACACGTAGTACGCGCCGGCGAACAGCGCCAGCTGGCGCAGCGCGTCGAGCCAGCCGTTGGGCAGCCAGCGTCCCGTGGACCTCCAGACGCGTACGAACTGCGCTACGAAGGGGTGGGAGCGAGGCACGGGGGCAAGGGTACCGACCTCACGGGTCGCACCGGCGGCCGCGGGAGAACAGCCGCTCGGGCGCGAAGCGGATGTTCATCCGCACGAAGCCGGCCTTTGTCGCGGTGATCTTCGTCCAGTCGCGATAGGGCTCCACGCACGCCCCGCCCGCGAACCAGTAGGGCGTCCAGCGCACGCGCACGATCGCCGTGCCGGGCTTCTTCACGTCGAGCAGCATCTCGTCGGAGGAGTACTGCTCGAGCACGATGTTGGCGTCGCCCTGGGAGATCACGAACGGCGCCGGCAGCAGCACCTCGTACACGCGCCAGTCGTCGGAGCGCCAGCGCAGCCGCAGGTAGGGGAGGCCCTTCTCGATCAGCGCGCGCTCCTTGTAGGAGCTCTTGTCGGGCTTCGCCGACGGCAGCGCGACGTAGCGGACGCCGTTCTCGGCCAGCCAGCTCGCGTAGGTGAGCCGGTTGAGCGGGCCCTTGTAGAAGATCGGGTTGCGGCCGGTGTCGAGCTGGCGCAGCCACCCGCGCGCGAGCGGCGCCACCGGCGCGATCTCGGCGCCCTCCCAGTGGCTGCGCGTGAACGGGATCTCCACCCGGCGCGGGTTCGGCAGCGTGGAGAGGAACTCGCGCAGCGGCGCGAAGTAGTTCTTCTTCGCGGCCGGGTCCTCGATGTACTTGATCACGTCGCGGACGGCGGGCGACCACTGCCAGAGCGCGAGGAAGCCGATGCACACGGCGAGCGGGGGAATCGCCCACCACCTCTTGGTCCACGGCTTGCCCCAGATCGCGCAGAGCAGGACCGGGCCGCCGAACAGCGCGCCGAGCCGCACGGCGTTGCCGCCCATCGGCGTCTCCATTACGAGCGCCAGCGTCGAGCCGAGCGCGTAGAGGACAGCTCCGAGCCGGAGCGCGCGCTCCTCCTTCGGGAGCACGATCAGCGCGCCGAGGGCGAAGATCGGGATCGGGTAGTAGGCGCTGTGGGGGAAGGGCGCCCAGCCGCCTTCGGGGAAGGCCCACGAGAGGAACATCGGCGGGATGAACGCGGCGGCCGCGATGGCGAGGCCCTCGAGGCGCTTGGCGCGCTCACGCCAGTACGCGAGCGAGTAGGCGATGCCCGCCATCGCGAGGAACAGCCCGGCGACCGGGCTGCCGAGCGGGCAGAGGACCCCGAACAGGACCGCGAGCGCGTAGCGGCGGCGCTGGAGCGCGAGCAGCGCGGCCAGGCCGAACGCGACGCCGATCGCGAACGGCAGCCGAGCGGTGAAGAGCAGCGTCGCCGCGCCGATCCCGAACCAGAGCGAGCCCCAGCGGGCGCGCTCCTCGCCGAAGTAGCCGCGCGCGAGCGGCGGGAACAGCGCCGCCGAGGCGAGCGCGGCGAGCACGAGCGCGAACGGCGGGCCGATCAGCCAGGCGAGCGGCGGCGAGATGATGCTGTAGGCGGGCGTGTGGTGGCCGCCGTACCACTGGCCGTTCCAGATCGTGAAGCCCTCCTGGCCGAACAGCTCCGCGCGGTAGGTGTGCGCGGCCAGGTCGACCGTGCGCGGCTGCCAGATCAGGTAGGCGACGGAGAAGGCCGCCACCGCGATCAGCGGCGCGAGCCTCCACCAGTCCACCCGCTTGTACCAGGGGGGTGCCGGAGGCGCCGCGGCCCTTCGGCGCGGGAAACGGACACGGGGGGCCGCCTCCTCCGGCGTCGTGCCGGTGGTGCGGGGCGGCGCCGTCACGGACGAGAGCACGGCGCGGAGCACGGACCGCTGAAATCTAGCCGAGAGACGGGCGGTCCGGCGGGGGAATTGGGAGCGGCCGTTGGAGGCTTCCCCCACCGGGGGGCCAATCTGCGTAACTTGACAGTTACGTAATCCTCCTGTTACATACACGGACCGTGACCCCTCGCCACTGCTCCATACGTCTTACCCGGCGCTACGACGCCTCTCCCGCCGAGGTGTGGGGCGCGCTCACCGAGCCAGAGTCGATCGCGCGCTGGCTCGCGCGTCCGCGGGCCTTCGAGCTCGCCGCCGGCGGCGCGTTCGAGCTCGAGCTGCCGGACCGGAACGTCATCTCCGGCGGCGTGCGCGAGGTGGAGCCGGGCCGCGTGCTGGAGCTCGACTGGCGCTACGCCGACGAGGACGCCTCGGTGGTCCGCTTCGAGCTCGCCGAGGACGGCGACGGCACCGTGCTGGTGCTCGACCACCGGCAGATCGACGAGGTCGTGGGCATGGCCTACATGACGAGGTGGAGCGGCCTGTTCACCCGCCTCGACAGGGAGCTGCGCGCGTGAAGGCGCTCGAGGCTCTCGCCGACCCCACCCGGCTGCGCATCATCGAGCTGCTGGCGGAGGGCGAGCTGAGCGCGGGCGATATCGCGTCGCGGTTCGAGACGAGCCGCCCGGGCGTGTCGCGCCACTTGCGCGTGCTGCGCGAGCACGGTCTCGTCACCGCGCGCGAGGAGGCCCAGCGGCGGATCTACTCGCTCGAGCCCGGGCCGCTCGCCGAGCTCGACGACTGGCTCGCCCGCTACCGCTCTTTCTGGACCAACCGCCTGGAGGCGCTGGACACCGAGATCCGCCGGCGCCGGAGGACGAAATGAAGGAGGCAAACATGCAGACCATCTCCCCCTACCTGCTCTACGAGGACGTGGACGCGGCGATGGAGTTCCTGACGCGCGCGTTCGGCTTCGAGGAGGTGCTCCGCTACACCGGCGGCGAGGGCTACGTCAGCCACGCCGAGATGCGAATCGGCGACGGCGTCATCTACATGGGCGACCCCGGCGACGACTACCGCGGGCCGGCGAAGCTCGGCGGCGTGACGGTCGCGATCCACGTGAACGTCGACGACGCCGACGCCCTCTACCAGCGCGCCAAGGCGGCCGGGGCCGAGATCACGAGCGCGCCCGCCGACCAGGAGTACGGCGAGCGGCGCTTCGGGGCCAAGGACCCCGAGGGCCACAGCTGGTGGTTCTCGCACCAGCTCCGCGAGGTCGCGCCCGAGGACTGGGGCGCGACCCCCGCGCAGGCGAGCTAGCTGCGCGGGTATTCCACGGCCGCGAGGGAGCGGGCCG
>DASXAA010000208.1:0-3788 GCA_036407035.1 Thermoleophilaceae bacterium | reverse complement strand
GTGCTCCTCCTTCACGTCTTCCTCGTGGTAGACGCTCTCGGCGTTCACGGCCCAGAGGTCGTGCTCCTTGCCGCGCACGAGGTTGTCCACCGCGCGCATCGCGGTGAGCATCGAGTGGTCCGAGTTGTTGTAGCGATGCAGGCCGTTGCGGCCGACCTGCTGGAGGTTGCCGACCGTCTCGAGCCACCCGCGGATCGCGGCGACGCGGTCCTCGTAGTCGCGGTCGTACATCGGATAGGCCTTGGGCACGCGCACGGCATAGCCGCGCTCGACCTTCGACGCCGAGGCGAGGCCGAGCTGCTCGAGCTCCTTCGTCGCCAGCGCGACGAGGTCATCGTCGCTCATGTCCCACAGCTCGTCGCCCTCGAAGCAGAAGTACTCGAGGCCCACGCAGGCCTTCGACGGATCCGGCACCATCGCCGGGCTCCAGGAGCGGTAGTTCTGGATGCGGCCCACCTTCACGCCCGGCTCGTGGATGTAGATCCAGTTGTCCGGGAAGAGGTCCTCGCCGTCGAGCACGAGCGCCACGGTGAGGAAGTCGCGGTAGCGGAGCCCGCGCGCGGCGTCGCGCACCTCGGGCGGAGCGAGCGGGCGCGTCATCTCGACGGTCGCGCGCAGCGGCAGCGACGAGATCACCTGCCCCGGCACGATCGTCTCGCCGCCGGCCTCGACCTCGACGATGCGGCCGTCCTCGAACTTGAGTTGCTCGACCGGCGTCTCGGTGCGCACCTCGCCGCCGAGCCGGCGGATCTCGGTGGTCATCGAGTCCCACATCTGGCCCGGACCGAAGCGCGGGTAGTGGAACTCGGAGATCAGGCTCTTCACCTTGTTGCCGCGGTTGCCGAAGAAGGCTGCCTTGGCGGCGCTGAAGAAGGAGAGGCCCTTGATTCGCTGCGCAGCCCACTCGGCGCGCAGCTCGGTACAGGGCACGCCCCACACCTTCTCCGTGTAGGACTTGAAGAAGAGCTCGTAGAGGCGCTTGCCGAATCGGTTCGACACCCACTCCTCGAGGCTGTCCTCCTTGCCCTTGGGCTTGACCGCGGCAACCAGGTACGACGCGAGTGCGCGCGTCAACTCGACCGGGCCGAGCTTGCGGATCACGTCCGGGCCGCGCAGCGGATAGTCGAGGAAGCGCTGGTTCCAGTAGATGCGCGACATGCGCGGGCGCAGCAGGAACTCGTCGTCGAGCACCTCGTGCCAGAGGTCGTCGACTTCCTTGGACTTGGTGAAGAAGCGGTGGCCGCCGAGGTCGAACCGATAGCCGTCGCGCACCTCGGTCTTCGCGAGGCCACCGACCTGATCCTCGGCCTCGAACACGATCACGGGCCGGCCCTGACGGGCCAGCAGGTACCCGGCGGTCAGTCCCGCAGGGCCGCCCCCGAGGACGGCAACTGGACGTTCCCGGCGCTCGAAGCGCCGTGACCGCGGGACGTCGATTTCAGCGGTTGACATGGCATCCAGCCTGCCCACTGGACTCTCGGAACAGCGCGTGACCTAAAGACCCCTAACAGCCCTTAATCGCTGCTCGCACGGCTACCCTCGGTCCGTGCAGACCGTTTCTGCGCTCGACATCCTGCTGGTCGACGACGACCAGCCGCTGCGCGAGATGCTGAGCCGCTCGTTCGAACGCGAGGGCCACCGCGTAACCGCCGTGGCCGACGGCGACGCCGCCTTGACGGCCGCCGCCGAGCGCCCGTTCGACGTCGTGCTGCTCGACGTCGCGCTCGGCAGCGGGCCGACGGGCCACGACGTCGCGCGCATGCTGCGCGGCCGGCGCGACGTGGTGCCGATCATCATGCTCACCGCGCTGGACAGCGAGGCCGACGCGGTCCAGGGCCTCGAGTCGGGCGCCGACGACTACGTCACCAAGCCGTTCGGGCTGGCCGAGCTGCGCAGCCGCATCCGCGCCGTCCTGCGCCGCGCCCAGGGCCGCGTCGTCGAGGGCAGCCTGCGCGTCGGCCCGGTGAGCCTGGACCGCGAGCTGCGCCGGGTGACGGTCGACGGCGCCCCGGTGCGCCTGACCTTCAGCGAGTTCGAGCTGCTCGCGCAGCTGATGAGCCGCCCCGGCTACGCGTTCAACCGCCAGGAGCTCCTGCGCTCGATCTGGGGCGACAGCGCCTACCGCGACCCGCGCGCGATCGACGTCCATATCCGCCACCTGCGCGAGAAGCTCGAGCCCAAGCCCGAGGAGCCGAGCCTGATCCTCACCGTCCCCGGCACCGGCTACCGGTTCCGCGAGCCATGACGCATCGGCTACCCGCCGGCCTGCGGTGGCGGCTGCTGCTCGCGCTGGTCGCGACCGCCATGATCACGCTCGGGGCCACCGCGCTGGTCCTCGTCGGCCCGCTCCAGGAGCGGCTGCGCGCCCAGGCCGCCGACCAGCTCGAGACCGACGTGATCGCGGCGCAGCAGAAGTTCGAGCTGGCGCTGCAGCAGAAGGATGCGTCCAAGCGCGCGGGCGACCTCGGCGAGGCCCTGTTCGCGCTGAGCTTCCAGAGCGACGCGCGCGTGCTCGTGGGCAACACGTCGCTGACCTCGCCGGGCGGCCTGCCGCCGAGCTTCACCGACGACTCGGAGTCGCTGGCGCCGCTCGGCCGCGGCACGCTCCTGGTCGCCGTCGCGGCGATGAACCACGGCGGCACGCAGCGCGACCTGCGGGGCGACACGCTCAATGTCGCCGTCCCGCTCTACCCGAAGGGCAAGCTGGCGGGCGTGCTCGTCGCCGAGCGCCGGCTGGCCGAGGTCTCGACGGTGGTCGACCGCGTCCGCAACGGGCTGCTCGCCGCGGGTGCGTTCGGGCTGCTCGTCGCGGTCGTCCTCGCGATCGGCCTCTCGAGCACGCTGCTGCGCCGGCTCGGCCGGCTGCGCACGATCGCGCTGCGGATCTCGCGCGAGGGCCCGGACGTGCCGACCCCGCACGACAGCCACCGCGACGAGGTCGGCGACCTCGCGCGCACGCTCGCGCTGATGCAGGAGGAGCTGCGCCGCCAGGAGGCCGCGCGCCGCGCGTTCGTCTCGACCGCCTCGCACGAGCTGCGCACGCCGCTGACGATGCTCCAGGGCACGATGGAGCTGCTCGAGGAGGACCTCGGCGACGGCCGGCTCGACCTCGAGGACGCCCAGCGCCAGGTCGCCACCGCGCGGCGCGAGCTGCGCCGCCTGTCGGTGCTGGCCGAGGAGCTGCTCGACCTCTCGCGCCTGGACGCGCAGGTGCCACTGCGCTCGGAGCCGGTCGAGCTCGGCGAGCTGGCGCGCGCGGTGGCCGCCGAGTTCGAGTTGAGTGCGCGCGAGCACGACCTACGCATCGAGACGGTGCCGCCCGACGGCCCGTGTTGGGGCCGCGGCGATCCCGACGCGGTGGCGCGCGTCGTGCGCATCCTGCTCGACAACGCGCTGCGCTACGGGCCGCCCGGCGAGGCGGTGCGCGTGCTCGTCGACTGCGACGAGCGCCAGGCGACACTCGACGTGGTCGACCGCGGCCCGGGCATCCCGGCGGAGGAGCGCGAGCACATCTTCGAGCGCTTCCACCGCGGCGCCGCGGCCGGCTCGGAGGGCGGCTTCGGGCTGGGCCTGGCGATCGGGCGCGAGCTGGCCCGGCGCATGGGTGGCGACCTCGTGCTCGCCGACAGCTACGGGCGCGGCGCGCGCTTCGTGCTCAGCCTGCGCGCGGCGGCACCTTCACCAGGAGCGTCGCCCGCACGGGATTCGGTCGCGGCGGGGTGAACGCGGTCGGCGCGATCGAGGCCGTCTCGAAGCTGCGGTCCTCGAGCACGGCGTCCTCCCACTCG
>DASXAA010000207.1:0-3001 GCA_036407035.1 Thermoleophilaceae bacterium | reverse complement strand
CGGGCACCGGTTCGAGACGGGCACGCAGTCGCACGAGGCGATCGCGGGCGCCACCGCGGCGATCGAGTACATCGCCTCGCTCGGCGACGGCAGCCTCGACGACGCCTACGCCCGCATCGAGGCCCACGAGGCCGAGCTCACCCGCCACTTCCTCGCGGAGCTGCCGGAGGTCGAGCTGTACGGCATCCGCGATCCGGAGCGCGCCGGCGAGCGCACGCCCACGTTCTGCCTGAACGTGTCGGGCCTCGAGCCGCGGGAGGCGGCCGCGCGCCTGGCCGACGCCGGACTCTACGTGTGGGACGGCAACTACTACGCGCTCGAGCCGATACGGGCCCTGGGGCTGGGGGAGGAGGGCGCCGTGCGCATCGGCTTCCTCCACTACTCGACGGTCGAGGAGGTGGACCGCACGCTGGCCGCCTTGACGGCCCTCAGCAGGTCGCGGCGGATCACCCCGCTGCCGGGCCGCACGAACAGCCAGTAGGCGCGGAAGCGCCGGCGCGCGCCGCCGTCCGTGGTGAGCACGCGCGTCTCGGTCGAGAAGACGGTGCGCCCGCCCTCGGCCACGACGCGGAAGTTCATCGCGCCCTTCGCGAAGCCCGGCTCGGCGAACGGGACGAACTCCTCGGGCCGCGACGGCCTCACGTTGTCGCGCGGGTGCCAGAAGCGGCCGACGACGCCCAGCACCAGCTCGTCCCGCGCCTCGCCCAGCAGCATGAAGCCGCGCCGCTGGAAGCCGTCGAGCAGCGGCACGTCGGCGCGCTCGGCCCGCAGCCCGCGGATCGCGATCAGCAGTCGCGATAGCGGCAGGTCGCGGAGGGTCAGCCGCCGGGCGGCGTCCATCACCGCCTCGGGAGGGGCGTCGATGGCGATCGAGTGGAACTCGCGCACGTCGTAGCGCGGCAGGAATCTATCCAGCAGAATCATCTTCTAGAATTAGATTCTAGTATGTCGACCAGGGAGCAGGCAAGCGCCGCGCGCCGCCGGCAGATCCTCGACGCCGCGCTGCGGAGCTTCGAGGAGAACGGCGTGGAGGGGACGACCGTGGCGGACGTGCGCCGGCTCTCCGGCGCGAGCGTCGGCTCGATCTACCATCACTTCGGCGGCAAGGAGGAGCTCGCGAGCGCGCTCTACCTCGAGGCGGTGTGCGACTACCAGCGGGGCCTGCTGCGCGTGCTGCGCGCCGACCCCGAGGCCGAGGCGGGCATCAGGGCGCTGGTGCGCCACCACGTGCGCTGGGTGCGCGACAACCCCGCGCTCGCGCGCTACCTGCTGAGCCGGCGCGAGCCGCCGTCCGACGAGCTGCGCGAGCAGAACCGCGAGGCGCTCGCGGCGACCGGCGGCTGGCTGAGGGCGCAGGTCGAGGCGGGCCGCGTCCGGCGGCTGCCGCTCGACCTCTACCTGACGATCATGATCGGGCCCGCGCAGGAGTTCGCCCGCCAGTGGCTCGCGGGCCGCGTAAAGAGCTCGATCGGGCGGGCCGAGCGCGTGCTGGCCGAGGCGGCATGGCGCGCGCTGCGCGCGGACCGGGCTAGTGGCGGTGGATCCCCACCAGCGTGAGCGCGGCGACCCCGAGGGCGTGCAGGGTGAGCAGCGCGCGCTCGATGCGCGGGAGGGTGGGGGCGATCCCGGTGAGGCTCTGTTGTTCGGCGGCGGTGAGCATGTCCTACCTTTCGGACGTGCGCGCGCCGCGGATCATTCCCCCTCGGCGCGAACGTTCTTCGCCCGCCTGAGCAGCGGCGCGGCGCGGTAGCGCTCCTCGTGCCGCTCCTCCCACAGCCCGTCGATCGTCGCGAGCACGTGCTCGAGGCCGATCGCGTCGCCCCACTCGACCGGCCCGCGAGGGTGGCTGAGGCCGAGCCTCAGGCCCGTGTCCACGTCCTCGGCCGACCCGACGCCCTCGCCGACCGCGAAGTACGCCTCGTTCACGAGCTGGCAGGCGATCCGCCCGAGCACGAGCCCCGGCGCGTCCGCGACCCACTCGGCGTGGAAGCCGAGGCAGCGGAACATCTCCTCCGCGGCCCGGGCCGTGTCGTCGGGCGTCGTCGGGAGGCGGGTGAGCTCCACGAGGGCCGACTCGCCGAGCGGTGGCAGCAGGTGGAAGCCGACGGCGTGCGGCTCGCGCAGGGATGCGAGCGAGCGGTCGGCGCAGACCGACACGAGCGGCGGACCGGCGCCGCCGACCGGCTCGGGCAGCCCCGCGGCTGCGGGCGAGACCTCGATCCGCCGCGACGGCACCGCGGCGTCCACGAGCAGGTCGGGCGGCGAGCCGCCCGGCTCGCCCTCGCCGCGCGCCTCGAAGCCGGCCCGGCGCGCCAGCTCCCGCAGCTCCTCCGCCAGCGCTCCGACCCCGCTCACGACGACGCAGCGCCCGTCGCCGCCGCCCGGCTCGGGCGCCGGCGGGTCGTCGGGCCGGTACGGGCCGTCGCCCGTGTACTCGTAGTAGCCGCGGCCGGACTTCCGTCCGAGGCGGCCGGCGGCGACCATCCGCGCCTGGATCGGGCTCGGCCGCCAGCGCGGCTCCCCGAACGACAGCTCGGCGAACGACTTGGCCACCTCGAACCCGACGTCGATCCCGACCAGGTCCATCAGCTCGAACGGGCCCATCCGGAAGCCGCCGCCGAGCCTGCAGATCCGGTCGATCTGCTCGGCCGTGGCCAGGCCCTCCTGCAGCAGCCGCAGGCCCTCGCCGGCGAACGGGCGGCCGCAGCGGTTGACGAGGAAACCGGGGCCGTCGGCCGCCAGCACGATCTGCTTGCCCATCGCCTCCGCGGTCGCCCGGGCGACGGCGAGCGCGCGGTCGCCGGTCTGGTCCGCGCGGATCACCTCCACGAGCGGCATCAGCGGCGGCGGGTTGAAGAAATGCATGCCGACCACGTTCTCGGGGCGATCCGCCGCGCTCGCGAGCGAGGTCACCGGGATCGAGGAGGTGTTCGTCGCGAGCACGGTCTCCGGCCCGCACACGGACGACAGCCCCGCGAACAGCTCGCGCTTGAGCTCCGGC
>DASXAA010000206.1:0-14831 GCA_036407035.1 Thermoleophilaceae bacterium | reverse complement strand
GCCGCCCCTCCGACCGCGATCGGACTCTGAGTAGGCTGCGGCCGCGATGGATTCGCGGCGTGTGCTCGCCCTCGACCTCGGCACCGGCGGCCCCAAGGTTGCGCTCGTTGGGCTCGACGGGGAGGTGCTCGGCGCCGAGCGCGAGCCGAACACGGTCACCTATCTCCCGGGCGGTGGGGCGGAGCAGGACCCGGCCGACTGGTGGCGGGCCATCGTCGCGGCAGCGCGGCGGCTGCTCGGCGCCCATCCCGACGAGCGCGTCTTTGCCGTGGCGATCACGGGCCAGTGGGCAGGGACGGTCGCGGTCGACGCTGCCGGCGACCCGCTCTGCCCGGCGATCATCTGGCTCGACTCGCGCGGGGCGCCCGCCGTGCGGCGGGTCGCGGGCGGGCCGGTGGCCGGCTACTCGCCGCTCAGGGCGCTGCGGTGGCTCCGCCTCACCGGCGGCGCGCCGTCGCTCAGCGCCCGCGACGCGCTCGGCCACATCCTCTACCTGAAGTCGGAGCGGCCGGACGTTTATCGAGCGACGGCCGCGTTCCTCGAGCCGGTCGACTGGCTCGGCCTGAAGCTGAGCGGGCGCTTGGCCGCCACCAACTGCAGCGCCACGCTCGGGTGGGTGACCGACACGCGCGACCTCGCCGCGCCCGCGTACGACGAGGGCCTCCTGCGGACGGCGGGGATCGACCGCGCGAAGCTGCCGGAGCTGCTGCCCGCGAACGCCGTGCTGGGTCCGCTCGCGCCGGCCGCCGCGGAGGAGCTCGGCCTCGGGGGTGACGTGCAGGTCGTGGCCGGCACGCCCGACACGATGTCGGCCGCGGTGGGTTCGGGCGCGACCGCCGACCACGCCGCGCACCTCTACGTCGGCACGTCGTCGTGGATCTCCTGCCACGTGCCGTACAAGCGCACCGACGCCCTGCACTCGATCGCGGCGCTGCCGTCCGCGCTCCCGGACCGCTACCTCGTCTCGTGCGAGCAGCAGACCGCGGGCGTGTGCGCCGAGCGGGCCCGCGACGCGCTCTTCCCGGACTCGGGCGACGAGGGCTTCGCCCTGCTCGAGGAGCTGGCCGCGAGCGCGCCGGCAGGCAGCGGCGGGGTGATCTTCACGCCCTGGCTGAACGGCGAGCGCACGCCGGTCGACGACCACCTCGTGCGCGGCGGCTTGCACAACCTCTCCCTGGACACGGGCCGCGCGCAGGTGGCGCGGGCCGTGCTCGAGGGCGTGGCGCTGAACGCCCGCTGGATGCAGCACCACGTGGAGCGCTTCACGCGCAAGCGGCTCGAGCCGCTCGCGTTCATCGGCGGCGGCGCCCACTCAGAGCTGTGGTGCCAGATCATGGCCGACGTGCTCGACCGCGAGATCCATCGCGTGGCCGACCCCGTCTACGCGGGCGTGCGCGGCGCCGCCCTGCTCGCCGGGCTGGCGCTCGGCGAGCTCGAGCGGCCGCAGCTGGACGGGCGGGCGCCCGTCGCGGCCACGTACGCGCCGCGGCCGGCGGCGCGCGCCACCTACGACGAGCTCTACGCCGCGTTCCGCGGCATCTACAAGTCGAACCGGCGCCTTTATCGCCGTCTGAACGGAGGTGCGGAGTGAGCGACGACCCGCTGGCGTCGATCGAGAACGGCCTGAAGCCGTACCGCGGCCGGTACCCGACCTTCGAGCGGCTGCCCGAGCGGGGCCGCGGACGGGATGAGGTGCTGCGCGAGCTCGAGGAGATGGCGCGCGAGGAGGCGCCGCGGTGGGAGAAGGGCTTCGCGTCCGGCGCCGTGTACCACGGGGATCGCGAGCACGTGGACTTCCTCTCGCGCGTGTACGCGATCCACTCGCAGAGCAACCCGCTGCACGTGGACCTCTGGCCGAGCGCGACGAAGTTCGAGGCGGAGATCGTCGCGATGACGGGGGCGATGCTGCGCCACCCCGAGCCGGTCGGGACGGTCACATCGGGCGGCACCGAGAGCATCCTGCTCGCCATGAAGGCGTACCGCGACCGCAGCGGGCTGCGCGACGCTCAGATCGTGGCGCCGGACTCCGCGCACGCGGCGTTCGACAAGGCCGCCTCGGTGTTCGGGATGGAGCTCGTGAAGGTGCCCGTCGCGGACGACCTGCGCGCGGACGTCGCCGCGATGGAGGCAGCCCTGACCGACCGCACGGTCGTGGTCGTGGGGTCGTCGCCGGGGTTCCCGCACGGGCTCGTGGACCCGATCGAGGAGCTGTCCGAGCTCGCGCGCTCGCGCGGGATCGGCTTCCACTCGGACGCCTGCCTGGGCGGCTTCGTGCTGCCGTTCGCGGAGCGGCTCGGGCACGACGTCCCGCCGTTCGACTTCCGGCTGCCCGGCGTCACGTCGATGTCCTGCGACACCCATAAGTTCGGCTACGCCGCGAAGGGGACGTCGGTGGTGCTCTACCGCGACGCGGACCTGCGCCACCACCAGTACTTCACGGTCACGGACTGGCCCGGCGGCCTCTACATGTCGCCGACCTTCGCCGGCAGCCGGCCGGGCGCTCTGAGCGCGGCGTGCTGGGCGGCTATGGTCACGATCGGCGAGGAGGGCTATCTGGAGGCGGCGCGGCGGATCGTCGAGACGGCGTCGCGGATCAAGGACGGCATCGGGGCGATCGACGGGCTGCGGGTCCTCGGCGACCCGCTCTTCAACGTCGCGTTCGCCTCCGCGGACGAACGGCTCGACATCTACCGCGTGATGGACGCGATGTCCAAGCGCGGCTGGAGCCTGAACGGCCTGCACCGGCCGCCGTGCCTACACATCTGCACGACGCTGCGGCACACGCAGCCGGGCGTGGCGGACCGCCTGCTGGCGGACCTGGGCGAGTCTGTCGCCGAGGTGCGCGGGAACCCCGAGTCCGAGGGCGGCATGGCGCCGGTCTACGGAATGGCGGGCTCGTTGCCGGACCGCTCGGTGGTGGCCGGCTTCCTGCGCGGGTTCATGGACATGTGGTACCGGGTGTGAGGAGGCGGCCGGCCCGCCGCCTCGGGCGCGCGGCCGCCGCCGCGGCCGCCCGCCGCGCCCGCCGCGGCCCCGCGCGCGCGGGCCGCCGCTTCGGGCCCCACCCCCGGGTACCCTGAGCGGGGGATGGACGAGCTAGATGCCCTTTGGGCGTTTCTCGTCGCCGGGGCGGTCTCGTTCGCCGTCACCCCGCTGACGGCTCGGATGGCACGGCGGATGGGGGTGCTCCACACCCCGCGCGATCGCGACCTCCACGAGGGCGCCGTGCCCGCCATGGGCGGCCTCGCGATCCTCGTCGCGGTCGTGGTCTCGGCCGTGCTCTTCCTGCCGAACGACGAGCAGACGCGCGGCATCATCGTGGGCGCGATCGCGATCGCCCTGATCGGCGCGCTGGACGACGCCTTCGAGCTGCCGGCCGGGCTGAAGCTGGCGGGCCAGTTCGGGGCGGCGCTGATCCCCGTCGCCTCGGGCGTGTGGGTCGACCACGTGACGATCCCGTTCTTCGACCCGATCGACCTCGGCGACTGGGGCAAGCCGCTGACGCTGGTGGCGATGGTGGGCGTGATGAACGTCGTGAACTTCACCGACGGCGTGGACGGGCTCGCCGCCGGCGTGTGCACGATCGCGGCGGCCACGTTCGCGATCATCGCGCTCTCGCTCGACCGCGACGCGGCCGGAGTGCTGGCCGCGCTCACCGCGGGGGCGGCGGTGGGGTTTCTCTGGCACAACTTCCACCCGGCGTCGGTCTTCATGGGCGACGCCGGCTCGAACCTGCTGGGGCTGCTGCTCGCGTGCGTGGCCGTGCAGGGCGTGCTGAAGACGGCCGCGGTCGTGGCGCTGTTCTTCCCGCTCGTGATCCTCGCCGTGCCGGCGGCCGACGCGACGTTCGTGGTGGCGAAGCGGATCAAGTACAGGCGGCCGGTCTACTCGGCGGACCGATGGCACTTCCACCACCGGTTCGCGAACATCGGGTTCTCGCAGCCGCGCACGGTGCTCTACCTGTACGGCTGGACGCTATCGCTGGCCGCGCTCGCGCTGGCGATCCGCTTCGTGCCCTACTCGGACGACGACGGCAGCCTCAACCTCGGCTGGGCCCTGGTGATCGCGGCGTTCGGGGTGGTCGCGGTGGCCGCGAGCATCTACCTGGTGGTGGTGCTCGAGATCCTGAAGTTCAAGCGGTTCCGCGAGCGGGAGATCCGCCGCCAGGTGGAGACCGGCGAGATGGAGGCGCTGTCACGGGACGAGATCGACCAGGAGATCGAACGCGAGGTGGAGACGGGCGAGTTCCAGGCGGTGCGGCCGCCGGAGACGGACGAGTTCCAGGCGGTCGGGCGGGACTGAGGGCGGCGCCGCCCGCCGGCACCGGCGCGGGCGGGTGCGAGGAGGGAGCGGGCACCCGCCCGTCGGTGGCCGGCCGCTGCGGTTCAGAAGAGCCTTGTCTGCTCCGGCTCTGGCGCTCCGCCGTTTGCACCTCCCTCCCTCGCCGGGTCCCGGTCCTCCAGCGCGCCGCCGGCCGCCTCGGTCCGCGGCCGCACCGGCACGAGCCGCCCGCGCGGCCGTGCCAGCGCGGACAGCCGCTCCCGCTCGGCCTTGGGCGCGTACGCCCCGCGCGCGTACAGGCTCTCGTAGCGCGGGACCAGATCCGGGCGGTACGCCTCGAGCCACTCGAACCACAGGTCGCGCACCTCGCCGCGCAGGTGCAGGCAGATCCCGCCGATGTCCGTTGCACCGGCCTCGGTGGCCAGCTCGAGGATCCGCTCCACCTGCTCCGGCGAGTCGTTGACGCCGGGCATGAGCGGCGCGATCAGGATGCCGCACGGGATCCCGGCGCGGTTGATCTCCGCCACGGCCTCGAGCCGTTTGCGCGGGTGGGGCGTGTGCGGCTCGGTCGCGCGCCAGGCCTTCTCCTCGAGCGTCGGCACCGAGAGGTTCGCCGCGAAGCCCACCCGCTCGTGGATCTCCCTCATCAGGTCCAGGTCCCGCAAGAGCAGCGGCGACTTCGTCAGCACCGAGCACGGCGTCCGCGAGTCGCGCAGCGCCTCCCAGATCCCGCGCATCAGCCCGTACCGCCTCTCGACCCACTGGTACGGATCCGTGTTGGTCCCGAGCGCGACGTGCTCGCGCTTCCACGAAGGCCGCGCCAACTCCGCCCGCAGCACCTCGGGCGCGTTCACCTTGACGACGATCTCACGCTCGAAATCGCGGCCCGCGTCGAAGTCGAGATACGTGTGCGTCGGCCGGGCGAAGCAGTTGTGGCTCACCACACCGTTGGCGATGAAGTCGCCCGTGCCCGTCGTGATGTCGTACAGGCGGTACCCCCTGCCGAGAGGCTCGATCGACTCGACCTTCAGCTGCGCGGAGCTCTTCAGCGCAACGGCCTCGATCCCGCGCTTCCGCGTGATCGCCGGGTCCACCGTCAGGAAGAACCGGAGCTTCTGCTGCAGCCCTCCGAGCAGCCGGACCGACCTGAGCCCGTTCGGCAGGCGCCGATCCTCGATCACGAACCGAAAGCCCAGCACGCGCAGCGACGACGCGATCCAGTCGATGATCTCCGGGTCCGTGTTGGAGATGCGGACGGTCTCCGAGTGCGATCCTTCGGCGTCGAAGATCCCCGCGAGGAACCCCTTGCACCATTCGGGACGCGGCGAGCGCGGCCAGCGGATCAGCTCGCCGATGGCTGCGAAGTTGTCGCGCGACTGCGTCCGGATCGCCCTCATGGGAGTGCCCGTGGTGGCGAAGGCGAATTCCTGCGTCAGGACCCCGCGCTCCTCCTCGAGGTAGCGCTTGGCGCGCCGGAGCGCCTCGAGATCCGTCAGCGCCAGCCGGAAGCGGTACAGCTGCTGGTGGCGGCGGCCCGGCGCGTCATAGCCGTGCACGCCGAGGTGCCCGTCGCCGCGAATCAGGCCGCACAGGTAGCCGCGGCGGTAGTCAGGCCAGTCCTCAGCGGACTGCGCAAACGCGCCCGTGCCGATCAGCTTGTCGTTCAGCGTCAGGTGCGGCCTCTGGCCGGGCCCGTATCCCGTACCGGTCACGTGCTTCCACCCCCGGTAGGTGAGGAACCGGTGGTCACCGCTCGCGACGAGCTCGGTCCCGTCCTCCAGCGTGATGCGGAACGCCGGCTTGATCGACGACCAGTGCGCCCGCACCTCGGTCATCGTGTAGCGGCGGTAGCGGCCTCGCCGCACCGTTCCGTAGACGCGGTCGCCCACCTCGATGTCGGCCAGGCGCTTCGTTCGCCCGTCGCCCATCAGTATGGGCGTGTCGCCCCAGGCGCAGTACACGCACGAATGCGTGCATCCCCGGTACGGGTTGATCGTCCACCGAAACGGCATCTGCGACGCCTTCGGCACCCGGTTCAGCACCGACCGCGCGTGCACCTCGTAGAACCGGGTGTCGAGCGTCTCGGGTGCGTCGAATGTCCGGACGGCTGCCGGCTCGCGGTACCCCGGCAGCCGGCGCACCTCCTCTGACTCGACGCTCAGGTTGTCCCACCTCATCAGCGAACACATGTTCGCATATCGGGGAGACGGACCAAAGGGTCAGGCGGCCTCTCCGAACGCCGTCACGACCACCCGTCGCGCCCCGCCGCGGTCGCGGTGCTCGCACAGGTAGACGCCCTGCCACGTGCCGAGCGCCAGCCGTCCCGCGCTCACGGGCAGCACCAGCGAGCTGCCGGTGAGCGAGGTCTTCACGTGCGCCGGCATGTCGTCGGCGCCCTCGAGCGTGTGCGACCAGTAGGGGGCGCCGTCCGGCACGGCGCGGTCGAACCAGGCGCTGAAGTCACGCCGCACGTCGGGGCTCGCGTTCTCGTTCAGCGTGAGCGAGGCGGAGGTGTGCTGCATGAAGAGCGTCGCGATGCCGACCCGCAGCCGGCGCAGCTCCGGCACCGCGTCGGCGATCTCCGAGGTGACGAGGTGGAACCCCCGCGGCCGCGGGTCCAAAGTGATCTGCCGCTGCACCCACATCGTCACAATTCTTCGCGGTAGGTCAAACGTTGGATTTCCTGGCGGGGATCGCAGCCCCGGACATATATTGGCCGCAGGTATCGAACGTCGCTTCGGGCGCCGGGCAGGAGGCCCGCCGACACGGCCCACAAGGAGGAGCATGACCCCGCCCCTCCGCGAGCGACTGCGCTGGCGGAACCCGACTCGCAACGGGATCGAGCGGCCCGCCACGCGCGCGGCGATGGCGAGCACGGGCGTCCTGTTCGCCGCCGCCGGGGCGTTCCTGAGCGCGCTGTCGGCTCTCATCAGCGACTCGCCGACGATCGACAAGGGCCTGCTCGTGGCGGTGGCGGGCGCGAGCGCCGCCGGCGGAATCGTCCTGCTCCTCGTCTACGACCGCATGCCGCTCCTGGGCTTCCACGTCGCGGCTGCGCTCGCCACCGTGATCGCGTCGCTCGCGATCTACGCCCAGGGCGAGGAGTCGATCTTCGGGCCGCTGCCGTACGTGTGGGTCGCCCTCTTCGTCTTCTACTTCTTCCCGTACCGGGCGGCGCTCTGCCACCTCGGATGGATCGCCGTCGCCTACGCCGTCACCCTCGCCGCCGAGGACGCCACCCACACGACCGTCGACGGCTGGATCGCGACCGTCGTGACGCTGCTCGTGGCGGGCAGCTTCGTCGCGCTCGTGCGCACGCGGCTGGCCTCGCTGATCGCGAGCCTGTCCGACGCCGCCAACCGCGACCCGGTCACCGAGCTGCTGAACCGCCGCGGGTTCGAGGAGGCGTTCGACCTCGAGCTCGAGCGCGCCCGCCGCAGCGACACCCCGCTCAGCCTCGTGGTCGGCGACCTCGACCGCTTCAAGCGCGTGAACGACGAGCTCGGGCACGCCGCGGGCGACGAGGCGCTGCGGCGGATCGCCCGCGCGATCCGGCTGGTCAAGCGCAGGTTCGACAGCGTCGCCCGCATCGGTGGCGAGGAGTTCGCGCTGCTCGCCCCCGACTGCGACGAGCACGGCGCCTTCATGCTCGCCGAGCGCATCCGGGGCGACGTGGAAGAGCGGTTCGCGCGCTCGCGACCCACCCTCACGATCAGCTTCGGCGTCGCGACGTTCCCGCTCCACGGCCAGTCCGCCGAGGCGCTCCTGCGCGCGGCGGACCAGGCCCTGTACGCCGCCAAGCGGCTCGGGCGCAACCGCTCGGTCATATCGAGCGCGGAGGTGCCGGGCATCCTCGCGCGCGCGCCGCGCGGCCACGAGGAGAGCCACGTGGAGCTGGCGTCGCTGCTGAGCCTCGCCGAGGCGCTCGACGTCCGCGACAGCGGGTCAACCAGCCACTGCCACCGGGTCGGCCGCTTCGCCGAGCTGACCGCGCGCGAGCTCGGGCTGCCGCCGGACTCGGTCGAGCACGTGCGGCTCGCGGGGATCCTCCACGACGTCGGGCGCGTTGGCGTGCCGGACTCGCTGCTCCACAAGGACGGTCCGCTCACGCCGGACGAGCTGACGCTGGTCCGCTCGCACGCCGAGATCGGCGCGCGGATGCTCGAGACCACCGGCTTCGACGACATCCGCTCCTGGATCCTGCTCCACCACGAGCGGCCGGACGGCAACGGCTACCCGCTCGGCCGGCACGCCGTACCCCTCGAGGCGCGCATCCTCGGCGTGGCCGACGCGTACGAGGCGATGACGAGCGACCGCCCCTACCGGGCGGCCCTCAGCCCCGAGGCCGCGGCGACGGAGCTGCGCCGCGAGGCGGGGACGCAGTTCGACAGCGACGTGGTCGAGGCTCTGCTGCGGGCGGTCTGATCCGCGGCTAAGGAAGCGTCTCTCGGACACCGATAACAGTCCGATGGGCCGCGCCCGCGTCCTCCTCGGCCTTGGAATCCGCGCGCTCCCGGCCGTCCTCGTGCTCGCGTCGGTCGCCACCGCGGTAGCCGTGCGAATCGGCGGCGGCCCGGCCGCCCCCTTCGCGCTCGCCTTCGTCTGGGTGGCGGCGATTGCGTTCGCGCTCCTGTCGCGGCCGGTGGCGGTCGCGCAGCTCGTCGTCGCGGCCCTCGCCTACGGCTGGGCGTTGTACGAGGTGCCCGGCGACGTGCTCCTCACCCGCTGGCTCCCGGTGATCGCCACCGCGGTCGCCGTGGGGCTCCTCTGCGGACAGCTCCGCGACCGCGCCGGCGCGCTGGCCGCCCGCCTCTCCGACGCCACCCGCCACGACTCCCTCACCGGCCTGCTGAACCGCCGCGCACTGGAGGAGCAGCTCGCGGCCGAGGTGGAGCGCGCCACCCGCTCGGGCAGCCCGCTGACGGTGATGGTCGGCGACGTCGACTCGTTCCGGACCCTGAACCAGCGTCTCGGCCACGACGCCGGCGACGGCGCGCTGCGCCTGCTGGCGCGCGACCTCCAGAAGTGGAAGCGGCGGATCGACGTGGCCGCCCGCATCGGCGGCGAGGAGTTCGCGCTGCTGCTGCCGGACACCGACGAGCGCGGCGCGTTCATCGTCGCCGAGCGCCTGCGCCGGGCGACCCACCGGACCTTCTCCGAGGAGCCCGCACGCCTCACGATCAGCTTCGGCATGGCGAGCTTCCCCGAGCACGCCGGCGAGGCCGGCACGCTCGTGCACCTCGCGAGCCGGGCCGTGATGGCGGCGAAGGACATGGGCGGCGACCGCACCGTGATCTACAGCCCCGAGCTCGAGCGCATGCTCCACACCGAGGGCGCCCGCGGGCAGCTGCAGCTGGCGAGCGTGATCGGGCTTGCCGAGGCGCTCGACATCCGCGACAACGGCACGACCGAGCACTCCCAGGCGGTCGGTCGCTACGCGGAGATGACGGCCAGGGAGCTCGGCTTCCCGCCTGAGCACGTGGAGCGCGTGCGGCTCGCCGGCCTGATCCACGACGTCGGCAAGATCGGCATCAGCGACCGCCTGTTCGCGAAGACCGGTCCGCTCGAGGACGAGGAGTGGGCGGACCTGCGCACGCACCCGATGATCGCGGCGCGCCTGCTGGCCGGGCCAGAGTTCGACGACATCCGCAGCTGGGTGGAGGCGCACCACGAGCGCCCGGACGGCACCGGCTATCCGCTCGGGCTGAGCGGCGACGCGATCCCGCTCGAGGCGCGCGTCCTGGCCGTGGCCGACGCGTACGAGGCGATGACCGCCGAGCGCGTGTACCGCGCGGCGCTCGGCGAGGCGGCCGCCCGCGACGAGCTGGTCGCGGGCGCGGGCACGCAGTTCGACGCGCAGGTGGTCGAGGCGTTCCTGCGCGCCGCCGAGCGCGAGGCTTGCCCCGCCGCGCGCCGCGCGCTACACTGAACCGAATGGTTCAGTTTTCGCCGCCCGCACCACAGCACATCGACCGGACGTTCGCGGCTCTCGCCGACCCCACGCGCAGGGGCATCCTCGAGCGCCTCGGCAGAGGCAGCGCGAGCATCAGCGAGCTCGCCGAGCCGTTCGGGATCACGCTCACCGGCACCAAGAAGCACGTGCGCGTGCTCGAGGATGCCGAGCTCGTGACCAGCGCGAAGGTCGGCCGCACGCGCGTGTGCACCCTCGGGCCGCGCCGGCTCGACGACGTGCAGGAGTGGGTCGACAGCTACCGGCGGATGCTGGACGAACGCCTCGATCGGTTCGGGGCGATGCTCGAACGCACGAAGGGAGACCGTCAATGACCCAGCAGGCCACCATCACGACCCCCACCGACCGCGAGATCCACGTGGAGCGCATCTTCGACGCCCCGCGCGACCGGGTCTTCGCCGCCTACACCGATCCGACACTGATTCCGGAGTGGTGGGGCCCGCACGATACGACGACGGTCGTCGACCAGATGGACGTCAGGGCGGGCGGCAACTGGCGATTCGTGAGCCAGGACTGCGACGGCAACGAGGCCGCCTTCCGGGGCACCTATCGCGAGGTCAGCCCGCCGGAGCGCATCGTGCAGACCTTCGAGTGGGAGGGCATGCCCGGCCACGTGTGCGTGGAGACCGCCACGTTCGAGGACCTCGGCGACCGCACGAAGGTCACGACGACCTCGCTGTTCCACACGACCGAGGAGCGCGACGGCATGCTCGAGTCCGGCATGGACAAGGGTATGAACGAGACCTTTGCCCGTCTGGACGAGCTGCTCGCCCGGCAGGTCGCCCGGACCTAGGGCGCCAGCTCCGGCGCGTACCCCGCGAGCCGCGGCCACCGCACCGCCCTGCGCAGTGCGGCGCGGCTCCGGGGGTGATTCGACAGCCGGAACTCGGGCTTCAGCGAGGCGGACTGGTAGTACACGGCCATCCGCACCCGCGGGTGCGAGCGCAGGAACGAGAAGAACTGGCCGACGAAGCCCGGCGAGTCGGCGCCCCACACGCCCCACTCGGCGAACGCGAAGGGCTTGCTCCGCCACGCGGGGTAGTTGACGAGCCGTGACATCGCGGACGAGTTGCGGTACGGCGAGTACCAGGTCGTGCCGACCCAGTCGACGTAGGCCTTGCCCGGCCAGAAGTACTTCGGGTGGTTCTTCGGGATCTCCGGGTTGCCGTATGAGAGCGGCACCCAGAGGAGGGCGACCTGCGGCCGCGGAAGCTCCGCCGCCGAGGTCCGCACCGGCGGCATCCCGAGGCCGCGCAGCCTGCGGTTGATGTCCGCCACCTCGCCGCCGCGCAGGATCAGCGCGAGCCTGCGCCACGAGCGGACGAACTGGGCGGCCGAGTACGCGCGCCCGCGCGACCGCCCCGACAGGTCGTACGGGCTGTACGGGTTGTTCGCGTTGTTCATCTCGGACTGCGGGCGGATGTATGTGATCCCGCCCTCCTCGGCGAGCAGGCGGCAGAGCCCGATCAGGAAGCCGTCGCCGGCGCCCTTCGCCAGGTCGGCCGGCCTCAGGGTCGTGCCGGTCGTGGACACCGACAGCATCGTCCGCGCGCGCCGGCGCCTGGCGTCGTCGAGGCGGAAGCCGAGCCAGTGGAAGTTGGACGAGCCGTTGCGCCAGGAGATGAAGTAGTTGAAGACCGCCGGATGCTTGCCGGACTGGCGCTCGAAGTCGGCGATCAGGCCCGCGCTGTACCCGCCCTGCCCGCCCCAGAAGACCTTGTTGCCCGGCGGCAGGTACGGCGAGCCGTGGGCGAGCGTCGGGGCGGCGAGGAAAGAGGCGGAGACGAGGGCGGTGAGGGCGAGGCGGCGCACGGTATGGATATCGGGAGAACGTCCGAGCCCTTGAGCGGCTTTCACCGTGTACGGTCGGGCGACGTTCTCGCCGCGCGACATCGAGCTGCCGATCGTGCAGGCCCCGCTCGCCGGCGGCCCGTCGACCACGGCGCTGGCGGCGGCGGTGTCGAACGCGGGCGGCCTCGGCTTCCTCGCGGCGGGCTACAAGACGGCGGATGCCGTGAGGGCCGACCTCGCCGAGCTGCGCTCGCTCACCGACCGGCCGTTCGGCGTGAACCTGTTCGCGCCGCCGGTCGCCGAGGACAGGACCGTCGCCGCGCGCCGCTACGCCGACACGCTCGCCGGCGAGGCCGAGCGCTACGCCGTCGCGGCGGGCGAGCCGCGCCGTGACGACGACGGCTGGGACGCCAAGCTCGAGCTGGTGGCGGCCGAGCGCGTGCCGGTCGCCTCTTTCACGTTCGGGTGCCCCTCGGCCGCGGCGATCCGCGCCCTCCACGGCGCCGGCACGGCCGCCTGGGTCACCGTGACGACGACCGGGGAGGCGGTCGCCGCGCGCGACGCCGGCGCCGACGCGCTCGTGGTCCAGGGGGTCGAGGCGGGCGGCCATCGGGGCTCGTACGACGAGGAGTCGCCGGGCGAGGTCGGCCTGCTGGCGCTGTTGCAGCTCGTGGCC
Source organism: Thermoleophilaceae bacterium (assembly GCA_036407035.1). Lineage (GTDB taxonomy): Bacteria > Actinomycetota > Thermoleophilia > Solirubrobacterales > Thermoleophilaceae > JACVRW01. The sequence continues at coordinate 2,112 of DASXAA010000206.1, read as the reverse complement.
GCCGCGGTGGACCTCCCGCTCGTGGCGAGCGGCGGCATCGCCACGGGCCGGGCCGTCGCCGCCGTGCTCTGCGCGGGCGCGGCGGCGGCACAGCTCGGCACAGCCTTCATGCGCACCCCCGAGGCGGGCACCTCGCAGGCCCACCGGCAGCTGCTCGGCACCGACGCGTCGACCGCGCTCACGCGCGCGTTCACGGGCCGCCCGGCGCGCGGCATCGTCAACCGCTTCATGCGCGAGCACGAGGCGGCCGCGCCCGCCGGGTACCCGGACGTGCACTACGTCACGGCTCCGCTGCGCGCCGCGGCCCGCGAGCGCGGCGACGCCGACGGCATCAACCTCTGGGCGGGCCAGGCGCACCCGCTCGCCGAGGAGCTGCCGGCGGGCGAGCTGGTGCGGCGCCTGGGCCGCGAGGCGGCGCAGGCTCTGGGTGAGGCGCACGGGCGCCTGGAGCCGTAGGTTCGTCAGCGCCTGGCGATCAGCCAGCCGAGCAGAAGCCCGAGGCCGAGAGCGACCCCGATGGCCGGGAACGGCCGCTTCTCGGCGGTGTGCGCGACCTCGGTTGCCGCGCGCTTCGCGTCGTCGGGGGTCGCGTTCGACACCCGCTCCCGCGTGTCGCCGACCTTGGCCTTGAGCTTCCCGCCGCGGTCGCTTGCCTTGGCCTTCAGGCGCTCGCGCCGCTCCCGCATCGCCGCCTTGCGCTCCTCGACCTTCTCCGACACCTGCGCCTTGACGTCGGCCTTGTGGGCCAGCGCCTCGACCGTGTCGCCGAGCTCGGCACGCGTCTGCTCGATGTCGCGGCGGAGCGCGTCGGGATCCTGCTGCTTGGTCTCCCGCTGCTTGGCTTCCTGCAGCTTGGTCTCCTGCTGCGTGGTCAGCTCCTGGCCGGTCTCCTGCTGCTGGTCGCTCATCGGCGCGCCCTCTCCTTCACGTACTCCACGTCCTGTTGCAGGCTCGCCATCGCGCGCTCCGGCATCGGCGGCGTAGCCCGGTTCACCTGCTTCTTGCCCAGCAGCGCCAGGATGCCGGCGATCGCGAGCAGGACCACGCCGACGATGATCGCGGCGAGCCACGCGTCGAGCGCGGTCGCCAGCGCGAGCACCGCGGCCGCCACGAGGGCCCCCACGCCGTAGAGGGCCACGAGCCCGGCGCCGCCGAACATCCCGGCGCCCATCCCGGCCCGCTTGCCCTTCTGCTCGAGCTCCAGCTGAGCGAGCCGCATCTCCTGACGCACGAGCGTCGTGGTCTGGCGGGAGAGCTCCTGCACCAGCTCGCTGACCGGTCTGTCTGAGAGGTCTCTTGTGGCCACTGCGCTCCCTCCTCGTCCGATTGCGATTGAGGACTGTCTACCCACCTCCGCGCGCGGTATTCCCGCCGGGTGGCTCAGTCCTCGTCGCTCTCCTTGATGTCCTCCGCCACCTGTTCCTGGAACGGCTTCAGCTTCTCGTAGAGCTCGTCCGGCGGCACCTCCTCGTGCGGCTCGGACTCGCCGACGAGCCACGGCGCCGCCTCGACCGCCGTCCGCCACGCGGCCTCCTCGGCGTCCGTTGTCGAGTCGCCGCCGGCCTGCTCGGGCTCCGGCGGCGCCGGCTCGATCTTGTCGAGGTACACGTTCGTGTACCGGCCGCGCTGGTTCTCGTGGTACTCGATCCGCACGCGCTGGCCGGCGAGCTCGCGGGCCCGGTTGCCGATCGCCTCGCGGAACGTCGTGTACTCGTTGCCGTCCGCGTCGCGGGCGACGTAGCGCACGTTGCCGCCGCTCGTCTCGAACGTGCGCACGTCGTCCAGGGTGACCACGGCGTCCATGCCCTTGTGGTTTACCCGGAAAGGCGCGGTGTGCGCGCGCCGGTCGCGGGTATAGGCGCGGGCGTGAGGATCGGCTACTTCCTGGCGGCGGAGGAATTCACGCCGGCGCAACTCCTCGAGCAGGCGCGCGCCGCCGAGCGCGCGGGCTTCCACGGTCTCTGGATCTCAGACCACTACCACCCCTGGAACTCCGAGCAGGGCCAGTCGGCCTTCGTCTGGACCGTGCTCGGCGCCCTCGCCGAGGCCACCTCCGATCTGCGCGTGGCGACGGCGGTCACGTGCCCGACCGTGAGAATCCACCCGGCCGTG
>DASXAA010000205.1:0-15748 GCA_036407035.1 Thermoleophilaceae bacterium | reverse complement strand
AACGCGTTGCCCAAGGTCGTCTTCGCGCACGGCGGCTCGCAGGTCGAGTGGAACGAGGCCCGCTTCACCGACGCGCCGGTGGAGGAGGAGATCCCTCGGCTCAAGCGCGAGCCGGGCACGGACATCGTCGCCTTCGGCGGCGGCCACTTCGCGCACAGCCTGATCCGCGCGCGCCTGGTCGACGAGTACCGGCTCACGGTGCACCCGGTCGCGCTCGGCGACGGGATCTCGCTGATGCACGGCCTGCCGGAGCCACAGCGCTTCGAGCTCATCAGCAGCACCGCCTACGCGGACGGCTGCGTCGTCCAAGTCCTCGCGCCCGCCTGACCAACCCCGTGCGGGGTTCTCTGTTGTCGTGCTGACAACGCCCGGGCGGTCGGGCGGCATGACCGAAACTCGGGGCAGGGCGCTCGGTTGCATGCCATGCAGGGCGATCGTGTCGACGAATGGGAGGTGCTGCGTGATGAGATGGCCACATCGCTTCAGGGGCGGGCAGGGCAACGTCAAGTGGGTGCTCGCGACGGGGGTCGTGCTCGCGCTCGTGATCTCGCCCTTCGCTGTCGCTCAGACCACCGGTCTGATCGGCGGCAAGCGCAACCCGAGGCACGGGGCGTTCAGTACGGAGACTCAGGTGATCGCGAAGAACTCGACCTGGGGCATGCGTTACTCCAACCGGTCGGTGGGCGGCGGAGGCGGTCTGCTGTTCGGCTGCCGCTCCGAGCCTGGCGGCACCCCGCAGGGGCACTTTCCGTGCGCGCGTTCGAGGAATGTCGCCAACGGTCTGGCGTTCGAGTTCCTCACAGGCGGGTCGGTCACGGGCACGATCACCGCGGGACGGGGCGGTGACAGCACCAAGCCTTTCACCACCAACGCCACCGGCGTGGCCACGGGCCTGAACGCGGAGCGGGTCGGCTCCAAGACGCCCGCTCAGCTGACGGGCGATGCCGTCGCGGCGGTGCAGGGGGAGCTCAGCTTCGCGCGCGTCACGGCGGCCGGCACCAGCGCTGCCGGACGCGGCGTGAGCGGCATCTCGCATCCCGCGACCGGGACCTATGCGGTCACGTTCCAGAGTCCGGTCAACGGGTGCGCGCTCACCGCGACCCAGTCCGCGGCAGGCACCGACGTGGGACCCGTTGGCACCCAGCTCGGCGCGGACAACCGCACGGTGACGGTGACCACGCTCGGCCTGCTCCCATCACCGGCGCTCGCCGATCGCGCGTTTGACATCACGGCGGTCTGCTAGACAACCGATGTCGGCGCCGGCCTGCCGGCCCGCCTGTCACCGGGCTGCGGCTCCGCGGAGCGGTGGCGGAGTAGCGGCGCGTAGGAGGCGGAGTGGTCGTGCCCGCAGCCGCATCGCTGCTCTGATTCCGCGAGGAAGGCGCGCGGCGAGCGACCCTCGAGGCGTGCGGCTTCGCGACCCAGGTGCGCCTGGTCGTGGTATCCGGCCTCGAGGGCGAGTCGACCGATCTGGGTGCTCGGCCGCTCGCTGGTCCACGCCAGGGCGAGGAAACGCTGAAAGCGCAGGATGCGGTGCAGCGTCGTCGGTGTCAGCCCTGTGGCCGTCTCGAAGCGGCGCCGGAGCTGGCGCTCGGAGATGAACAGCGAGGAGGCCATCGACGCGACGCCGGCGCGTCGGCCAGACGTCAGCCGCCGGACGCCCTCGGCGACCACGGGGTCGGGTGTGGTCGCGTCGGCGAGTCGCTCGATCACGGTTCGCTCCAGCTGCGCCGCCGCCCCCTGGGCGGAGCCGGCGCCGGCAACGCGCTCTTGAAGCGCGGCGCCGGGGTCGCCCCAGAGCTCGTCGGCTTCGAGGGCGAGGTCGACGAGACTTGAGATCGGCAAGCCGAGCACGGAGGAAGCGGCCTCGGGGCGGAGCCGTACGCCGACGATGGTCGTCCCCGCGGCAAGCGTCTCCTCGACGGGGCCCGTCTGTGGGCCGAGTATGCGAGGCAGCGACCCGACCGCGCAGACCAGCTCCACGCTGCCGTTGGGTGCCTTGCGGTGCGTGAACGCCGTCGAATGCGGCGAGACCGTTTGAACCCACACGCACGTCGCATGACGGGCGAGCGCCGGAGCGGGCCGCCGCTCGCGCACGATGTGAGCGACCGTCATCCGCACAGGATGGCCGATCCGTCCAATACCGGGCGCCACGCGCCCCGTAGGGTGCGTCGTCTTTGTCCCGCCACGGAATCCAACTCGCCGTGGCCGATCGTCGCGGCGCTTCTCCCGAAAGTTCGAGAAAGGATCACGAAATGAGCAAGGTCGTTGGCGCCCACGCAGTGTCGGTCGACGGTTACATCACCGGTCGCGATCCCCGCGCCGGACACGGACTCGGCGACGGGACGATGCTCTTCGACTGGTACTCCGACGGCGACACGCCCAGCCAGGTGTTCAGCGGGTTCAGGCTGAGCGCACCCAGCGCCCGGGTGTTCGACGCCCTCGCCGGCCGCGTGGGTGCGGTCGTGGCGGGTCGCAACACCTATGAGGACTCCGAACATTTCGACGGTGGCAGCCCCCACCCGAAGGCCCGACTGATCGTCCTCAGCCATCGCCCCGCACCAGAGATAACCGAGCAGCAGACCCTCGTCACGACCGGCATCGAGGCGGCGGTCGGGGCGGCTCGCGAGGCCGCCGGCGACAAGGACGTCGGTCTCATGGGCGGCGGTGTCGTGACCGAGGCGTTGAAGGCGGGACTCGTCGACGAGGTTGTCCTGCATCAGGTGCCGGTCCTGCTCGGCGGCGGCCGGCCGTTCTTTCAGGCGCTCGCCGAGCACGTACGCCTGCGCCTCGTCGAGGCCGTCCCGGCGCCGGGTGTCACGCACCTGCACTACGCGGTCGAACGATGATCCTCATTACCGGCGGCCTGGGTTCCATCGGCTCGCATACAGCACGGGCACTGCTCGATCTGGGCGAAGCCGTCGTGCTCACCGCGCACCGGTCCACCCACGTGCCTGAGTATCTCGCCGGCGAGCTCGGCGGCCGCGTCGTCATCGAGCCGCTGGACACCACGGACGGGGCGACCTTCCTCGGCATCGGGGAGCGGCACGAGATCACCGGCATCGTGCACCTCGCGGCGGCCCGCCACGACCTGCCCGATCCGGTCGAGTACCTCCGCGCCGATACCCTCGGCCTGCTCAACGCACTCGAGGCGGCGGCGGTGTGGGGCGTGCGGCGGTTCTCCGTCGCCAGCACCATCGGCGTGTACGCCGGGGTGGACGAGGTCCCGTGGCGCGAGGACGCCCCGCTGCCGGTGGTGGCAGGGCACCAGATCCCGGTGTTCAAGAAGACTGCGGAGCTGTTCACCACGCTGACCGGCGACAGTGCCGGGTTCGACGCCGTGAGCCTGCGGATCGGCACCATCTGGGGGCCGCTCGGCCTGCCCGACTCGCCGTTCTTCGCGCTTCCCCGCCTGCTCAGCGCGGCGGTCTGGGGCGAGGACCCCGATCTCACCGCGCCCCGCCCGCCGGCGTACGCCGAGGACACCAGAGACCTCTGCTACGTGAAGGACTGCGGCCGGGCGATCGCGCTGCTCATGCTCGCGGAGCGGCTGAACCACGGCACCTACAACGTCTCGACCGGACGGGCGGTCCGATACAGCGAGGTCGTCGACGCGATCAACGCGGCCGTCCCGGCGGCGAATATCACCCTGCCCGACGGTCACAACCCCGACGAGCCCCCGGGCGACTACCTCGACACCACCCGGCTGCGGGCTGACACCGGCTTCCGGCCGGAGTACGACGTCGAGCGCGCCGTACCGGACTACGTCGACTGGCTGAGGGGACATGACCGCTAGCCCCACCAGACCGGACGCCGGCTTGCAATAGCTCGCCACACGATGTATCGTGCTGCGAGGTATGGAGCTTCGTCCGGCGAGCTACTTCGTTCTGGCCGCCCTCCTCGACGGCCCGTTGCACGGCTATGCGATCGCCACGCGCGCGCGCGAGTTGTCGGGCGGCGAGGTGCGGCTGACGGCCGGCACGCTCTACGGCGCGCTCGAGCGGCTCGCCGGGCGCGGGCTCGTGCGGATCGAGCGTGAGGAGACGGTCGAGGGACGGCTGCGGCGCTACTACGTGCTGACCGGCGAGGGCCGCGAGGCGGTCGTCGCCGAGGCCGATCGCCTGGCGGCCGCGGCGCGTGTCGTGAAGCGGCGGCACGCCGCCCTGGTCGCGCGGGGTGCGGCGTGAGCCGCCGCGGGCTGACCGACGCGGTGACCGCCTCGGCGGCGCGCCTCTTCCCGCGCTCGCGCCGCCACGACGCGCACGTCGTACGCGACGTGGCGCGCGAGTCGATCGAGGCGGCCGGCTTGCGCCGGCTGCCGCGCGAGGCGGTGTCGATGGCAACCGCGGGGCTGCGCGCCCGGCTGCGGATCGCGTCGGCCGAGCTGGGCGGGGCGCCGTGGGGGGCGGCCCTGCGTGCCCTGACACTGCCGCTCGCGTCGGCGCTCGTGGTCGTCTGGTTGTTCGGCTTCGTGCCGCGTTACGACCACTGGCCGCTCGGCGAGGGCTGGGCGCTGCTGCTCGGCGGCTCGCTGCTCGCCGTCGCCGGCGCGGCGTTCGGGTCCCGCTGGCCGGTCGCGCTCGGCGCCGCCGCGGGGCTCGCCGCCGCGGTCGCGCCGTTCCTCGGCAAAGGCACCGAGGCGGCGCTGGCCGACACGCCGAGCTTCTTCCAGGGCGACGGCGTCGACATCGCCGCCGCCTCGCTCGCGCCGACCGCGTTGCTGCTCGTCGCGGCGTTCGCGCTGCCCGCCTGGCCACGGCGGCCGCTCGCGGCCGGCCTCCGGCGGCTCGCGCTCGCGCTCGGCCCGGCGGCCCTGGCGCTCGCCGTGCTGCTGCCAGCGCCCGAGCCCGAGCCGACCCGAGTCGTGACGATCCGCGGATCCGGGCTCGAGCCGCTGGTGTCGGCCGGCCCGCCGTACCCGTTCCCCTGGATCGCCGAGTCGCGCCCGCTGCTGGCCGCCCTCGGGCTGGCGCTCCTGGCCTCGGTGGTGATCGCCGCGCCCCGGGCGCGCACGCGCCCGGCCGCCGCGCTCGCCACCGGGATGGTGCTCGCGACCGTCGCCTACCCGCTCGCCTGGGCCGCTCTGAACAACACGGACCGCGCGCCCTACTGGGCCCACCAGTCCCTGGGCGTCACGCTCGTGCTGTCCGTGCCGCCGCTCCTGCTGGCGCTCGCCCTCATGCGCCGGAGTGGGCGCGGCAGAACTCCCGCACCGCCTCGTTGAACGCCTCGGGTCGCTCCAGGTTGCTCACGTGCCCCGCGCCGGGGATCACGACGAGCCGCGTGTCCGGGATCGCCCGCTCGAACTGACGCGCGATGCGCAGCGGTGCGCGCGCGTCCAGCTCGCCCCAGACCAGCAGCGTCGGCACGTCGATGTGGGCCAGCAGGTCGCGCTGGTCGGCCTCGGACATCGCGGTCAGGGCGGTGCTCATGCTGGCGGGACGAACATCGGCGGCCATCGCGTCCAGGAGCGGCAGGAACTCGGCGGGCGGATCCCCGGCGAACCACCCTGGGATGACGGCGCTGGCATCGAACTCCTCGGCGGGCTTCTCCAGCTCCCGGCGCAGGGCGTCCACCCGCGCGCGCACCTCATCCTCGGGCAGCGAGCCCTTCCAGCCGGCGTAGGTGTCGACCATGATCAGCGTCGCGACCAGCTCACGACGACGGCGGTAGAGCTCCTGGACGACGGTGCCGCCCCACGAGATGCCGCCCACGTGCGCCGGCCCGAGCCCGAGCGCCTCGACCACCGCGGCCAGGCAGTCCGCGTAGTCCGCCAGGCCGAAGCCGGCCGGCACGTCCGAGGAGCGCCCCGCCCCCGGCTCGTCCCAGGCGACGACCGTGAACTCGTCTGCCAGGGCGGCCATCTGCGGCTGCCATGCCCGTCCGTCCGTGGCCGCGCCGTGCACGAGCACCAGCGGCGGCCCGTCGCCGGCGCGCTCGTAGGCGATCTCGAGCCCGTTCGCCCGGACGACCTCCACGGTCACGCCCGTCGGCGAGCGGTCGCGACCACGTAGCGCGAGGGCACGCGAAAGGCCTGCGGATCCTCGTTCCCGGCCACGAAGATCGCGAGGATCCGCTCGCTCAGGGCGTCGCTCTCGCCCCGCGGGTCGAGGACGGCCTGGCCGGCGACCGCCAGCGGGTGGTCGGCCTGCTCGTCGAAGAAGGCCCGTGGCGACGGGGCCGTGAATGCCAGGCGCTCTTCATCGACCGTGATCTCGAAGCCGTGAAGCGCGAACAGCTCGGCGAGCGCGGCCCGCTCGTGCCATGCGAACGGGGGCGGGCCGGGGGGCGCGCCGACGGCATTTCTGACCGTCTCCCCGGCGACGGTATTGACGTCGTGCATGGCGCCGGAGGGGATCCACGCGCTGAGGACGATCCGGCCGCGGGGGGCGGTCACGCGCGCCATCTCGGCCGCCGCGGCGTGCGGGTCGGGGGCGAAGATCACGCCGAACGCCGACAGCACGACGTCGGCTTCGCCGTCCTCGAGCGGCAGCGACGCGGCGTCGCCCAGTAGCGCGGCGGGCGCGAGCTGGGCCGCGGTGCCCTCGTACTCGCCGAGGCTCCAGTCGAACGTGCTCATGGAGACGTACCGTAGCTGCGTCGCTGCTCGCCGCTAGGCTGCCGCGGCCGTGCCCGTGCATCCGCGGACAGTTCTCATGACGCTCTGCCTGGCGGTCGCCGGCGCGCTCGCCTGGCCGGTGCCTGCCGGCGCCGAGCACGCGGTCGAGGCGCCCCGCGCCGTCGACACGTCGCATCCGGACCGCTGGGTCGGCAGGGGCACGGCGCGGAGCTGCACGTCGCGGGCGGTCGTCCGGGCCGTGGCGAGGGGCGGGGTCATCAGGTTCCGCTGCGGGCCCGGCCCGGTGCGGATCGAGATGAGGCGGACCGCGAAGGTGGTCAACACGAGCCGGCGCGTGGTGCTGGACGGCCGCGGTCTCGTCACGCTCAGCGGCGGCGGCAAGCGGCGCATCCTCTACCAGAACACCTGCGACCGGCGCCAGACCTGGACCACCTCGCACTGCGACGACCAGGCCACGCCGCGGCTCGCGGTGCAGCACATGACCTTCGCCGACGGCGACGCCACCGGGGAGACCTACGACGGCGGCGGGGGCGGCGCGATCTTCGCGCGCGGCGGCAGGCTGAAGATCGTCGACTCGACGTTCGCCGGCAACCGCTGCGACGCGACCGGCCCGGATCTCGGAGGCGGCGCCGTCCGCGCGCTGTCGCAATACCACGGACAGCCGGTGACGGTCGTGCGCAGCACCTTCACCCGCGGCGTCTGCAGCAACGGCGCCGCGCTGAGCAGCATCGGCGTGTCGTGGTCGATCCACGACAGCGTCTTCACCCGCAACCGCGCCATCGGTCGCGGCGCCAACCCCGCGCGCCCGCACACGCCCGGCGGCGGCTCGGGCGGCGCCCTGTACGCCGACGGCAACGACTTCCGCGTGCTGATCGCCGGCACGAGGATGACGCGCAATCACGCGCGGGAGGGAGGCGGCGCGATCTTCTTCGTCAGCAACGACCGCACCGGCGTCCTCGAGATCCGCTCCTCGACCCTGCGGGACAATCCGAGCGGCCGCTTCGAGACCGACCCCGGCATCTTCTTCCTCGGGCGCGACCAGATCGTCACCGGCTCGATCGTCCGGCGCTGAGCCGCCGACCGGACCCGCGCGTCCTATCCTGCGGGCGTGTCCGAGCCGTCCGCCGAACCGGAGCCCTGGGGCGACGACCCGAAGCTCGTCGGGCTGCTCGGCGAGCGGGGCGCCGCCGAGTTTCGCGCCCTGCTCGACGGCTTCCCCGAGGCCGTGGGCGTCCTCTGGGCCCTGCGCGACGACGCCGGCCGCATCGTCGACTTCAGCTTCGGCTACGGCAACCCCTCGATACTGCGCGCGTTCCGGCTCCCGGCCGCCACCCGCGACCGCTACACGCTGCTCGAGGCGCTCCCGCCGATGCGCGGCAGCCGCGCGTTCGCCGAGTACGTGCGGGTCTGCGAGACCGGCGAGCCCTGGGTCCACGAGGTGACCTACGACACGCCGTTCGGCGACGGCTACATGCTCGGCACCTTCGTGGAGCGGTCGGCCAAGCTCGGCGACGGGCTGGTGAACTTCCTCACCGACGTGACCGAGCAGCGGCGCATGGAGGCAGAGCTGCGCAACTACGCGGACGTGGTGGCCCACGACCTCAGTGAGCCGATCTCCGGCATCGCGCTGCTCGTCCGGATGCTGGAGCGGCAGGCCGAGGAGCCGCCTCCGGCGGACGTCCTTCGGCGGCTGCGGCAGAGCACGGAGCGCGCCCGCGAGCTGATCGACGGAGTGCTGGAGTACGCGCAGGCGGGCGAGCTGACCGCGCAGCCGGTCGCCTTGGGTGAGCTCGTCGCCGCGGTGGCCGAAGACCTGCGGCCGAGCCTCGACGAGACGGGCGCGGCGCTCGAGGTCGGCGAGCTGCCCGAGGTCTCGGGCGACCCCGGCCAGCTCCGCCGTGTGCTGCAGAACCTGGTGGGCAACGCGGTCAAGTTCCGGAGCGAGGCGCCACCGCGGATCGCGATCTCGGCGACCCGCGACAGCCAGGAGTGGGTCGTGACAGTGCGCGACAACGGGCGCGGGGTGAGCCACGACGAAGCGGTGCGGATCTTCGGGATGTTCTCGCGCGCGAGCCGGGAGACCGCGGGGGCCGGGATCGGGCTTGCGGTGTGCCGCCGGATCGTGGAGGCCCACGGCGGCCGCATCTGGGTCGAGCCCGCCGCCGGGGGCGGCAGCGCGTTCCGCTTCACCCTGCCGTCAACCGGACGTCCTTGACAGCGCGGCCGCCGCGGTCGCCGCCGACACAAGGACGATGCCCATGCATACGGCGAAGCTCCAGCCGGCCGCCACGTCGAAGCTCGTGACGGCGTCGTTCAGCAGGTCCGCGCCGGCCGCGCCGTGAAGGCGACCGGCGAGATCGGTGGCATCCTCGATCGACTCCTCGGCCGCCGCCGGCACGTCGCCGCCGGCACTGACCTCCGCGGCGTAGATCGCGGCGAACACGCTGCCGATGATCGCCACGCCGAGCGCGCCGCCGATCTGCCTTGCGAGCTGGTTGACGGCGGCCCCGTCGCCGGCCTTCTCGCTCCCCAGATCGTTCATGACCACCGCCGTCCCGGACGGGACCGTTACGCCGAAGCCGCAGCCCACGATCGCGGCGCCCAGCATCACGAGGGCCGGCGGGCTGTCGCCCGACAGGAGGAGCAGCGGGACGTAGCCGGCGGCACCTACGAGCAGGCCCGTGATCAGCACGGTACGGGAGCCCCACCTGCCCACGAAACGGCCGCTCAGCGCCGCGAAGATCCCGAGCCCGGCGCCGAACGGGGCGAGCTCGAGCCCCGAAGCGAACGCGCTGGCGTCCTGGACGTACTGCACGTACTGCGGAAGGAGGAAGAGCATTCCGAGCGTCGCGATGTAGGCGGCGAGGATCGCCAGGGCGCCCGCCGCCGTACGCGCGCGTGCGAGCACCCGCACGTCGAAGAGCGGGTGGCGCCGGCGGAGCTCGGTCGCGAGGAACGCGGCTGCCGCGGCGACGCCGGTCGCCCCCGCCGCCAGCACGGCCCCGTCGGTCCATCCGGCGTCGACCCCCTCGATCAGCGCGAACACGATCCCGCCCAGCGCGAGCGTCGAGAGCGCCACGCCGGGAAGGTCGAGCGGCGGCACGCCGGGCCGGTGCGACTCGGGCAGCCAGCGGAGCCCGAGCGGGAGGGCCAGAAGCGCGAACGGCACGTTCACGAGGAAGACCCAGCGCCAGCCGGCGAGGTCGACGAGGACCCCGCCGATGACCGGCCCGAGGGCGAGTCCCAACCCTCCGACCCCCGACCAGATCCCGACCGCCTTTGGCCGCAGCTCGGGCTGGAACAGCACGGTGAGCAGGGACAGCGCGGGCGGCAGCACGCAGCACGCGGCCACACCCATGAGCACGCGCGCCGCGATCACCCCTCCCACCGTCTGCGAGGCGGCCGCCAGCGCGGACGCGGCGGCGAAGCCGGCAAGTCCCGTCAGGAACACCCGGCGGCGCCCGAACCTGTCGGCGAGCCCGTTGCCGACGAGCAGCAACCCCGCGAGGGACACGAGGAACGCGTCGATCACCCACTGCAGCTCGCCGATGCCGGCGTCCAGATCGCCCGACATCTCCGGCAGCGCGACGTTCACGATCGTCATGTCCATGGCGCTGATGAACATCGCGACGCAGAGCACCCCGAGGCCGCGCCAGGGGTCGTGCGCGACCCCCTCGGGCGCCGGATGGCGCGGCATGAAATGGATGAAGTAGGGGGCCTCGATGGCCGCGCTCAGCGCACCCGGCCGCCTACTTCGGCGGCAGCGTCTTCACGTACGCCAGGCTGCGCTTGACCCAGGGGCCCAGCTCGCGCTTGGTCCTGATGCCCTCCGGTGCCACCCGTATCCACCCGTCCATCGAGCGCCCGCCCATCTCCATGCGGGTGGCGTGCGGACGCTCGAGCGCGGCGTCGGTGTCGGCGGGGTCGATGCGCGCCAGGATTCCGCCCCTGCCGGAGGCGCTCACGGACATGTGGCCGTGGTAGAGGAAGGCGAGCCCGCCGAACATCTGCTTCTCCGTGATGGCCGCCTCCTCTCCCGCGAGCAGCTCGCGGAGGCGGTTGGCGAGATCCTCGTCGTAGGGCATCGGCTCCCGACCTTACTGAGTCACCCATAGCTGCTGCGGGCCCCGGAACGAGATGTTCGGGTGGAACGAGATCTCCTGCTCGGGCACCAGGCGCAGCGCCGGAAAGCGCCGGGTCAGCTCCTCGAGCGCCAGCTGCGCCTCGAGCTTGCCGAGCGCCGAGCCGAGGCAGAAGTGGATGCCCTTGCCGAACGCCAGGTGGCGGCGGGCGTTCTCGCGAGCGAGGTCGAACCTCTCGGGCTCGTCGAACACGTCCGGATCGCGTCCGGCGGCCGCCAACCAGAGGAACAGCTTGGCGCCCTCCGGCAGGTCGACGCCGCCGAGGGTCACGGGGCGCGTGGTGACTCGCCGCCAGACGGGCACCGACGGGTCGTAGCGGAGCGTCTCCTCAACGGCCGCCGCGATCAGCGACGGGTCGTCCACGACGGCCAGCCACCGCTCCGGCTCCTCGAGCAGCCGCCTGACCAGGTTCCCGATCAGGTAGTTGGTCGTCTCGTGGCCGGCGAAGCTGAGCGAGAAGAGGATCGACGCGATCTCCTCGTGGCTGAGCGCGTCCGGGTCCTCGTCGTGGATGTCGAGCAGGGCGCTCGCGAAGTCGTCCGCGCGCGCCTCCGCCTTGGCCGCGACGAGCTCGCGCAGGTAGCGGCGGTAGGCGGCCATCTGCGTCGCGTGCTCGACCTGCTCCCCGGGCGGGGGCCGCCCCCACGCGAGCGACGCCCGGTACCCGCCCCACCGCCGCAGCTGGGCGTAGTCCTCCGGCGGCACGCCCATGAACGAGAAGATGATCGTCGCCGGCAGCGGGTAGGCCAGCGTGGCGACGACGTCGAACGGCTCGGACGGCTCAACCGCGCCGAGCAGGTCGTCGATCGTCGCCCGGATCGTCGGCTCCATCGCCGCCACTCGGCGCGGCGTGAGCGCCCGCGCGGCGGGACCGCGGAGGCGCCGGTGCGCAGGCTCGTCCAGGCTGACCATCGACGGCTGGGGGCGGTGGCCGCCGGCGAGCAGGATCTCCCTCGCCTCCTCCACCAGCGGCACCAGCGGCAGCTGGGCGTTGGCTGCCGAGTAGGTCTCGTTGTCGAGGAACACGGCCTCGATGTCGGCGTAGCGGGTGACCACGTAGTAGTCGAGCGACGGCGCGTGGAAGACCGGCGCCGCCGGCAGCTCGGCCAGCACCGCGAAGGGGTCGCGGAGGTAGGACGCCGCCAGCGGATCGAACTCGTGGACCACGGGACAGCCGCCAACCGACTCCATCCGGCACAGGGTATGAAAGGGTGAGCCGATGGTCCGTGCCGCCACTGTCCTCGCGATCGCCGCCGCGCTCGCGCTCTCGCCGAGCGCCCTCGCGGCGCCCCGCATCCCCGCCCCGCGGGCGCCGCAGAACCCCTTCTTCGCGCCCAACCCGGCCAACAACATCCACAACGACACGTGGATGACCGACGCGTACCGCCGCCCCGGCCCGCGCGGCCCCGCGTTCACCACCTCGCTGGGGCCGCTGCCGCCGTCCGTGTGCGGCTCGATCACATTCGACTCCCGCGGGCGCATCGTCACCGTCTGCCCGTCGCTCGTGGCGCCGCCGGCGCTGCGGCTGATCGACCCGCGCACGCTGGCGGTGCTCGCCGAGTACACGCTTCCCGACGCGCCGCCGCCGCCCGGCACCCCCGGGTTCCAGAACTTCACCGGCGGCGGCTACTTCTTCCTCGACCACCGCGACCGGGTCTGGAGCGCGACCAAGACCAGCCACCTGTTCGTGATGGCGCTCGCGCGGGACGGGCGCAGCTTCCGGAAGGTGCGCGACTACGACCTCACGCGGGTCGTGACCGGCGACGAGCGCGTGACCTCGGCGCTGCCCGACTTCCGCGGGCGGATCTGGTTCGTCACGAAGGCGCACGGCAAGGTCGGCGTGCTCGACCCGCGCACGCGCCGCATCCGCGTGCTGCGGACGGGGGAGGAGATCGAGAACTCGTTCACGGTCGGCCGCGACGGGGTCTACATCGTGTCCGACCGCCACATGTACCGGTTCGGCGTCGGCCGCGGCGGCCGGCCGCGGGTCGAGTGGAAGGCGCGCTACCGCAACTCGGGCGTGAGGAAACCGGGCCAGGTGGACGCCGGATCCGGGACCACGCCGACGATCCTGCCCGGCGGCTACGTCGCGATCACGGACAACGCGGACCCGATGAACGTGGTCGTGTACCGGACCGGCAAGCGCCTGCGGCGCGGCAAGCGGCGGACCGTCTGCGAGGTGCCCGTGTTCCGGCGCGGCGCGAGCGCCACCGAGAACTCGCTGATCGGCTCCGGGCGCTCCCTGATCGCCGAGAACAACTACGGCTACCAGGACCCGTTCGGCCCCATGGCCGGCGCGATCACGGAGCCCGGCTTCGCGCGCGTGGACGTCGCGCGCGACGGACGGTCATGCAGGAGGGTGTGGACGAACGACACGGTGCGCGGGGCGTCCGTCGTGCCGAAGCTCTCGACCGCCACCCAGATCGTCTACGCCTACGCGCAGGACCCGACCCCGCTCGGCACCCGGATGTGGTCGTGGGTCGGCATGAGCGCGCGATCGGGGCGCGAGGTGTTCCGGGAGCCGGCCGGGGCCGATCTGCTCGCTAACAACAACTACGCCGGGCTGGCGCTAGGCCCGCACGGCGCCGCCTATCTCGGCACGGTCGGCGGCATCCGGGCCCTGCGGGACGCGCCGTAGGAGGCCCGCCAGCGCGCAGGCGAGGAAGCACGCCGCCCCGGCCGCGGTGTTCCAGTTCGCCGCCGCCAGGTCGAGGATCGAGCCCGTGGACGGGACGAGGTACCCGGCGACCGCGGAGATCCCGAAGAAGATGCAGCCCACCAGGTTCACCGCCGGCTCCCACCAGCCGGGACCGTTGCGTCTCGGGAGGAGGCCGTGCCGCGACGAGGCCGCGTAGGCGATCGTCCCCGAGACGAGGAAGCAGACCGACCCGAAGGCGTCGGGGCGCCAGACGAGCTTGTCGTACTCGGGGTTCGAGAACGTCGTGTGGAGAGCCTGGTAGGTGGTGACGTTGAAGAAGAGCGTGCCCGCCGACTGGGTCGTCGCCGTCCACCAGTCGGCCCGGCCCTCCCTGGACGCCTTGCGGCCGGGCAGGGCGAGCCAGGTCTGGATCGCGCCGCCGAGCGTGAAGAGGATCGAGCCGGCGAAGAACGTGACGGCGTCGGCCTTCGGTCCGACCAGGTCGGCGTAGCCGGGGAACGGGCCGACCAGGAAGCACGTCGACCCCACCGCGAACAAGAGCGCCATCCAGCGCTCGCGAGTCACCGCCGGATCGTAGACGGGCCGGCGAGCCGGGGACAAACGACTAACCTGGGCCGCGGCGGTCCACGGTGGACCGTCCCCGGACGAGAGGGTGCGCCGTACCCGGCATGACGACGGCGCTCGAAGGAGACCTCGGATGTCCGGACTACTTCAGATCCTCGGCGCGCTCGCGGTGCTCGCCGCGTTCGCATCCGTGCAGCTCGGCGTGATGCGGCCCAGCTCGTACCCCTCGCTCGCGCTCAACATCGGCGGCTCGGCCCTGCTGGCGGCGCTAGCGCTGCTCGACGAACAGTGGGGCTTCCTGCTGCTCGAGGCGTCGTGGGCGCTCGTGTCGCTGTGGGCGCTCGGCACCCGGCTGGCCGCCCGCCCGATGGAGACCGCGGCGTGAGAGGGGCCGGGCCGGGCCGGTTTGCGCCAAGTATCCGATCCAGGTGCCCTCCTGGGGCACCTAATTAGGATGCTTCCCGGATTCCGGCGTCCGGGCTCCCTTTATTGGAGTCGTAAACACCCGAGCCCGCCGCGGCGCCGAGCGCAGCGCGCAACCGCGGATCGTCCGCTAACGGGCCACGTGCAGCTCGACGGCCTCGATCTGCCGCTGACCGTACGAGCCCTTGTACACGGGCCCGGCCGCGCTGACGCGGTCGCCGGGGCCCGGGAGCGGGTGCGGGCGCAGCGAGCGCGCCACGTCGATCACGCTGAGGCCCGGGCCCGTGATGCCCTCGCGCGAGATGAGCACGAAGTGGGCGTCGCCGTCGCCGTCCGGGTCGACCCGCTCGACGTACACGATGCGCCCGCTCGCGGTGCGGCAGTTCGCGATCGAGGCCGGACAGCGGGCGGGCGCGAGCGGAGCCGGGCTCTCGTTGGCCGGCGGCTTCGCGGCCTCCGTGGCCGGCGGCGTAGAGGCCTGGTCGGCCGCCGGCTCGTCGTCGTCGTCGCCCGAGCACCCCGTCGCGAGCGCGCACGCCGCCAGCGCGACGATGACCGCCGCGCGCCTCACGAGCCGGCCCGCACCAGCAGCGTCCCGGCGGACCGGGCCTCGCTCGACCCGGCCGGGGTGAAGAGCACGGCGGCCGGGCCGGCATCCGTGGGCAGCACGTCGAACGTTGCCGGCGTGAGCGGCTCGGCGGCATCGCTCACCCCGAGGGCCGGGATGTCAACCTGGCCCGGCTGGTCCACGTCCACGACGACCGTCAACGCCGTGCCGGCGCGCACGCGCCGCGTGCGCGGGTGCGTGCTGTCGAAGCGGATCGTGCGCGCCGCCCGCAGCGGCGGCCCGGCCTCGAGCGTCGGCGTGGACGTCGTGTCCTCGGCCGGAGGCGGAAACCGGGTGGGGGCCGTGGTCGGCCGGTCGTTGCTCGAGGGCGACCGCGAGATCGAGGCGGCCAGGGCGGCGAGGCCGAGGACGATCGCGAACAGCAGGAGGGCGCGGCGGAAGTGCACTGGTCCGGATGCTAGGTGGCGGCCGGGCCGCCCGGCGACGGGTACACCAAGTGTGGCCTCCATAGCTACACCAAGAAGCCCCCAGAGAGGGGACACAAACGGCCACGAGGGCGGCTGCAACAACGGCGAGTGGTAGTCGACTAGCCAGGTCGCAGTGCCAAGAGTGCGGGCATTGGGCCCGCCCTTTTCTCGTTCCGGTGGCCGAACGTCCAGCGTGAGCCTGCTGTCCTACAGATGCGTACCGGCGGGGCCGATGACCTGGGCACAGTCTGGGAGACCGCGGCATGAGACGTGGGTCCCAGCGGCAAGACCCACCCAACGTCACCTTCAAGGAGGAGACACAATGCTGCGGAAGCTCCGCGAGCG
>DASXAA010000204.1:0-5478 GCA_036407035.1 Thermoleophilaceae bacterium | reverse complement strand
ATCTACGAAGTCATCTACACCCAGGTCCTAAACCACCAAACCCAACACCTCCCAAACCTCCTCCCCGACCTACTCCAAATCACCCTCCTCCCCTTCCTCGGCGCCCAAACAGCAGCCGAAGAAGCCAACAGGGTCCGGCGGAAACACCGGCGTACCAAAACTGCAGCGCGCTGAGCGTCGTATGTGTCCGCTCGCGTTTTCACTGCGAACCGGTTACTTTTCGCCGGGACCGCGAGATGAACCCACCCGATTCGCGCAACTCCGCCCCGCTGCCGACGGGGCGTCACGGGCTGCCCCGCAGCTTCGTGATCCAGAACCAGCGTGAAAGGCTCCTGGCCGCCGTCGCCGACGTGACGAGCGCCGCCAGTTACGCGGAGATGACGGTGGAGGACATCATCGTCACCGCCGGCGTCTCGCGGCGCACGTTCTACGAGCACTTCAAGAACAAGGAGGACGCGTTCCTCGCCGCCTACGAGGAGGCGACCGAGCGGCTGCTCGCGACGCTCCGTTGGGCCTATGAGACGCATGACACTTTCACCGACCGCGTGCGCGTGTCGATCGAGCTCTTCGTCTGCGTCCTCGCGGCCGACCCGGCGTTCGCGCGCATGTGCATAGTCGAGGTGCTGGCCGCGGGTCCCGAGGCGGCTCGCCGCCGGGCCGACACGCTGGCAGCGTTTGCCCGGATGCTCGAGGACAACGCCGCGGCGATGCTCGAGACCCAGCCGACCTCGCCGCTCACGGCCGAGACCGTGGTCGGCGGGCTCCACGACGTCGTCTACACACGCATCCTCGGCGGCGACGTGCGTGTGCTGCCGACCCTGGCCCCGGACCTCGTGTACGCGGCGCTGCTGCCCTACGCGGGCGCCAAGGAGGCCGAGGCCGTGCGGGAGTCGATGATGGAGGGGAACTCGCTGGTCGCGGCGCTGACGCCGGACCTATGGAAGTTCGCTACGCAGCGGCCGGCTCCAGCAGGGCAATCGCAGTCCTGACGCGCTTGCGCACCAGGACCGGCGGCTCGCCCGCCGAGAGCCCGTCGCCGATCGCGCGCGCGATCGCTCCCAGCACGAACTCGAAGTGAAGCTCCGGCGGGTCGCCGGCGGGGCCGTCGTACTCGTGCGCGATCAGCTCCGAGAGCCGCTCGCGCAACCGGGTGCGCTGCCCCGCGATTCGCGCGTCGACGCTGAGGGCCGCGGCATTGGCGACGCCGGTCGCGCCCGGCACGAACTCGAGGCAGTCGAGGCCGGCCTCCGCCGCGGCGTCGAGCCGGGCCTCCCAGGCGCCGGCCGCGCCAAGGCCGCCGGCCCAGCGCCGGTAGATGTCGTCGCAGAGGTGGCCGAACATCGACGCCAGGCAGTCCGCCGACCCGCGCGAGTGCTCCACGAAGCTGCGGTCCAGCAGGCCGTCATCGCGGGCCGCGCCGGGGCCCCAGAGAAGGCGGTCCCGGAACCGGGCGCACATCTCGCACTCCCCCTCCTCCCGCGCTCCGTTCCGCCGAGACGGCCGAAACGCCAGCTGACCTGCGGCCATGCGGCGAGCCTACAGAAACACCGCTTGAGAAACAAGGAAGTCTCTGGGAACTGAGACACGCGTGTCCCCCGCCTGGGTATGGTTAACATCAACGTGCCCCGTAGCAGCGATCCGCGAGATGTCCAGCAACTGCCGCCGGGACGGCACGGTCTGTCGCGCAAGTTCGTCGTCGAGAACCAGCGCGAGCGGATCCTGGCCGCCGTCGCCGACGTGACGAGCGCGGCCAGCTACGTCGAGATGACCGTGGAGGACATCATCGTCTGCGCGGGGATCTCGAGGCGCACGTTCTACGAGCACTTCAAGAACAAGGAGGCCGCCTTCCTCGCAGCCTACGACGCGATCGTCGCCCAGCTGTTCGCCGACGTGCTGGCCGCGATCGACGCCGAGACGGGGTTCCCCGCCCGCGTGCGCGCCGGGCTGGGGGCCTTTCTCGAGTTCGTGGCCGACGAGCCCGCGTTCGCGCGGATGTGCATCGTCGAGGTGCTGAGCGCCGGCCCCGAGGCCGTGCTGCGCCGGGGGGCGGCGATGTCGGCGTTCGCGCAGCTGCTCCAGGAGAACGCCACCAGCCTCCTCGACGACACGACCACCACCCCCCTCACCTCCGAGACGATCGTCGGCGGGATCTACGAGGTGCTCTACACGCGAGTGCTGCGCGGCGAGATACGGCAGCTCCCCGACCTGTTGCCCGACCTCGCCTACTCCGCGCTGCTGCCGTACATCGGCGTGGAGGCGGCGGCCGAGGAGCGCCGGGCGCTCGAGCAGGCCGGCCCCGCGGCGACCTGAAGGCGGGCGGTCCGGGCCGGGGCGCGCCGTCAGGCCGGCGCCGGCTCGAACACCGAGGCCGCCTCGCGGACTCGGTCGCGCACGTGGTGCACCGCCGCGCCCGCGATGAACTCCTCCTGGATCGTCAGCGAGACGGCGCCGCAGAGCACCTCGAAGTAGCCGTCCGGCTTCTCGATCAGCGCGTCGCTGTCGTGGCTCTCGTGCAGCCTCCCGGCCAGCCAGGCGCGAACCGACGCGCGGTGGCGGCGGACGCGGTGGTCCCCGCTCATGCAGGCCTCGATGTAGACCGACCGGCCGCCCGTCACCGACGCGTACGTGTCGACGATCGACACGAAGGCGGCCTCCATCCGATCATGCCAGTGGTCGGGCCACTCGAGGGCGAGCGCGAACCGGACGAGCACCTCGTCGCTGATCTTCTCGTAGGCGGCGAGGAAGCAGTCGGCCACGCTGCCGAAGTGGTCCCGGAAAGCGCCCTCGCTCACGCCTGCGCGCTCGGCCACGGCGGCCTCGGTGAGGTCCGAGAGGGCGTGGTGGTCGAGGGAGCCGAGGAGGGCCGCACGCAGGTGCCGGCACGTCTGGCAGTCGGGTGAGCAGCGCTCAGTACCCGTCGGGCCTCCCAGGCCCGCCGGGGGAAGCAGAGCCATTGGCCGATGCTATTCCATACCTCTTCCAGAAACAAGGAGTCCCCAAAGAAGTCCTGACACTTGCGCCGACCGGTCAAGAAGGTACGTTTGCACCGGACGTGTCCAGCGACGATCGCACGGACGAGCGCGGGCGGCAGCGCCTGCCACCGGGGCGACACGGTCTCCCCCGCAGCTTCGTGATCGAGAACCAGCGCGGTCGCATCCTCGCCGCGGTCGCGGACGTGACGAGCGCGGCCAGCTACGCCGAGATGACGGTCGAGGACATCATCGTGACCGCCGGCGTCTCGAGGCGCACGTTCTACGAGCACTTCAAGAACAAGGAGGACGCGTTCCTGGCCGCCTACGAGGCGGTCGTGAAGCAGCTCCTCACCGGCGTCTCCACGGCCGTGGAGGCGGAGAGCGACTTCCCGTCGCGCGTCGCGGCGGGCCTCGGCGCGTTCCTGGACTTCGTGGCGGCCGAGC
This sequence comes from Thermoleophilaceae bacterium, assembly GCA_036407035.1. Lineage (GTDB taxonomy): Bacteria > Actinomycetota > Thermoleophilia > Solirubrobacterales > Thermoleophilaceae > JACVRW01. The sequence continues at coordinate 2,062 of DASXAA010000204.1, read as the reverse complement.
CCGCGTTCGCCCGCATGTGCATCGTCGAGGTGCTGACAGCGGGCTCGGAGGCGATCAGCCGCCGCAACACGGCGATGACGGCGTTCTCGCAGCTGATCGACGAGAACGCGCGCACGCTTCTGGGCCGGGAGGACGTGCCGGCGCTGACGGCCGAGACGATCGTGGGCGGGATCTACGAGGTGCTGTACACGCGCGTGCTGCGGGGCGAGATCCGCGAGGCGCCCAGCCTGCTGCCCGACCTGACCTACTCGGCGCTGCTGCCGTACATGGGCGCGAAGGCAGCGGCGGCGGAGCGGCTGAGGCTGGTGGAGGAGCGGGCGGCGGCGCGATGAGGCATTGGCTTCGGGGCGCCGGTGGGCGCCGTCGCCGCGGTTTCCCTGGGCGCCGCTAACTGCGGCAACCAGGGTTGGTCGGGGCAGCCCGGCGGGCCCGCGGTCCTCCTCATCGTCGAGTGTCGAGTTAGTCGGGCTGAGGCCGACAAACTCGACAGTGGACGGTGTGCCGGGAGGAATCCGAGGGGGTGGGCCGGTTTCCGTCCGCCATTTCGTCGCAATCCAGCCCACCCCATCCCAGGGCCGCCCCGTTCACCGCTCCGCCACTCCCGAACCACACCGCCCAGCCGCGGGCCACCCCCTGGTTGCCCGCCGTTCGCCGATCCTTGAGTGCCCCCCGGCGCCGGCGCGGGCGCAACCGCGCGGGCCCCTACCGGCGCAGCTCCCACATCTGCAGCGCCCCCAGCACCCGGTAGCCGAGGCGGTCGTACACGGGTCGTCCCAGCGCCGTCGCCACCAGCGTCGTCGTCTCGCAGCCTCGCTCGCCGGCGTCCGCCAGCGCGTGGGCCAGCAGTTGGCCCGACAGGCCGCGGCCGCGCGCTTCCGGTGGCGTTGCCACGGCGTCGATCTCGCAGTTGCCGTCCTTGTCGGTGGTCACCAGGCACGTGACCGGCTCGCCGCCCGCGCGGCCCACGTACACGTTCACGCCGGGGCCGCCGAAGCGGCTGAAGACGCGGGCGAGCGAGACGTCGTCGAAGCCGTAGGCGCGGTTGTTCAGGTCGCCGACGACGGTCGTGTCGCCCTGGCGCGTCCACTCGTCGAGCGTCCCCGGCGCCGGCCGCTCGACGCCCGGCAGCTCGCGGGCCATCGCCGCGGGGGTCGCGTCCAGCCGGTGGCCCCGGCCCTCGAGGAACGCGGCCGCCTCGGAGTCGTCCTCGGGCACCCACACCGTCCAGGCCGCCACGCCCGCGCGCGCGTACGCGGCCCTGATCCGCTCGTAGGCCGCCACCAGCGCGCTCGCGTCCTCGTACATGACCGCGTTCGGGTACGAGCGCTGCGGCGCCGCGGGAACGACACACGCGTGCACGCCCTCCGCCCCCACGGCGTGCGAGCCCTCCGCGGCGCCCGCGAGCACGCCGTAGAAGTGGCGCATCGAGTCCAGCAGGCGCTCGAACAGCCGACCGTCGTCCAAGCGCTCTGTCACCGCTTCGATAATAGGGTCGGTGACCGATCCGGCGACGTTGCGCGAGCTGTTGATGACGCCCGAGGAGGCGGCCGCGCTCGACGCGCCCGGCACCAAGGACGCCGCTGTGCTGGTGCCGCTCTACCTGGAGGACGGCGAGCTCGTCGCGGTGCTGACCGAGCGCCGCGCCGACCTGCGCCGTCACGCCGGCGAGATCTCGTTCCCGGGCGGCCGCCAGGACCATCCCGACGAGGACCTGCGCCTGACGGCGCTGCGGGAGGCCGACGAGGAGATCGGCCTGCCCGCGGACGCCGTCGAGCTGGTCGGGGCGCTGCCGCCGGTCGGCACGTTCGTGACGAGCTACAGGATCCACCCGTTCGTGGGCGTCATACAGCCGGGCCACGCCTGGGTCCCGCAGGAGACCGAGGTCGAGCAGGTGCTCGAGCTCTCGCTCCGTGACCTCGTACGCGGGCACGAGATGAAGCGCCTGATCCGTCGTGGCGTGCCGGTCAGGACGCCGACCTACACGGTCAACGGGCACTTCGTCTGGGGCGCGACCGCGCGGATCGTGCAGTCGCTGCTCGAGCGGCTGCGGCCCGTCCTCTAG
>DASXAA010000203.1:0-4281 GCA_036407035.1 Thermoleophilaceae bacterium | reverse complement strand
CCCTCCAGCTCGATCTGGCGCGCCAGCACCTCGACCGTGTGGCCGTACACGTCGAGGTGGTGGTACTTGCTCTGCTCGACGCCGTGCAGCGACGCGAGCTCCGGCAGCACCGCGCGCATCAGCCCCAGGCGGTCCGCCAGCTCGAGGCCGGCGAGCGCGCCGTCGGCGATCACGAGCCGGCGCAGCTCCGCGAACACGCGCTCCGGCGCCGCCTCGGACACGCGCGGCGCGGCACGCTCGGTCAGCCGCTCGGTCTCCGCGTCGGGCGCGAAGCCGAGCTCGGCGGCGAACCGCGCCAGCCGCAGCGGCCGCAGCGGGTCCTCCGTGTACGCGCTGGCGCCGAGCACCCTCAGCACCCGTGCCTCGAGGTCCGCGCGGCCGCCGTGCGGGTCGATCAGCTCGCCGCCGCCGACCGGCCGCGCCATCGCGTTCACCGTGAAGTCGCGGTGCGACAGGTCCCGCTCGATCGTCCGGCCCTGGAGCGGCGCGAAGTCGTACACGCAGCCGTCGCGGCGGTCGATCACGCGCCAGGCGCCAAAGCCCTCGGAGAGCGGGAACACCGGCCCGCCGACCGCCTTCGAGAAGGCGCGGGCCGCGCGCTTCGGGTCGCCGGAGAGGGCAACGTCCACGTCGCGCGTGGGGCGGCCGAGCAGCTCGTCGCGGATCGTCCCGCCCACCACCCAGGCGCGCCGGCCCTCCAGCACCTCGGCCAGCGTCATCGCACGTACTGCCGCGACACCCGCGCGGACAGGCCGGTGGTCACCTCGTAGTTGATCGTGCCGAGCCGCCGAGCCACCTCCTCGGCCAGGATGCGCTCGCCGCCCTGTGCGCCGATCAGCACCGCCGGGGCGCCCGGTTCCACGTCGGGCTCCGGCCCGAGGTCCACGGTCACGTTGTCCATGCTGATGGTGCCGACGAGCGGGCGTCGCCTTCCTCCGACCAGCACGTCGCAGGCGTTCGACAGCGCGCGCCGCCAGCCGTCGCCGTAGCCGATCGGGATCGTGGCCACCCACGTCGCCTGCGGCGCGCGCCAGCGGCGGCCGTAGCCGGCGCTCTCGCCGGCCTCGAAGCGCCTGACGGCGGCGACCCAGCTCTCGAGCGCGAGCGCCGGCTCGAGCCCGCGGGCCGCGGGGTCTTCCTGCAGCGGGTCCATGCCGTACACCGCGATGCCACAGCGAACCATGTCGAAGTGCGCAGCCGGGTCGCGGTAGGTGGCGGCGCTGTTGGCGGCGTGCGCCAGGACGCCGGGCGCCTCCGCGACGAGGGCGGCGAACGCCTCGAGCTGCTCGCCGAAGTAGTCGTCGCCGGGCTCGTCGGCGGTGGCGAAATGGGTCATCACGCCGGCGATCTCCACGCCGCCGCGCGTCAGCAGCGAGCGGGCCACGTCCACGTCTCTCGTCCCGAGCCGGCCCATCCCGGTGTCGAGCTTCACGTGCACGCGGGCGCCGCCGAGGGCGGCCGCCGCGGCGAGGAAGTCCTCCGTCCAGGCGACCACGTCCGCGCCCGCGGCGACCGCCGCCCTCAGCTCCTCCCTCGTGAGCGCGCCCATCACGAGGATCGGCGCGGCGATCCCCGCGCCGCGCAGCTCCTTCGCCTCGGGAGCGGTGGCGACCGCGAGCCAGCCGGCGCCGCCGTCGACGGCGGAGCGCGCCGCCTCCACGGCGCCGTGGCCGTAGCCGTCGGCCTTGACGACCGCGCACAGCTCGGCGCCGCCCGTCAGGAGCGAGCGCAGATGGGCGCAGTTGCGCTCGATGGCGCCGAGGTCGATGCGGAGGGCGGCGCGCTCCGGCCCCGTCACCGGGCGAGGGCGCCGAGCACGTCCACCCGCGTGACCACGCCCACGAGCTTCCCGTCCTCGACCACCGGCAGGCGGTTGTGCCCGGACCGGTGGATGAGCTGCGCCGCGTCCTTGACGGTGGTGTCCGGCGCGACCGTGTCGGGATCGGCGGTCATCATGTCGGACGCCTTGGAGGCGAAGGCCTTGCGCAGCTTGTGCTCGAACCTGCCGAGCGGCTCGAGGAACACCGTGCCTCCGAACAGGTTGATGTAGTGGGGGATGTGCAGGTCGCCCTGGTCGTCGGGCAGCACGAGGTCGGCCTCCGTGACGATCCCGACCACGCGCCCGTCGTCGTCCACGACCGGCACGCCGGGCAGCTCGTTGTCGCGCAGCGTCGCGACCACGTCCTCCACGCGGGTGTTCGGCGCAACGGTCGCCGGATCCGCGTCCATGATGTCCCTCACGAGTTCGGCCACGGCGCGGACCTTATACCGGCGGGCAGCGACTCGATCACGTCGCCCGCCATCACGTGGTCCGTGCCGTGCGCTTCGGCAGCCGCCCGCCCGGCCCTAGCGTGGGCGAGCGCGCCGAGCGCGGCCGCCTCGAAGGGGCCGAGGCCCTTGGCGAGCAGCGCGCCGATCAGACCGGAGAGCACGTCGCCGCTGCCTGCGGTGGCGAGCGCCGGCGTGGCGCCGGGGCTGACGGCCACCTCGCCCTCCGGCAGCGCGACGATCGTGTCGTCGCCCTTCAGCAGCACGGCCGCCCCGCTGCGCTCGGCCGCCTCCCGCGCGCAGGCGAGCCGCCGCCTCGCCACCTCCGCCGAGTCGACCTCGAGCAGTCTGCCGAGCTCGCCCTCGTGGGGCGTGAGCACGGTCGGCGCCTCACGCTCTCGCAGGTCCTCGAGCCTGCCGGCGTGGGCGTTCAGGCCGTCGGCGTCGATCAGGAGCGGCGCCCGGACGGCGCGCGCGACCGCGCGGGCGAACGCCGCCGCGCCGTCCGACCGGCCGAGTCCCGGGCCGAGCACCACCGCCCCGGCGCGCTCGGCCATCTCCTCGACCACCTCGGCGCCGGCGGCCGTGTGCGAGCCGTCCTCGTCCGGCAGGCCGCGGCTCATCTGCTCGAGCAAGCGCATGTCGATCGCCTGCTGGGCCGGGGCCGGCACGGCCACCTGCACGTATCCGGCGCCGGCCCGCTGGGCGGCTCGCGCGGCCATCGTCGGCGCGCCGGTCAGGCCGGCCGAGCCGCCGGCGATCACGACCACGCCGGAGGTGAACTTGGATCCGGTCCGCTCGCGGTGCGGGTAGAGGCCGAGCACGCGCTCGGAGATCAACCCGGCCTTCGCGGCGCCCGGAGCGCCCCGCGGTATCCCGATCTCCACCACCTCGACCTCCCCGGCGTGGCTCTTGCCGGGCTCCACGTGCAGGCCGACCTTGCTGCCGTGGAGCGTCGCCGTCGCGACCGCGCGGACCGCCTCGCCCTCCACCTCGCCGGTCGAGGCGTTCACCCCCGACGGCATGTCGCAGGCGACCACCGGCGCATCGCACTCGTTCATCGCCGCGATCGCGGAGGCCACCGGCTCGCGCGGGGTGCCCTCGAAGCCGGTGCCGAGCAGGGCGTCGACGATCGCGCCCGAGCCGTCGAGGCGCTCCGGCGCGAACGGCTCCGGCGCGGCGCCGGGGAGGCGTTCGAGGTTGGCGCGCGCGTCGCCGCGCAGCTCCTCGGGCGGCGCGATCGTCAGCACGTCCACCTCGCGGCCCTCCTCGCGCAGCAGGCGGGCCACCACCAGGCCGTCGCCGCCGTTGTTGCCCTTGCCGACGAGCACGCGCACCGGCCCGGGGCGCGCCGCCGCGGCCGTGACCCGCGCCAGGCCGACGCCGGCGCGCTCCATCAGGTCGAGCGACGGCACGCCCTGCTCGTCGATCGCCCAGGCGTCGACCGCGCGCATCTCCGCGGCCTCGAATAGGGGGTCGAGCCAGTCGCTCATCGGAGCGTCGCGACCGCGCCCGCCATCGATTCCGTGTGCGTGAGCGACACGTAGGCGGCCACCCCCAGTTCCGTCGCGCGGGCGGCGGCGGCGCCCTTGAGGCGGACCTCCGGGGCGCCCTCTGTCGCCACCACCTCCACGTCCTGGAAGCTCCACGCGCGCAGCCCGAGCGCCTTGGCCACGGCCTCCTTCGCGCAGAACCGCGCGGCCAGGTGGCGCCCCGGCCGCGCCCGCGCGGCGGCGTAGGCGCGCTCGTCGTCGGTGAACAGCCGCTCGGCCAGGCGCGGCCGCCGCTCGAGCGCGCGCTCGAGGCGCTCGATCTCGAGCAGGTCGAGCCCGACGCCGGTCATCCGGCGCCGGAAGCTACTCGACCGTCACGGTCTTCGCGAGATTGCGCGGCTGGTCCACGTTCAGCCCGCGCGCCCGCGCGATGTAGTACGCGAGCAGCTGCAGCGGGATCACGGCCAGGATCGGCTGGAGCAGCCAGTCGGTGCGCGGCACCTCCACGACCTCCTCGGCG
>DASXAA010000202.1:0-42865 GCA_036407035.1 Thermoleophilaceae bacterium | reverse complement strand
CACCGCCACCACGTACTTGAAGTCGGGCCACGGCGCGAGCGCGATGTACCACGACTGGTCGGCGCGGCCGGGCCCCTTCTCGGCCGTGCCGGTCTTGCCGGCGACCGGGATCGGGAAGCCCGCGAACACCGGCGTCGAGGTACCTCCGGGCAGGCTGGCCGCGCCGCGCAGGCCGTCCAGGATCGCCTGGCGGTACTCGGGGTTGATGTCGAGCTTGCGCGCCACCGGCGCCTGGAGCTGCTGGAGCGGCCGCCCGGACGAGTCCTCGATCCGCATCCCGAGGCGCGGCTTCAGCACCCTGCCGCCGTTCGCGATCGTGGCGTAGGCCACGGCCATCTGCAGCGGGTCGGCCTTCAGGTCGCCCTGGCCGACCGACAGGTTGATGTTGTCGCCGACCGACCACTGCCGGTCGGTCAGGCCCCTCTTGTAGAGCCGGTTGCGCCAGCGCGCAGTGGGCAGCAGCCCCGGCAGCTCGGCCGGCAGGTCGATCCCCGTGTTGCGGCCGATGCCGAGCCGGCGCGCCCACAGCTGGAGGACGTTGCCCTTGCCGCTGTTGTAGGCCATCTGTCCGAGCTGGTAGAAGAAGACGTCGCTCGAGACGGTCAGTGCCTGGCGCAGCGCGAGGCTGCCGTGGGCCGCCCCGCCGGCGTTCTTGAACTCCACGCCGCCGACCTTGAGCGAGCCGCCGTCGAACAGCACGGTGTCGGGCGTGATCAGGCCGCCCTCGAGCGCGGCGGTGGCCGTGATCAGCTTGAACGTCGAGCCGGTGGGGTAGCCACCCTGGATCGCCCGGTTCGAGAGCGGCGCGCCGTTCTCGGGGTCGAGCAGGCGCTTGTAGTCCGACTGCTTGATCGACTTGGCGAAGATGTTCGGGTCGAACGACGGCTGCGAGCCGAGCGCGAGCACCTCGCCGCTGTTCACGTCCATGACCGCGAACGCGCCGCGTCCAGTGCCGCCCGCTAGCGCCGCCTGGCCCGCCTCCTGCACCTTCAGGTCCACCGACAGCCGCAGCTGGCGGCCCTGCTCGGGCTGTCTCACCTTCAGCCGGCGACTGAGGTGGCCGAGCGCGTCCACCTGCACGCGGCTGGCGCCGTTGCGCCCGCGCAGGAAGCGGTCGTACTCCGCCTCCACGCCGGTCTGGCCGATGCGGTCGCCGCCCTCCACGCCGCGGTAGCGCGGGTCGTGGATCTGCTCCGCGGTCACCTCGCCCACGGTGCCGAACAGGTGCGCGCCGATCTGGTGGTGTGGGTACTCGCGCAGGAACACCTGCTCGGCCGTCACGCCGGGGAACTGGTCGCGGTGCTCGAGCAGGTACCAGACGACCGGGTCGGACACGTCCTGTTTCACGGTCGCGGTCGCGAACGGCAGCGCCTTGAGCTGCTTCTCCACCTGTCTGCGGACCCGCCGCGGCTTCAGATCGAGCAGCCTGCCGAGGCGCCGGTAGAGGCGCATCCTGCGGCGCTCGCCCTCTGGCAGCCCGTCCGGCGTGATCTTGACCGCGTAGGCCGAGCGGTTGCGTACCAGCACGCGCCCGTTGCGGTCCACGATCTCGCCGCGCGGCGCCTGCACCTTGATCTCGCGGACGCGGTTGTCGTTCGCCTCTGCCAGGTACTTGTCCCCCGACAGCACCTGGAGGAACCAGAGGCGGAAGAAGATGATCGCGAACGCGAGCAGCGCGATGCCGCCGAGGATCGCCACGCGCATCGCCAGCTGCGGCGTGAGCGTGGGGCGCCTCTCGTTGTCGAGGTACATCAGCCGCTCAGACCTCGAGGCCCCGCAGCCCGATCGGGCCGCTCTCGCGCGGCGGGCGCCGGCGGCGGCGAACCTCGACCGGGTCGACGACCAGGCACGGCCGCAGGATCCAGCGGCACCCCGTGAAGATCGGCAGCGCCAGCAGCGTGTTCAGGAGGATCGTGACGAGCATGTCGCGGAACACGAGCGGGCTGACGTTCGCGCCGACGTCGAGCATGAACGACACCGCCGCGAACGCGGTCACCCATCCGGCCGTGGCCGCCGCGCCGACCGGGATCGGGAGCAGGCCGTGGCTCGGGTCGCGCACCTCGCGGAAGCGGCCGACCGCGTAGCCGACCGCGGTCAGCACGAGCGACGACGCGCCCAGCGTGGAGCCGACCGCGAGATCGAGCAGCACGCCGGCGGCGAAGCCGGTGGCGCTGCCCGCCACGCTGCCGCCGTAGAAGGCGACGGCGCCGACCACGAGCGGCACCAGGTCCGCGTGGCCTCCGAGGATGCTGATCTGGGCGAGCGAGGAGAGCTGGAGCACGACCGCGAGGAAGAGCAGGAGGCCCACGCGTACGACGGCGCCGACCGACAGGATCACGGCGCGCCCGCCTCGGCCACCGTGGTGGTGCCCCTCGCGGTCAGCACCTGCACGTAGTCCATCGAACGGAGGTCGGCGAACGGCTTCACGTGCACGCGGTGGTAGGTGGCCACCTCGTCGAGGTCCACCTTCGACACCTCGCCGATCGGGATGCCGCGCGGGAACAGCGAGCGCACCTTCGGCGTGGTGAACCCGGAGGTGACGACCGTCGTGTGCGCGGTGACCCGGCGGCCGTCCTCGATGTTCTGGAGCAACAGGTCGTTGGGGTTGCCGACCGACGGCGCGATCACGCCGTGCGCGCCCTTCGGCACGATCTGCGCGGCGACGAAGCTCGAGCCGTCGGTGATCAGCGTGACCTCGGAGGTCCCACCCGACACGCTCGTGATCTTCCCAGCAAGGCCGCCGGAGGCGACGACCGGCTGGTCGAGCTTCACGCCGTCGTCCGAGCCCTTGTCGATCTTTACGCTCGAGTACCAGACCGTCGGTGAGCGGGCGATGATGCGCGCGGTCACGGGCTTCGTGCCCCGCGGATAGCCCTCGGTCCGCTGGAGGCCCACGAGCCCGCGCAGCTCGCGCGCGTCGCGCTGGGCGGTCTGGGCCTTCGCGAGCTCGGACCGCAGCCGCTCGACGTCGGCCTTCAGCTCCTTGTTCTGCTTCTTGGCGTCGACCGAGTCGCCGACCCAGCCGAAGAAGTCCTTGACCGGCTTGAGCGCGCGGCTGGCGCCGGTCTCGACCGGGGCGAGCGCCTCCTGGGTGCCGCGCTGGACCGAGTGGAGGGCGCCGCCGCCCGACTCGCCGAAGTAGGCGGTCAGCAGCACGACGGACAGGCCGACGAACACGGCCAGCGCCGCCCGCCTTCTGCGGACCACCTTCTTGTCGAACACGGCTCGGGACCCCCCGGCGCCGCCGTCCTACCGGCGGCGGCTGTTTCGGGAATTCTTGTTGCTGCGGTGGATGGCCTCGAACTCCTCGAGGCTGCGGCCGGAGCCGACCGCCACGCACGTGAGCGGGGACTCGGCCAGGTGCGCCGGCATCTGCGTCTCGTCGCGCAGGCGCTCGTCGAGCCCCTGCAGCAGCGCGCCGCCGCCCGCGAGCATGATCCCGCGGTCCATGATGTCCGAGGCGAGCTCAGGCGGCGTGCGGTCGAGCGTCTCCTTGACCGCGTCGATGATCGCCTGCAGCGGCTCCTCGAGCGCCATGCGCACCTCTTCGCTCGTGAGGACGATCGTCTTGGGCAGGCCGGAGACGAGGTCGCGCCCGCGGATCTCCGCCTGGACCTCCTCCTCGAGCGGGAAGGCCGAGCCGATCTCGAGCTTGACCTCCTCCGCCGTCTGCTGCCCGATCATCAGCTTGTACTCGCGCTTGACGTAGTTGATGATCGCCTCGTCGAGCTCGTCGCCGCCGATCCTGATCGACTGCGACACAACGATTCCGCCGAGCGAGATCACCGCCACCTCGCTCGTGCCGCCCCCGATGTCCACGACCATGTTGCCGGTGGGCTCGCCGACCGGCAGCCCGGCGCCGATCGCGGCCGCCATCGGCTCCTCGATCAGGTACGCCTGGCGCGCGCCGGCGCTGAGGCACGCCTCCTCCACGGCGCGCTTCTCGACCCCGGTCACCCCGGACGGCACGCACACGACCACGCGCGGGTGCGCCCAGCGGTTCTGGTGGACCTTCTGGATGAAGTGACGGAGCATCTGCTCGGTCACGTCGAAGTCGGCGATCACGCCGTCCTTGAGCGGACGGATCGCCTGGATCGTCCCCGGCGTGCGGCCGAGCATCCGCTTCGCCTCGATGCCGACCGCGTGGACCTCGCTCGTGCGCGAGTCGATCGCGACCACCGACGGCTCGGAGAGCACGATGCCGCGGCCGCGCACGTACACGAGGGTGTTGGCGGTGCCGAGGTCGACCGCCATATCGCGGCCGCCCATGCCGGTGAGGTACGAGAAGAAGCCCATCTTCGTGGTGGTTCGGGAGTGAGGATAGGGGCCGGCGCGGCAGTACCGCCTGCCGGCTTACACGACGGTGGGGACGCCACGCGGGGGCCGACCCGCGCGGGAAGTCTAGCCGAGAATCCGCCGGTGCCGGACCCGTTTTGCAGGGCTATGGGCGGATGAGGTCCGGCGCCAGCCTCAGCAGCGCGGGCACCGGCAGCCCGACGACGTTCCAGTAGTCGCCCTCGATCTCCTCGACCAGGGCGGCGCCCCTGCCCTGGATCGCGTAGCCGCCGGCGCGCTCCTCCCACTCGCCGGTTGAGAGGTACCAGTCGATGTCCGGCTGCTCCAGGCGACGGAAGCGCACGCGCGTCGTGGCCACGTCGCTGCGCTCGTCGAGCCCGTTCCGGACCACGATGCCGCTCATCACCTCGTGCGTGCGCCCGGACAGGCGGCGCAGGAAGGTCTCGGCCTCCCCCGAGTCGGACGGCTTGCCGAACACACGGCCGTCGAGCACAACGGCCGTGTCCACGCCCAGGACGTGCTCGCCCGCGACGGCGCTCGCCTTGCGGCGGGCGTTCTCCACCACCAGCGCGCGCGGCTCGCCGGCCGCGAGCTCCTCCACGTCCGGCACCTCGACCCGGAACTCGATGCCGAGCTGCTCCAGGATCGCCCGGCGCTGCGGCGAGCGGGAGGCGAGGATCAGAGGTCCGGGAAGAACAGCCCTGTCTCCCGCTCTGCCGACTCGGCCGAGTCGGAGCCGTGGACGAGGTTCGTCTGTACCTCGAGGCCGAAGTCGCCGCGGATCGAGCCGGGCGCCGCCTCGAGCGGGTTGGTCGCCCCGATCACCTGCCGCGCGGCCTTGACGGCCTCGAAGCCCTCGAGCACGAGCGCGACGAGCGGGCCGCCGGTGATGAACTCCACCAGGTCGCCGAAGAACGGGCGCTCGCGGTGCTCCGCGTAGTGGCGCTCCGCCAGGTCGCGGTCCACGGTCATGTGCTTCATCGCGACGATCCTCAGGCCCTTGCGCTCGAAGCGCGCGAGCACCTCGCCGGTCAGGCCGCGCTCGAAGGCGTCCGGCTTCACCAGGATCAGGGTCCGGTCCATGCGTCTCCTCTCGTTTCGTAGTGCCGGGCTCGAGCCGGCGGCTGTGCGCTAACCCGCGGACGGCGGGCGCTCGCGGGCGGACCGCTCGATTGTGCCGTCAGGCGGTCGCGCCGCGCGCGGCGCCTGGCGCGCCGGGGCGGCCGCGGCCCTCGCACCCGCCGCCGCGGCGGTGCGCCGGCGGGCGCGCCGCGCCTCGGGCGGCGCCTGGCCCACCTCGGCCTCGCAGTAGGGGCAGATCTTCCAGCGCGGGTCGAGCGGCTTGCCGCAGACGGTGCACGGCTCCTTCAGGCGGCGCAGGCAGCTCGGGCACCGCAGGAAGGTCTTCTCGATGTCGAAGCCGCAGTAGGGGCAGGCGAGGTGCTCGAGGTTGGACAGCCGCGCCTCGGCGGCGGCGATCTCGAGCTCCCGCTCGCGCACGTCCTCGAGGTACTCCGGCGGGCGCACGATCAGGTACACGATCGTCCCGATGAAGGGGAAGAGCGACGCGGCGGTGGCGCAGCCGACCAGCATGGGGTCCCCGATCCGGCGGCGCGCGTCGGCGAAGGTCCAGTAGACGAGCGCCAACCAGATCACCACCAGGAACAGCAGGAGCAGGTTGACCGCGAGGTTCAGCGCATCGTTCTCGATGCCGAATACGGCGAGGGCAGCCATGGAAGTCGCGTGAGTGTACTGGGCGCGGATTACAGAAAAAGTCGGCCGAGGGCGTAGCCGATGCCGAAGAACACCAGGATCACGGTCGCGACGACGACCGCCACCAGGCCGATCATCGCGCCGAATCGAGGTCCCTCGCCGCCGTCCATCGGCGCCCAATCCTCGCAGGATCGGCGGCGTGGTCCCGCTCAGAGCATCGACGCCCTGGCGTCCCTTCGCTCCCGCACCAGGTCCGCGATCAGGTAGATCGAGCCCGTCGCGAGCACCGCTCCGGCCGGTCCCGCCAGCTCGGCGGCGCGGCCCAGCGCCTCGCGCGGGTCCGCCACCGTCTCCGCCGGCGGTCCCGCCAGCTTCTCGGCGAGCGTGGCGAGCGTCGCCGGCGAGAGCGAGCGCGGGTTCGAGCAGCGCGTGAAGACGATGCGGTCGAACCGCGGCAGGAGCGCGCGCAGCATCCCGGCGGCGTCCTTGTCCTCCAGCACGCTGATCACGCACACGAGCGGGCGACGCTCGCCCACCACCTCCGGCAGGGCGTGCGCCAGCGCGACCGCCCCGGCGGGGTTGTGGGCGCCGTCGTACACGGTCAGCGGGCGCTCGCCGACCACCTCGAGGCGGCCCGGCACGTGCGTCTCGGCGGCGGCGCGCTCCACGGCCGCGCGGTCGAGCGGCCTGCCGAGGAACGCCTCGGCCGCCGCGGCCGCGAGCGCGAAGTTGCCGCGCTGGTAGCCACAGAGCACCGGCACCTCCACGTCCGGCTCCGGCGGCGCGAGCACCAGCCTCGCGTGGCGCTCGCGCACCACGCGGTCGGCCACGGCGCGCGCGTCCGGCTCGAGCGCCCCCGCCACGAGCGTGCCGTGGTCGCGCACCACGGCCAGCTTCTCCTCGGCGATGTCGGCGATCGTCGGCCCGAGCCAGCGCGTGTGCTCGAGGCCGACGGTCGTGATCGCCTGCACCTTGGACGGGATCACGTTCGTGGCGTCGAAGCGGCCGCCCAGACCGGCCTCGATCACCGCCACCTCGACCCTCCGGCGCGCGAGCTCGTGGTAGGCGGCGGCCGTGAGGGCCTCGAACTGCGTCACGTGGTCGTCCGGGTCGGCGGTGCGGTTGACCAGCTCGGCGGCGTGGAGGGCGCGCTCGACCGCCGCGGCGAAGTCGCTCTCCGACACCGGCCTCTCCCCCACCTCGATCCGCTCCCTGAACGAGCGCAGGTGCGGCGACGTGTAGCTGCCGGTCCGCAGCCCGTGGCGCTCCAGGATCGCGGCGCAGAACCGCACCGTCGACGACTTGCCGTTCGTGCCGACCACGTGGATGGACGCGAAGCGCCGTTGCGGCAGGCCGAGCACGGTCATCAGCTTGTGCATGCGGTCGAGGCCGAACCGCATCCCGAACAGCTCGAGCGAGAGCAGCCGCTCCTCTGCCTGGCGGGAGTTCATGCCGCGCTCACTCGCCGAGCCGCTCGAGCGCCTGGCGGTACTCGGCCAGCTTGCGGCGCTGCTCCTCCACGACCGCGGCCGGCGCCTTCGCCACGAACTGCTCGTTGGCGAGCTTGCGCTCGGCTCGCTCGATCTCGGCGCGCAGCCCTTCGCGCTTGGCCGCGATGCGCGCCTCGGCCTCGCCCGGATCGAACGCCTCCGACGGCAGAACCTGCACGCCGCCGCCGGGGATCGGGACCGTGGCGAGCACCTCCCCGTCGCCGGCGCCGTCCTCGACGAGCTCGAACCGGCCCAGTCGGGCGACCTGGCCGGCGATCTCCTCGTAGCCGTCCGCCACCAGGCGGCCGCGCACCGGCGCCGACGGCTTCGCGCCCACCTCGTCGCGGTAGCGCCGCAGCTCAGTGACCGCGGCGATCACGCGCGCCACCTGCTGCTCGGCGGCCTCGTCCACGAGCGACTCGTCCGCCTCCGGCCAGCTCGCCACCGCGAGCAGGCCGCGCTCGCCCGGCAGGTGCGACCAGATCTCCTCGGTCACGAACGGCATCACCGGATGAAGCAGCTCGAGCGAGCGCTCGAGCGCGTGCAGCAGTACCGCCGAGACCGCGCGCTTGTCGGCGTCCTCGTCGTACAGGCGCGGCTTGGCGAACTCGAGGTACCAGTCGCAGAGCTCGGACCAGAACGCGCCGTACAGCTCGAGCGCGGCGGGCGAGAAGCGGTACTCGTCGAACAGCTCCGTCACCCGCGCGGTGAGCCGCTCCAGCCGCGACACGATCCAGCGGTCCTCCACCGTCTCCGCGGCGCGCGGATCGGGCTCCACGTCCTCCACCCGCAACAGGATCAGCCGGGTGGCGTTCCAGAGCTTGTTGGCGAGGTCGCGTCCCTGCTTGACGCGCTCCTCGTTGAACTTCACGTCCTGGGAGGAGGACATCGCGAGCAGGCCGAAGCGGAGCGCGTCGGCGCCGTAGGGCGGGAAGTCGCCCCCCTCCTCGAACACGGGCGGCCGCTCGCCGCCGGTGATCAGGCCGAGCGGGTCGATGCCGGTGCCGAGCGACTTCGACATCCGCCGCCCGTCCGGCGCCTGGATGACGGAGTGGATCGGCACGTCGGTGAACGGCAGGCGGCCGGTGAACTCCACGCCCAGCATCACCATCCGGGCGACCCAGAGATAGAGGATGTCGCGCGCGGTCGAGAGCACGTCGGTCGGGTAGAAGGCCGCGAGCTCGGGCGTCTCGTCCGGCCAGCCGAGCGTCGCGAACGGCCACAGCCCGGATGAGAACCAGGTGTCGAGCACGTCGGGGTCGCGCTCCCAGCCGTCGCCCTCTGGCGCGGTCTCGCCCACGTAGGTCTCCTCGCCGCGGTACCAGACCGGGATCTGGTGGCCCCACCAGAGCTGGCGCGAGACGCACCAGGGGCGGATGTTCTCGAGCCAGTCGAGGTACTGGCGCGTGTAGGGCCGCTCCGGGTGGAAGCGCAGCCGGCCTTCTTCGACGGCCTCGATCGCCGGCCGCGCGAGCTGTTCCATGTCGCAGAACCACTGGAGCGAGATGAGCGGCTCGACGCGCCGGCCCGAGCGGTGCGAGTGCGGCACCTCGTGCTCCCACGGCTGCGTGCCGGAGATGAGCCCCTCCTCGCGCAGCGCGGCCACCACCGCCTCGCGCGCCTCGAGCACCTCCATGCCGCGGAAGCGCTCCGGGGCGGCGTCCGTGATGCGGCCGTCCTCGCCGATCACGGTCACCTCCTCGAGGCCGTGCGCGCGGCCGATGTCGAAGTCGTTCGGGTCGTGCCCGGGCGTGATCTTGAGCGCGCCGGTGCCGAACTCGGGGTCGACGTAATCGTCCTCGATCACCGTGAGCCGGCGCCCGACCAGCGGCAGGATCGCCGCCTCGCCGACGAGGCGCGAATAGCGCTCGTCGCGCGGGTTCACGGCGATCGCGGTGTCGGCGAGCATCGTCTCGGGGCGCACGGTGGCGAGCGTCACCGATCCCGAGCCGGATTCGAGCGGGTAGTCGATCAGGTAGAGCGTGTCGACCACCTTGCGCTGCTCGACCTCGAGGTCGGAGATCGCGGTGCGCAGGCCGGGATCCCAGTTGACCATGTAGTTGTCGCGGTGGATCAGGCCCTTCTTGAACAGGTGCACGAACACCCGCGTGACCGCCTTGACGTAGGCGGGGTCCATCGTGAAGCGCTCGTCCTCGTAGTCGAGCGACGCGCCCAGCCGCTTGAACTGCCCCGTGATCGTGTTGCCGTACTGCTCGCGCCACTGCCACACGCGCTCGACGAAGGCCTCGCGGCCGATCTCCTCGCGCGACGTGCCCTCCTGCTCGAGCGCGCGCTCGACCTGCCGCTGGGTGGCGATGCCGGCGTGGTCGGTGCCGTAGATCCACTTCGTGCGCCGGCCGCGCATGCGCGCGAGCCGGATGCAGACGTCCTGGATCGAGCCGTTCAGCGCGTGGCCCATGTGGAGCGAGCCCGTCACATTGGGCGGAGGGACCGCGATCGAGTAGTTCTCGGACGCGTCACCGCCCGGCTCCGCGTGGAAGACCCCGGCCTCCTCCCAGCGCGCAAACACGCGCGCCTCGACCTCGGTCGGCTCGTAGCGGGTGCGCTGCTCCAGGTCTGCGAGACGGTCGGTGGCCATGAGGCCTCAAGTCTGCCAGGGCGCCGGAAATAGGGGCCCGAACTCTCGTCTCGCGGGGGAAACTTCTGAGATATACAACTTATTGGTTATAGTGGAACACATGGAAGCCGCCGCTCTTCTCCTCCGCGATGCCCGCGCCCGGGCCGGGCTTACGCAATCCGCGCTCGCCCGGCGACTCGGCGTGAGCCAGGCCGCGGTCGCGAAGCTGGAGCGAGGCGGGGCCAACCCGACGGTCGGGACCCTCGACCGCGTGATCCGCGCCACGGGTCACCGGCTCACCCTGGACGCCCCCGAACGAACGGCATCTGTCGACGAGACACTGATTGCGTCGTACCTTCGGCTGACCCCGGCGCAGCGGCTGCAGGCGTTCCAGTCCTCGCATGACAGCCTCGTCAGGTTGCGGCGGCTCGCCGACGATGCCTGAGTTTCGCGTCGACCGGCTGCTCGGCACTCTCACTGCGCACAACGTCGACTTCGTGGTCGTCGGTGGTATCGCGGCCACCCTCCTCGGCTCGGCGAGTGACACCTTCGATCTCGACATCTGCCCGGCCACTGACGCCGGCAACCTGGACCGGCTCGGCAACGCGCTCGTCGACCTCGGTGCTCGGCTCCGGGGGATCGAGGAGTCGGTCCCGTTCACTCCCGACGGTGCGGCGCTCGCGCGCGTCGAGATCCTGACGCTCGAAACCGAATCGGGGCCGTTGGACGTGCTGATGCGTCCCGGAGGCGCTCCGCCCTACGAGGAGCTGAGACGGCGCGCGGAGCGCAAGGACATCGGCGCGTTCTCGGTTCTGGTCGCGTCGATCGACGACCTGATCGCGATGAAGCTGTCCGCCGGCCGGCCGAAGGATCTCCTGATGGTCGACGAGCTCGAGGCAATCCGGAGGCTGCGGGAGCGCCTCGAAATCGAGGACTGACCTAGCCCGGCAGCCCGCCCACGAACTCCACGAACCTCGCCGTGTCCCGCAGCGGCGGTCCGTGGCCGAACAGCACCAGCGACGGCTCGAGCTCGGCCAGCCGCTTCGCCGAGCGGCGGTTCGCCTCCGGGTCGGGTGTGAAGAACGGCTTCGGCTCGTGCAGGCCGCGGATGCCCGTGATCGTGTCCATGTTGGTCAGCACGTCGCCCAGGATCAGGACGCGGTCGGACTCGCGCCAGTACGCGACGTGCCCGATCGAGTGGCCGGGCACGTGCATCACCTTGAAGCCCGCGACCTCGTCGCCCTCCGCGAGCCGGCGGTCCACGCGCCGGCCGGGTCCGACGAAGTTCCTGTAGAAGGTCCGCGTGACCGGGTGGTCGGGCGAGCGCTCGCGGATCAGGTCGGGGCGCTCGGCGGCGTCGGCGTCGGCCTCGCCGACCCAGTACGGGATGCCGAGCGTCTCGCACAGCTCCTTGCTCGACCCCTGGTGGTCGGCGTGCGCGTGCGTCAGCGCGTGCGCGTTCACCTCGCGGCCCTTCAGCTGGCGCAGGATGCGACGGGCGGCGTGGCGCGAGGCGGCGTCGACCACCACGTCCTCCACGAGGTAGACGTTGATCGCGTTCGGGGGGAAGCCCTTCAGCTGCCAGACGCCGTCCGCCAGTTGCCTCATGCAGCGGCGACCCTACCGCCCAAGGCGCAGGAACCAGCGGGCTACGGGATCCGGCGCGCCGCCGAGCTCGTAGACGTCCACGGCGATGAAGCTGAACCAGAGCGCGTCGAGCCCCCAGCCGCGCTCGCGCGGCACCGCGAGCACGTCGCGCAGCTCGCGCCCGTCAATGCTCCTCGGCTCCGCCAGGTGGATGACCGCGCCGCCGCCCTCGCGCAGCTCGGCGATCGTGCCGTGCACCACCTCGGTCTCGTCGCCGCCCGGTGCGCCGACCACCCACACGCGCACGGGCCTGCCCTCGGGCGAGAACCCGAGCGCGCGGCCGGCGCGCTCGAGCAGACGTAGGCGGTGCGGCATGGGGAGCCCGCGCTAGGCGGACTCGCGCGTCTCTTCTTCGGCGGGCTCCTCGGGCGCCGCCTCGGTGACCAGCGTGGGCTTGAGGCCCTTCTCGATCGTCTCCTTGGTCACCACGCACTTCTTCACGTCGCGGCGCGAGGGCAGCTCGAACTGCACGTCGAGCAGCGTCTCCTCGAGGATCGAGCGCAGCCCGCGGGCGCCGGTCTCGCGCTCGAGGGCGCGGTCGGCGATCGCCTCGAGCGAGTCGTCGGCGAACACGAGCTCGATGCCGTCGAACTGGAAGAAGCGCTGGAACTGCTTGACGAGCGCGTTGCGCGGCTCGGTGAGGATCGTGACGAGGTCGTCGCGCGTGAGCTGGTGGATCACCGAGATCACCGGGAGGCGGCCGATGAACTCGGGGATCAGGCCGTACTCCACGAGGTCCTCGGGGAGCACCTGCTCGAAGAGCTCGCCGGTGTCCTTGTTGTGCTTCGACCGCACCGACGCGCCGAACCCGACCCCCTTGTGGCCGATCCGCCGCTCGACGACCCGGTCGAGGTCCGCGAACGCCCCGCCGCAGATGAACAGGATGTTCGTGGTGTCGATCGTGAGGAACTCCTGGTGCGGGTGCTTGCGCCCGCCCTGCGGTGGCACCGAGGCGACCGTCCCCTCGAGGATCTTGAGGAGCGCCTGCTGGACGCCCTCACCCGACACGTCGCGCGTGATCGACGGGTTGTCCGCCTTGCGCGCGATCTTGTCGACCTCGTCGATGTAGATGATCCCGGTCTCCGCCTTCTTCACGTCGAAGTCGGCGGCCTGGATCAGCTTGAGAAGGATGTTCTCCACGTCCTCGCCGACGTAGCCCGCCTCCGTGAGCGCCGTGGCGTCGGCGATCGCGAACGGTACGTTCAGGATCTTGGCGAGCGTCTGGGCGAGCAGTGTCTTGCCGCAACCGGTCGGACCGAGCAGCAGGATGTTGGACTTCTGCAGCTCGAGGTCCTGCTCGCCGTCCGTCTGCATCATCTGGACGCGCTTGTAGTGGTTGTAGACCGCGACCGACAGCGTGCGCTTCGCCGGCTCCTGCCCGACCACGTACTCCTGCAGTACCGACCAGATCTCCTTGGGCTTCGGGAGGTTCTCGAGGTCGAACGTCGGGGCGCCGGTCAGCTCCTCGTCGATGATCTCGTTGCAGAGGTCGATGCACTCGTCGCAGATGTACACGCCGGGCCCGGCGATGAGCTTCTTGACCTGTCGCTGCGACTTCCCGCAGAAGCTGCAGAGGAGCTGTTCGTTGGAGTCGGTCGGTCGGGCCACGGATCTCTCCTCGGGGCGAGGGTACCAGTGAGAGGTGTGCTGCCCACGTAGATACTCGACATATGTCCAGCTCCCTTCAAGTGGGAGCCGCTTTTCGTTCGGAGGCGCTCAGGCGGCCTCGACCGGCGCCGGCGCCGCGCCGTGAGCGGGCGCGCGCAGGCGCGGCATCAGCGCGAACGCCGCGACCAGCCCCAGGAGGACGAACCCGGCCGCACCCAGGAAGGCGAGCTGGTAGCCCTCGGCGAGCGCCGCCGCGTCGGGGCGCGCGGCGCCGGCCGCGTCGTCGATGCGCGAGTTCGCGATAGTCGCGAGGATCGCGAGGCCCAGCGCCCCGCCGATCTGCTGCGAGGTGTTCATCAGGCCGCTCGCGAGGCCGGTGTCGCGCTCGGGCACGCCGGCAACGGCCGAGATCGTGAGCGTGACGAACGCCATCCCCGCGCCCACCGCCACGACGACGGACGGGCCGAGCACGTCGGCGACGAAGCTACCGCCCGCCGACACCTGCGAGAACCACGCGAGGCCGATCGCCGAGAGTCCGAGCCCGGCGATCAGCACCGGCTTGACGCCGACGCGCGTGGCGAGCGGCCCCGCGCCGGCGGCCGACAGGATGATCCCGGCCGACAGCGGCAGGTACGCGAGCCCGGCCTCGAGAGGCTCGAACCCGAGCACGTCCTGCATGTAGAGCGAGATGAAGAAGAACATCGCGAACAGGCCCGCGGCGAAGATGAACAACACGGTGTCGCCGGCGGTGACGGGGCGGTTGCGGAAGATCCTGAACGGCACGAGCGGAGCGGTCGCGCGGCGCTCGATCAGGACGAAGGCGACGAGCAGCGCGGCGGCGAGCGCGAACAGTCCGAGGGTCTGCGCGGAGCCCCAGCCGGCGTCCTCGGCGTCGACGAGCGCGTAGACGAGCACGGACAGCCCGGCGGTCACGCTCAGCGCGCCGGCGACGTCGAAGCGGCGGACCATGTCGGCCGCGCGGCTCTCGACGATCACGGCGGGCGCGATCGCGGCAGCGACGAGGGCGACCGGCACGTTGACCCAGAAGATCCACTCCCAGCCGAGGCCGTCCGTGAGGATGCCGCCGAGCAGCACGCCGGCAGCGCCGCCGCTGCCGGCCACGGCACCCCACACGCCCATCGCCTTGTTGCGCTCGGGGCCGTCCCGGAATGTGTTGGCGACGATCGAGAGAGCGGCCGGCGAGAGGATCGCGCCGCCGAGGCCCTGCACGGCCCGCGCGGCGATCAGCTGCCCCTCGGTCTGGGCGAGGCCGCCGGCGAGCGACGCCAGCGCGAACAGCACCAGGCCGGAGATGAACATGCGCCGCCGGCCGAGCAGGTCGGCCGCGCGGCCGCCGAGCAGTAGGAAGCCGCCGAAGGTGAGCAGGTAGGCGTTCACGACCCACTGGAGGTCCTCCTGGGAGAACCCGAGGTCGGCGCCGATGGAGGGAAGGGCGACGTTCACGATCGCGGCGTCCAGGACGACGACGAACTGGGTCACCGCCAGCAGTGCGAGGGCCTGCCAGCGGCGCTCGTGGGCGGTTCTTGCGTCGGTCATGTCGAGTTGGCTTCCGTCGGGTACAATCGGAACCGGTGTTCCGGTTCCAGTTGCGCACTATACGGAACTGTGGTCAAGGCGAGGCGGCATAGACATGGAGGCCGCCCGTCCCCTGCGCGCCGACGCCCGCCGCAATCGCGAGCGGGTTCTCGATGCGGCCCGGGCCTCCTTTCGCGAGTACGGGCGCAACGCGCAGATGGACGACGTCGCGCGCCGCGCGGGCGTCGGGGTCGGAACGGTCTACCGGCATTTCCCCGACAAGGCGGCCCTGGTCGAGGCGCTCGTGTCCGAGCGCTTCCGGGAGTTCGCCGAGGACGGCCGGCGCGCCCTCGAGGAGGAGGACGACGTCTGGGAGGCGTTCACCGGCTGGCTGATGCGCTGCGGCGAGTGGCAGGAGTCGGACCGCGCTTTCTGCGAGTACCTGACCAACGCGGTCCCGCACGAGACCAAGGCGCTAGTCGCCGAGCGCGAGGGTCTCCAGGAGGTCGACCGCCTCTTCATCGAGAAGGGCAAGCGCGCCGGCGTCATCCGCGACGACGCCCGCCCCGACGACATCCCCCTGATCATGGCCGGCATCGCGGCCACCGCCCGGACGGGCGGCATCGGCAACTGGCGCCGGCACCTGCACATCGCCCTGGACGGGCTGCGGTCCGCGTCCGACCGGAAGCTGCCCGACTGAACGCAGCTAGTGCTGCGAGATCACGCGGTCGATCAGCGAATACTCCTTCGCCTCCTCCGCGCTCATGAAGTAGTCGCGCTCGGTGTCGCGCGACACCTTCTCGAGGTCCTGGCCGGTGTGCTTGGCGAGGATCTCGTCGAGGCGGCGGCGGACGTCGATGATCTCCTTGGCGTGGATCTCGATGTCCGTGGCCTGGCCCTGGAACGCCGACGACACCTGGTGGATCAGGATCTTGGCGTTCGGCAGCGCCATGCGCTTGCCCCCCGCGCCGCCGGCCAGGAGCAGCGCGCCCATCGACATCGCGATCCCGACGCAGATCGTCTGCACGTCGGGCTTGATGAACTGCATCGTGTCGTAGATCGCGAGTCCGGCGTACACGGAGCCGCCCGGCGAGTTGATGTACAGCGAGATGTCCTTGTCCGGGTCCTCCGACTCGAGGTGGAGGAGCTGGGCCACGATCAGGTTGGCGATGTCGTCCGTGACGGGCGTCCCAAGGAAGACGATGCGCTCGTTGAGGAGGCGCGAGTAGATGTCGAAGGCGCGCTCCCCGCGGGAGGTCTGCTCGACGACCATCGGAACGAGTGGGCTCATGGGCGCGCCAGTCTAGCGTGCGCCCGTCGCGGCCCGCGCCTCCGGGGCCGGCGACTGGCGTCGCCGGCCCCGGGGCGAGCGGATTACCCCTTGCGTGCCCGCCGCTTCGCGCGCTTGGCCGCCTTGAGCTTGACGCTCGACCTGAGCGACGCCGATCGGCCGGCAGTGTCCTTGACGGAGACCGAGACAGCGGCCTTCAGCGACTGACGCCGCAAGAGCGCCTTGGCGGTCCGCCCGAGCTTGACGCGGACCTTCTTCGTGGTCCCCGGCTTCAGCCGGGAGAACTTCGCCGCCCCGAGCGTGACGGTCCGCAGGCGGGCAGTCGCTCGCCCGGCGCGCCCCTTCTTCTTGGCCCGCACACGGGCGGTGAGCTTCACCGAGCCCGAGCACGATCCGGCCGCCGAAGCCCCGCAGTGGACCGGCACGAGGACGACGTCGCCCTTGCGGCCGACCTTGCCTGCCAGGGAGGCGAGCGCCGGCAGGCTCGGGGTGGCGATCGGCCCGCCGCCGCCACCACCGCCGGTGCCGCCACGGCCGCCGCCACCGCCGGACGGCGGCGGGTTCTCCCCGCCCTGCGGACCGCAGAACAGCCGCAGGTCGAGGTCCGTCACGGGCGGCGGGATCTCCATCACGCGGCTCTCGGCGTACTGCCGGGAGCGGTTGGCGTTGTCGACACAGCCGTCCTTGCTGGCCCGCACGATGTAGTAGCCGGCCACCACGTCCCAGCCGAAGTGGCCCTGGGCATCCGTGAAGTCCGGGTTGGCCCGGTTGCCCGGCGACATGGTCGCGCTGCCGTCCGGCACCTGTACGAACGGCCCGTCGGGGGACGCGGAGCGCAGCAGCACCACCTGCGCCCCCTCGATCGGCCGGCCGGCCTCGTCCCGGACGTTGCCGCTCGGGTCGATGTAGATGCCGAACTCGACGTCCTCATCGGGAGTGTCCGGGCAGTCGAAGTGGACGGTCACGATGCCCGAGCCGTGATCGGGCGCGAGCGACGGGATCGTCGCGCCGTACGCTCCCGAGCCGGCCGGGGTCTCGGTCAGCGAGCCGTTCCTCACGACCTGCCCGCCGAGCCGGAGCTCGTACGTTGCCGTCGCGCCGGCGCAGCCCTCACTCGAGAGCTGGAGATCGTCGGTCCAGAGAGCGACCGGGATCCCGTTGGGGTTCGTGTAGATGCTGGTGATCGTGGTCCCGGGGGGCGGCGCCTGCGGCTCCGGCCCGAGATGCAGCGGGTCGGCCGTGACCGTGTCACCCGGGGCGCCGGCGACCGTCACGGTGCCGCGACCGGGTCCACGCTCGGAGTCGGCCGGCGGGTACGCGGTCAGGTCGTACGCTCCCGCCGCGACATTCGAGGCGGTGTAGACGCCGCTTCCGTTGGTGTTGCGGACCCGGCACGGCCCACCGGCGTCGGGGCAGATCTCCACCGGGGCATTCGCGACCGGGTTGCCCTCACCGTCGTCGACCGTGCCGGTCAGCCGTGGCGCGGTCGGTGCGCCGTTGCGCACCTGGTAGGCGTAGCGGCCGAGCTGCGCCGAGTTGGCGCTGCCGCGCACCAGGCCGGTGGAGGTGTTCGAGTCGAGCAGGCCGCCGCTCGTGAACGAGCCCGCGCGCAGCACGAAATGCCCGTCGTCCCCGTCGCCGTTCGCCCAGCCGACAGCCGCGGGGGTGCCGCCGAAGCCGCCCGTGCCGCCGCTGGCGTCACCGGTCTCCCACTGCACCTTGTCGTAGTTCATGACGATGTCGAAGTCGCCGCTGCCCTGGTCGACCAGGAGGAGCTGGAAGCTGTTGAGCTTGTCCGTGTGCGAGCCGTAGTAGCCGACGTTCACCCAGTTGACGCAGAACGCCGTCTTGCCGTCCACCGTCGTCTCGCCGTACTGCACCTCCCCGGACCCGTCGCCTGTCGTGTCCACGTCGGCCAGGAACGGTGCGATCATCGGCGTGCCGCTCGTCGTGAAGTCGAACGGCGTGTATTCGCCGAGCGCCTCGTCGAACGTGACGTTCCCGTTGTTGTTGACGAACAGGCTCGAGTACTCCGCGCCGAAGAAGTTCAGCGTGAAGGGCAGGTCCACGGGGGTGGAGCCGTCGTCATTTGCCGGCAGGGTGTTGGCGGTGCACCCCGGCAGGTTCTGAACGGCGTTCGGGCCCTCGGCCCGGGCCGGCGCAGCGGCGCCGGCGATCATCGCGGTCAGGGCTGCGAGGGTCGCGAGCAGGCGCGCGAGCGTTCGGTTCGGCAACATCGGTCCTCCAGGTCGGAATGCTCCGAGCGGTCAGCAGACCGCCCGGCGGTCACTCCGACCAACGCCCGCTGAGTTGCCGTTCTCGCGGCCTCAGGACCCGGGGGTCCAAATTTGGCCCGCGCCGGCCTCCTTCTCGCGGCCCGGGGTCCACAGCTTCTCGCGCGCCTTCGCCTGCTCGACGCTGATCGGCTTGGCGTGCTCCACCACGAGGTCCACGGCCTTGCGCATGGCGATGTCCTCCTTCATCGCCTCGTCGGCGCCCTGCGAGCGGGCGCGCTTGAGCGCGCGCTTGACCTGGCGGTCGGTGGCGTCCGGCCCGGCCGCCTCGCGGAGCGCCTCGGCCACGTCCTCGTCGCCGACCTCGATCCCCTCGGCCTCGACGATCGCGGACAGGACGGCCTCGCGCTTGAGGGCCGTCTCGGCCTCATCCTCGGACTCGATGACGATCTCCTCCTCGCTCTTGCCCGAGAGCTGCACGAAGCGCTGCGGGTCGATGCCCTGCGCCTGGAGCCGGTGCGTCGTGCGGTGCCACATCTCGTGCGCCTTCGCGTGGACGAGCTCGTGCGGGATCTCGATGTCGGACTCGGCCACGACGGCGTCCACGGCCGCCTGGCGGAACTCCTGCTCGATGGCGCGCTCCTCGGCGGCGGCGATCCGCTCGGAGATCTCGGTGCGGAGCTCGTCGAGGCTGTCGTAGCCGCCGGCCTCGACCGCGAAGTCGTCGTCGAGGTCGGGCAGGCGCTTCTCCTTGATCTCCTTCACCTGCACCGCGAACTTGCCGTCCCTGCCGGCGAGGTGCTCGGCGGGGTAGTCGTCCGGGAAGGTCACGCTCACCTCGAGGTCGGAGCCGGCCGACGCGCCCGTCAGCTGCTCCTCGAAGTCGCCCACGAGCCGGCCGGTGCCGAGCTCCACGAGGTAGCCGCGCGCCTCGCCGCCCTCGAACGGCTCGCCGTCGATCGTGCCCGCGAAGTCCATGACCACGAAGTCGCCGTTCGCCGCCTCGCGGTCGACGGTCTCGAGCGACGCCAGCGACTCCCGCAGCCGGCCGACCTCCGTCTCGACCTCCTGGGGGTCGACCTCCGGCTGGCGCCGGCCGACCTCCACGCCCTTGTAGTCGCCGAGCCTCGCCGGCGGCACGACGCCCACCTCGATCGTGAACGCGAGCGGCGAGCCGGGGTCGGGCAGGTCGCTCATGTCGAGCTTGGGATCGCCGACGGTGGTGATGCCGGCGTCGTGCACCGCCTCCTCGTACCAGCCGGGCAGCGCGCGCCTGACGGCCTCGTCGAGCACGGCCTCGCGGCCGACCTGGCGGATCACGACCTGGGAAGGCACCTTGCCCTGCCGGAAGCCGGGCACCTTCATCTCGCGGCCGATGACCGCGGCCGCGCTCTCCAGCTCGCGCTCGATCGCCTCGGTCGACACCTCCACGGCCACGCGCACGCGCGAGTCGCCGAGGTCGGTCGTGGTGGTCCTGACGGCGGCTGCCATGGCCGCCTGACGATAGTGATCCGAGCGCCTACCCGCGCTCGCGCAGGACCCGGCGCAGGATCTTGCCGGTGGGGTTCTTGGGGATCGCGTCGAGGAACTCGACCTCGCGGATGCGCTTGTACGGCGCCACCCGCTCGGCGACGAACGCCATCAGCTCGCCGGCCTCGATCGGCGCGCGCGCCGCGACGAACGCCTTGGGGACCTCGCCCGCCGCGGCGTCGGGGATCCCGATCACCGCGGCCTCCGCGACCGCCGGGTGCGTGGCGAGCACCCCCTCGAGCTCGGCCGGCGCGACCTGGTAGCCCTTGCACTTGATCAGCTCCTTGAGCCGGTCGTGCACGTAGACGAAGCCGTCGTCGTCGATGCTGCCGAGGTCGCCGGTGCGAAGCCATCCACCCTCCGCGAGCGCCTCAGCGGTCGCCTTCGGGTTGCCGCGGTAGCCGCGCATCACGCACGGTCCCCGGAGCCAGATCTCCCCGGCCTCGCCGGGCGCGAGCGGCTCGGCGCTCACTGGGTCCACCACCTGCATCTCGTTCCCCGGCGCGAGCATGCCGACGGCGCCGTGACGCACCCGCTCGGGCTGACCCATCGGCTGGATGGCGACCACGGCGGTCGCCTCCGTGAGCCCGTAGCCCTGTCCGACCAGGCAGTCGAGCCGCTGCTCGCATTCGATCTCGAGCTCGGCGCTGACGGGCGCCGATCCCACGCCGAGGACCCGCAGCGCGGAGAGGTCGTACTCGTCGACCAGCGGCAGGCCCGAGAGCAGCAGCGCCACGGAGGGCGGGACGATCGTGTGGGTGATCCGGTGGTCCTGAAGCGCGGCGAGGAACGACTCGACCTCGAACCGCGGCACGCTGACCACGGTCGCGCCCTGGTACAGCGCGTTCAGCAGGATCGCGCTGAGGCCCATCGAGTGGAAGAACGGCGCGACGGCCAGCATCCGGTCGCCGGGGCCGAGCGGCACCCCCCACGCCATCTGCAGCATGTTCGCGACCACGTTGCGGTGGGTCAGCTCCACGGCCTTCGGCAGCCCCGACGTGCCGCTCGAATAGAGCAGCGCGGCGACGTCCGCGGCGGGGTCGACCTCCGCCTCGCCCGGCGCGGGCTCTGCCGACAGCAGCTCGGAGAACACGATCGGGTCCCTCGCCCCCGCGTCGCGCGCGCCCTCCCGGAACTGCGGCGTGGTCATCATGAGGTCGGCCGACGACAGCTCGAGCAGGTGTGCAAGCTCGTCGGTCTTGTAGAGCGGGTTCGTGCAGGCCACGGTCCCTCCCGCCCAGAGCGCGCCGAGGAAGGTAGCCGGCCACTCGGGGCAGTTCGGGCTGTGGAGCGCGAGCACGTCGCCACGGCCGAAGCCGCGGCGGGCGAGCCCCGAGGCGACCCAGCCGGACGCCATCGCGAGCTCCCCGTAGGAGAGCCCGCGGCCGGTGGCGGCGTCGACGATGGCGGGGTCGTCGCGGCGGCTGCGGGCGCGCTCGAGCACGAGCCCGTGCACCGAGCGGTCGGGCATGTCGAGCTCCGGAGCGGGGCTGCGGCGGACGGCTGAGCGAGTGCTGGAGACGGACATGGTCATCCCTACGGAGACGTCCGCGCCGCGGATGACATTCCCTGGGTAGGCTCGCGTCGTGCGCGGAAGAGGCGCGATCGAGAGGCTGGCGGCCTGGGCCATGACGGGGCCACCCGGTCACGTGTGGAGCGCGTTCGCCGACGTCGTGACGCTGCTGGCGCGCTACGGGTGGGCGCGGCTGCGCGGCCGCGCCCCGGCGGGCTAACGCAGGCTCGCCGGCGCCGGCAGCCGCTCCAGGCGCTGCCGGTACTGGTCCATCGTCGCCTTGCGCATGTCACCGTGGGTCTGCGTCCGCAGCCGCTCTACGCGCTCCCGGTGGTACGGGCTCGAGAGGCTCTCGTTGTGGCCGATCACGTTCCGCGTGACGATCCCGAAGCGGCCCTGCAACATGCGCGTCAGCCGCAGCGACGCCCTCATCTGGCGCCGGTTGCCGAGCACCTCCCCGTCGCTCTGGCCGACGTGCTCGATCCCGATCGCCGTCCAGTTGAGCCCGACCGTGTGGCGGCAGATGATGCTCGTCGGGACGAGCCCGTAGATCGTGCCGTCGCGGTCGATCACGTAGTGGGAGCACACGCCCGGCAGCTCGTGCAGCTCCACGTCGGGCGCGTCGTTCGCGAACGTGTTCCAGACGGGCGCGAACGTGCTCGTCACCGTGTAGTGCTCCACGATCACCTTCGGGCTCCGCAGCCGGTAGTCGTCGAGGCCGTAGTGGCGCTGTGCGTACGCGCGCGTCTCGTCCTTTCGTCGCGCGCCGAACGGGATCGGCCGCGACACCACGCGCGGCGGCGCCACCGCGGCGGCGAGCGCGAGCACGGCGCGAGCGTGGCGGGCCGCGCCGGCCGCGGACAGCGGGCCGCCCGGCAGCTCGACCACGAATGCCGTGTCGCCGCGGAACGTGTGGTTCTGCCACGAGCTCACGGTGCCGTGGTAGCGCGGGAGGGCGCGGCGGGGCAGGCCGGACAACCGCGAGTAGAGGCGCTGGAGCGACGCGTCGCCACCGCTCTTGACGACGATGTGGAGCGCCTGGTGGTACCAGACCGTCACGCGCGGGCGGATCCGCTCGGCGAACCTCGCGAACGCCTGCGACTCGGGCTCGGACATGGCCGAGGGCCCCGGGAAGTAGGTGTCGAACGGAGCTCCGCCGCCCTGCCAGCGGTAGCCGAAGTTGCGGTTGAGGTCCACGCCGTTCGCGTTGTGCCGTGTGCCGGTCGCGACGCCGTCCGGGTTCAGCTCGTCGATCAGCCACAGCGCAACGCCCCGCGGCGGGTGCGCGTGTCGCAGGCGCGCGATCACCGCCCGGCCGGCCTGCTCGTTGCCGTGGATGAGGCCGACCGCCAGCACGGTGACCTTCGCGCGCGCGCTGCCGACGCGGACCGCGCGGATCGGGCGGCCGCGCGCGGAGCGGCCGATCAGGAGGGAGCGGGCCGCGGGGTGCGGAGCGGCGGCCCGCGCGGCCGCCGCATCCGGCGCGGCGGCAGGCGCTGCGACGGCAGCGTCCGGCGCCGCCGCCGGACCCGCGTCGCCGCCGTCGGCGGCGAGCGGCACCGCGATCGCGGCCGCGGCGGCTCCTGCCGCGACGAACGTGATTGCCGTTCTGCCCGCCACTCCGCGAGTATTGCGCCCCGTGCCCCCGAAGCATGCACCCCGACCCTTGCGGGTAAGGCGAACGAATGGCTGACCGAGTCTCATGGTTCGTCGTCGAGCCCGGCTGGGACGTCGTCGGGCGCTCCGGTGAGCAGCTCGGCGAGGTGATCGGCGTCGTCGGGGACCCGGACGCCGACATCTTCGACGGCCTTCGCATCGAGACCGTCGACGGCGAGGAGCGCTTCGCCCCCGGGGAGCGCGTCGGAGACATCACCGAGGGGCGCGTCGCGCTCGACGCCGACATGTCCGAGCTCGGCACGACGGCCGACGAGCCGGGCGGCGCCGAGGTGTCCCGCGACCGGGACGCGGAGCTCTAGATGAGCTCGGTGGCGGTGCTCGGCACGGGGATCATGGGGGCGCCGATGGCGCGCAACCTGCGGGGCGCGGGCCTGGAGGTCCGCGTCTGGAACCGCACGCGCGAGAGGGCGGAGGCGCTCGCCGAGGACGGCATCGAGGTGGCCGGCTCCCCAGCCGACGCCGCGAAGGGCGCCGACGCCACCCTCACCATGCTCGCCGATTCCGAGGCCGTGGAGAGCGTCGCGGCCGAGGCGCTCCCGGCGATCGGCGGCGTGTGGATCCAGTCGAGTACGGTCGGGGTCGACGCGACCGGGCGCCTCGCGGCGACAGCCGCGGAGCGCGGCGTGCCGTTCCTCGACGCGCCCGTGCTCGGCACCAAGAAGCCGGCCGAGGACGGGAAGCTCACCGTGCTGGCGTCGGGGCCGGAGGACCAGCGCGAGCGCTGCGCGCCGGTGTTCGACGCGATCGGCGCGAGGACGATCTGGCTCGGCGAGGCGGGCGCGGGCACGCGGATGAAGCTCGCTGTGAACTCGTGGCTGCTCGCGCTGACCGTCGCGATCGGCGAGAGCCTCGCGTTCGCCGAGGCGCTCGGGGCGGACGGGGCGACGATGCTCGACATCCTCGACGGCGCGCCGATGGGCTCGCCGTACGCCCAGCTGAAGGGCAAGGCGATCCTCGCCGGTGACTTCACCACCAGCCTCCCGTCGCGGCTCGCGGAGAAGGACGCGCGGCTGATCCTCGAGGCGGCGCGCTCGGCCGGGCTCGAGCCCGAGCTGGCCCGCGCGGTGCACGAGCGCTTCGTGCAGACGGTCGCCCTCGATCACGGCGAGGACGACATGGCGGCCGTGTACCTGGCGTGCACGCCGGGCGCGCAGACGCGCACGGGGTAACCTCGCCCGCCGTGACAGCCGATCTCGCCGACCGGGCCGTGGCGCACGGACGCCTCGCCATCGACACCGAGTTCGTGTCCGAGCGCCGCTACCAGGCGCTCCTCTGTCTCGCCCAGGTGGCCGTGCCGGATCCGGACGCGCCCGACGGCGTGCGCACCGAGGTGCTGGACCCGCTGACGGACGACTTCGACCCCCAGCCCCTCGCCGGCGTGCTGGCCGACCCGGCGGTGGAGGTCGTGGTACACGCCGGGCGGCAGGACGTGGCGATCCTCCGCCGCACTTGGAGCACCGACATCACGAGCGTGTTCGACACGCAGGTGGCCGCGGGCTTCCTCGGGCTCGGGAACCAGGAGGGCTACGAGTCGCTCGTTCGCAAGGTGCTGAAGGTACGGCTGAAGGGGGCCGAGGGGTTCACGCGCTGGGACAAGCGGCCGCTGACTCGGCAGCAGCTGGGGTACGCGCGGGACGACGCCCGGCTGCTGCTCGCCCTCGGCGACGAGATCGAGCGCCGGCTGGTGCAGCGCGGCCGGCTCGAGTGGGCGCGCGAGGAGTGCCGCGTCGTCGAGCAGATGAGCGACGAGCGCGAGCCGGAGCGCGTGTACGAGCGCCTGCCGCGCCTCGGACGCCTCGACGACACCGCGCGGGCGGTCGCGCTCGAGCTGGTCACGTGGCGCGAGGAACAGGCGCGGGCGATGGACCGGCCCTCGGGCTACCTGATCCCCGACCAGGCGCTCGTGGAGCTGGCCCGCCGCGCCCCCGAGACGCACGAGGGCCTCGAGCACATCCGCGGCCTCCCGCCCCAGACGCTGCACCGCCGCGGCCGCGAGCTGCTCGAGGCGATCGCGCGCGGCCGCCGGCGCGAGTCGCCGCCGCCCCCTCCCCAGCCGCCCGAGCGCGACTCGCGCGACGCGCCGCTCGTGTCGCTGGCGCAGGCGCTCGTGCGCCACCGCTCGCAGGAGAGCGGCGTGGCGGTGGAGCTGATCGCGACCCAGTCCGAGCTGAGCGCGCTCGTCACCGCCCACAGGCGCGGCGGCGACGCCGACCACCTGCCGGTCACGCAGGGTTGGCGCGGCGAGCTGGTGGGGAACGAGCTGGCCGAGCTGCTGGCGGGCAGGCGCAGCCTCACCGTGGAGGGCGGGCGGCTGAAGGTCGACACGACCTAGGGCAGCGTCAGCCCCGCCGGGACCTCCCCCTCGTCGATCAGCCGCCTGATCTCGCCGCTCCGGCGCGGGTTCAGGTACACGTGGCGCTGGCCCACGTTCGGCTTCTCCTGGAGCAGCTGCGCGTCCACGAGCGCCTCGCCGACGTCGTACGCGAGGGCGCGCTCGTTGCCCGCGAACCCGCGGGCGAGGTGGTCGAACGCCGTGTGGTATCCGCCCCACTTGCCCATGCCGTCGAGGCGCTGGAGGATGCGGCGCGCCACGCGCCGGACCGGGTCCGGGTCCTCGTGCGCGCGCGCGACCGACCCGGCCGGCTCGAGCAGCTCCACGAGCCTCGGCTCGAGCGCCTCCATCGACTCCTCGTCGAGCGGCGAGCCGCCCAACCGTGCGACCGCCTCCGCGACGCGCAGCGGGTGCGTCGGCCCGATCGGCGGCCGCGGGTCCTCGACCGGCTCGAGCACGTGGCCGGGCACGGCATGGGCGCGCGCCCGCAGGCGGTCGATGCCGGTGAACGCCTCGTCGAGGGCCTCCTTCGCGTAGTCGGCGGCCTCGCGCGGGGCCGCGGCCGGGTAGGCGATGGCGAGGTGCCCCTCCCATTCGCCGAGCAGGAGGCTCAGGCCGTCGGCGGAGGGCGGCGGACCCGGGTCCACCGCCTCGACCACCCGCTCGACCGCCGCCGCCGCCAGCTCGGCCGCGCGATCCGTCACGGCTCCGGCGTCGGCCCGCAGGGCGGCGGGCAGCGGCAGGGCGCACAGCAGCTCGCCCTCGCCGGCGGCGACCGCCACCGCGATCGGCTGCCCGTAGCCCGTGCGGCGCTCGGCGAGCTCGCGCTCGCCGCGGGCGAGCTCGTCCGCGAGCAGGCGGCGCAGGCGCGCCGACAGCTCGCGCGGGGCGTCCGCGCCGCCCGCGTCGGCGAGGGCGCGCTCCAGCTCGGTGGCTGCCACGCGTGCAGCGTACGGCCGCGCGGGCGCTCGCCGGCGCCTCCCGCCCCGCGCCGCGCCGCGCCGCGCGGGCGCTCGCCGGCGCCTCCCCGCGCCGCGCGGACGCTCGCCGCCGCGGGCTGCGGGTAGGCTGCGCCGCCGATGAGCTGGGAGCCCGAGCTCGAGGAGCTCCGCCGCCGCGAGGAGCTGGCCCGCCGGATGGGCGGCGAGGAGCGGGTCGCGCGCCAGCACGCCTCCGGACGGCTGACCGTGCGCGAGCGGATCGAGCGGCTGTTCGACGCGGGCACGTTCCACGAGACCGGCATGCTGGCCGGGCGCGGCAGCTACGACGAGCACGGCGAGCTGACGGAGTTCCTCCCGGCGAACACGGTCGTGGGCCAGGGGCGCATCGACGGCCGCCGCGCCGCGGTCCAGGGCGACGACTTCACGATCCGCGGCGGCGCCGCCGACGCCGCCATCTGGGAGAAGGCGCTGTTCGCGGAGCGGATGGCGCACGACATGCGCATACCGCTGGTGCGCCTCGTGGACGGCACCGGGGGCGGCGGCAGCGTCAAGACCCTCGAGCAGACCGGCTTCTCCTACGTGCCGCCGCTGCCCGGCTTCGAGCTGGTGGTGCGCAACATGGCGATCGTGCCGGTCGTGGCAGCCGCGCTCGGGCCGGTGGCCGGCCTCGGCGCGGCGCGGGTCGTGTGCTCGCACTTCTCCGTGATCGTCCGCGGCACCGCGCAGCTGTTCGTCGCCGGCCCGCCCGTGGTGGCGGCCGCCATGGGCGAGGCGCCCGACAAGGAGGAGCTCGGCGGCGCCAGGATGCAGGCACGCGCCGGCGCGGTGGACAACGTCGCGGCCGACGAGGACGACGCCTTCGACCAGCTGCGCCGCTTCCTCTCCTACCTGCCGGCCAGCGTCTGGGAGACGCCGCCGGTCGCGGCCTCCGACGACCCCGCGGACCGCCGCGAGGAGGAGCTGCTGTCGATCGTGCCGCGCGACCGCCGGCGCCCGTACAAGATGCGCCGCATCCTCGAGGCCGTGCTCGACCGCGGCTCGGTCTTCGAGCTCGGCGCGGCGTTCGGGCGCCCCACGATCACGGCCCTGGCCCGCCTCGGCGGGCGGCCGGTCGGCGTGATCGCGTCGGACCCGGAGCACTACGGCGGCGGCGTGACCGCGGACGCCTCCGAGAAGATGGCCCGCTTCGTGGACCTGTGCGACCAGTTCCGCCTGCCGGTCGTGAACCTCGTGGACGTGCCGGGGTTCGTGATCGGCACCGGTGCGGAGAGGGCCGGCACGATCCGGCGCGGGTCGCGGGCCCTGTTCGCCGTGTACCAGGCGAACGTTCCCTGGGTCTCGGTGCTGGTGCGCAAGGTCTACGGCGTGGCGGGCGCCGGCCACGGCGACGGCTCCCGCCTCAACCTCCGCTACGCCTGGCCCTCGGGCGACTGGGGCTCGCTGCCGATCGAGGGCGGTCTCGAGGCCGCCTACCGGCGCGAGCTCGAGGCCGCCGGCGATCCCGAGGCGCTGCGCGCGGAGATCGCCGCCCGGCTCGACGCGGTGCGCTCGCCGTTCCGCACCGCCGAGCGGTTCAGCGTCGAGGAGATCATCGATCCGCGCGACACGCGGCCGCTTCTGTGCGACTGGGCCGAGCGGGCGCACGAGCTGATCCGCCACGAGCTGGCTGCCGGCCCGAAGGCGCGCGGGCCGCGGCCCTAGGTTTTCCTCTCGGGCGCGGCGGGCAGGAGCAGCGCATGCTCACGATTACGGCAGACGCCGCGGAGGCGATCGCGCACGCGCTCGAGGAGGCCCCCGACGCCGCGGGCATCCGCATCGCCCACGGCGACGGCTCCATGAACGGCTCCGGGCCGTCGCTGGAGGTGGAGATGGTCCCCGAGCCCGAGCTGGACGACGAGGTGATCGAGGCCAAGGGGGCGCGCCTGTTCCTCGATCCCGAGACCGCCGTCGCGCTCGACGGCAAGGTGCTGCACGCGGAGGAGGACGAGGGCGAGATCCGCTTCGCCATCATCGACACCCCCTGATATGGTTGCACGTGCAACCATTTTCCGGGGAGAGGCAGATGAGGCTCGAAGGCATCCACCACATCACGGCGATCACGGGCGACGCGCCCCGCAACGTCGACTTCTACACGCGCGTGCTCGGGCTGCGGCTCGTCAAGAAGACCGTGAACCAGGACGACCCGAGCGTGTACCACCTCTTCTACGCCGACGAGCACGGCAGCGCCGGGTCAGACCTCACCTTCTTCGAGTATCCGGGCGCAGCGCCCGGCCGGGCCGGCGCCGGCATGGTCCACCGGATCGTGTGGCGCGTCGCCTCCGAGGACGCGATCGGATTCTGGGTCGACAGGCTCGCCGCCGAGGGCTTCGACCCGGAGCGCGTGGACGGCCGCCTCCGCTTCCGCGACTTCGAGGGACTCGAGCACGAGCTCGCCGTGGTCGACGTGCCGGACGCGCCGCTGGCCGCCGACCACCCCGAGGTGCCTGCCGAGATGGCCCTGCAGGGATTCCACGAGGTGCGCGCCTTCTCGGCCGACCCGGAGCGCAGCCGGCACCTGCTGGAGGACGGGCTCGAGTTCGAGCCGAAGGGCGACGGCTGGGAGGCGCGCGGCGAGCGGCGCGGCGGCCTCTACGCCTACGACCCGCCGCCCGCCGAGCGCGGCATCCAGGGCGGCGGCACGATCCACCACGTCGCCTGGGCGTCGAGCATGGAGGAGCACGAGGACTGGCAGCGGCAGGTCGCCCGGAACGGCGCCCGGCCGACGCCGGTAATCGACCGCTTCTACTTCCGCTCGATCTACTTCCGCGAGCCGAGCGGCGTGCTGTTCGAGATCGCCACGCTCGGTCCCGGCTTCGCCGTCGACGAGCCGGAGGAGGAGCTCGGCGAGCACCTGGCGCTGCCGCCGTTCCTCGAGGGCCGGCGGGCCGAGATCGAGGCGATCGTCACGCCGCTGCCGAGCCCGCGGCGCGAGCGCCAGCAGGCCTAGGCGGCGACCCGGCGGGCGTCCACGAACGCCTCGAGGCGCTCGAGCGCCTCGGGCATGTTGCGGCGCCCGAAGCCGAGCCGGAAGTGCTCGCCGGGATGCTCGTACTCGGCGCCCGGGAGCAGCAGCACGCCCGCCTCGCGCGCGAGCTGGTCGCAGAACTGCGCGACCGGCTCGCCGGCGAGGCGCGGGAAAGCGATCGGGCCCGCCTTCGGCCGGACCCACTCGAAGCGGTCGCAGCGGCGCTCGAAGAAGTCGTCGAGCAGCCCGAGGTTCGAGTCCACGATCTCGCGGCTGCGCGCGACCACGTGGTCGAGCGCGCGCAGCGCGATCAGCGCCAGCACCTCGCTCGGCGCGCTGTTGCAGATCGTCGTGTAGTCCTTGAACGCAGCGAGGCGCGCGAGCAGCTCGCGGTCGCGGGACGCGACCCAGCCGATGCGCAGGCCGGGCAGTGCGAAGGTCTTCGACATGACGCCGAGGCTCACGGCCCTCGACGAGCGCTCGACGGCGGCCGGCAGCCGCTCGCGCTCGTCGTACTCGAGCCAGCGGTAGACCTCGTCGGAGAAGAGCGCCGCACCCGCCTCGTCGGCCAGCGCCAGCAGGCGCTCGTAATCCGCGGCGCCCAGGTGGGCGCCTGTCGGGTTGTGCGGGAAGTTCACGACGATCGCGCGCGTGGACGGCGTGATCACCCGCTCGACCGCGTCCAGGTCGAGCGCCCAGCCCGAGTCGTGCTCGAGCCGCATCAGCGTGACCTCCGCGCCCGCGGACCGCGCCACCTCGTGGAGCGACTGGTACGCGGGCCAGACGACTACCGCGTGGTCGCCCGGACCCAGCGCCACGTTCGCGAAGGCGAAGATCGCCTCCTCGGCGCCGGCGAAGACGAGCACGTCGCCGGGCTCGACGCCCTCGTAGAGGCCCGCGATCTCCTCGCGCAGCGCCGGCGCGCCCGCCGATTCGGTGTAGCCGAGCGCGAGGCCGTCCCACAGCTCGCGGCCGCGGTCGTCGGCCAGCGCCAGCAGCTCGGCGAGCGTGAACGCCTCCACGTCGGAGGAGCAGAGGAGGTAGGGCACCTCGAACTCGTAGCGGGCGAAGAACCGCTCGAGCCGGAAGTCGGGCAGGCGCACGCGCCACAGGTTAGGGCCGCGAGGGTTGAGCCGTGACCCCCTGCGCTCGGATTCCCGTCGAGTTCGCTGGACCGCGCGCGCTCGGACCCGTATCTTGGGGTGCGATGACCCGCGACGACCGGACCTGCCTCACCCTTGCCGTGTCCGGCCGGCGCGTCATCGCCATCGTCTAGGCCTGCGCCTCGACAGGCGCAGGCCGAGGGTCCGCGGGACCCGAGGCGATGGCGTCCTCGAGTTCCGCCCCAACCGGAGGAGCTCGACATGACGGACAGCACCGCAGACAGCCACCACCTGACGTTGCGGGTGGACCCGACGCCGCACGCCCTGGCGCGCATCACCGCCATCTGCGCCAGGCGCAGGCTCGAGGTGGTGGAGCTGGACTACCGGCTCGGATCGGGCGGCGTGGCCGTGGTGGACCTGGCGATCACCGGCCCGGCGCCCGAGCGTGCTCAGGCGTGGCTCGGCCGGCTCGTGGAGGTGCTCTCGGTGGAGCTCAGACCCGCGCCGGGGCCGCGTCGGCGAACGCGAGCTCGAACCAGACGCGCGTTCGCGCTTCGCTGAGCACGCCCCAGCGGGTCGCCATCCGCTCCACGAGCACGAGGCCCCAGCCGCCGGGCTCGTCGAGCGGCTGGTCGCGCGGCGCGGGCGCGAAGCCCGGCCCCGGGTCGCTGACCTCGACGCACACGCCGCGGCGGGTGGTCCAGAGCTCGATGCCGATCACGTCGCCGTCGCCGGCCTGGCCGTGGCGGACGCTGTTGCTCACGAGCTCGCAGGTCAGGAGCAGGAGCGGCTGGTGAAGCGCGCGCGGCAGCCAGACCGAGGCCTCGGCCAGCAGCTCGCGGGCGCGTTCGGGCGCGCGGCGGCCACCCGCGATCGCGAGTCGCACGCGTCGGCGCGTGGTGCCGGTCGGGATGCCGGCGTCAAGGGCAAGGCTCGAAACGGCCATAGGGGTAGGCCCCCTTTCGCCTGCGGGGTCGGGTCTTCCGCGCTCGTGTCTCGGCGCGCGGCGCGGACGGCCCAAGCGCGGGTCGCGCCGCCTGGCCGAATTGTCTATTTCACGAGCCGCGTCGGCACGACCACGACGCGGTCGAGGACCGCTCCCTGGAAGTTGGTCGGCATGCCGGCGCCGGGCGGCGTCGAGCCGGTGAGCCGGACGACGGGCACCGCCGCCGTGGTCATGTCCCCGTTCGCGTCGAAGCCGAAGCTCCCGAGGATCCCGTTCCTCACGCGGCTCGCGCGCAGCTGCTTCAGCACGGATTCGCGCGTCCCGTCGGAGCGCGCGATTGCGTCGAGCACGAGCTCTGTGGCTTGCCCGGCCTCGATCACGCCCTGGTTCTGTCTCGCCGATTCACCGATCTCGGCGGCGAAGCGACGGCCCGCGGGGCTCAGCGGCATGACGCCGCGCGGAAGGTCGCTGGTGCTCACGTAGATCCCGTGGGCAGCCGGGCCGACGCGTTTCAGGACATCCGGCACCGGCGCGGTGAAGAAGAAGCCGGCCATGATCTTGACCCGCGATCCGAGCCGTTTCCGAAGGGCCCGGACGACCCTGTCGCCGCCG
The DNA here is from genome assembly GCA_036407035.1 of Thermoleophilaceae bacterium. GTDB lineage: Bacteria > Actinomycetota > Thermoleophilia > Solirubrobacterales > Thermoleophilaceae > JACVRW01. The sequence continues at coordinate 10,814 of DASXAA010000202.1, read as the reverse complement.
TTGAAGGGATCGGCGCCGAGGACCACGGCGCCCGCACCGGAACGCGCGATCCGCTCGGCCAGGGCGTCGTAGCGCTCGGCTCTGGGATCGAAGGTCGCAGACCCGGCGATGCCGACCCCGAGCTTGCGCGCGGCCTTGCGGAACGGACTCGACAGCTCCACCTTCCAGAGGTCGCTGCCGTCGTCGACGACGTAGACCCGCTCGATGCCGAGGCGCTTCGCGAGGATCGCGTCGGCCGCGGCGAGGAGATCGTCGTCGGGAGCCACGCGAACGAAGTTGCGTCTGCCCGTCGGGTAGTACACGTCGGGCTCGCCCCGGCGACCGATGGCCGGCTGCACGCTGCGCGTCAGCCCCTGCCACGTGTTCATGGGGCTGATCATCGCCAATGGCCCCCCGGGGGCCTTGTTCAGAATCGGGATCTCGACAGCGGCGCAGTCCGAGTTGTACGTGCCGATCACTGCGACCAGTCGGTCCGCCCGCGCGTAGGCGTTCGCATTGGCCGCGCACTTGCGGTTCTCGAAGCCTCCGGTCTGCGCCGTCGAATCGTCGCAGGAGCTGTAGCCGACGGTGTACCTGCCTGCCCTGTAGTCGCGCTGCGAGATGACGTGGCGGATCGCGTCGGCGATCGCCTCCGGGGCCGCGCTCTGGGGACCCTGCAGCGGCATGTCGGAGGCGATCAGCACGTCCGGCTTCGTGCCGGCGGGGGTGACCGCGCCGCAGGCCGACGCGGGCAGGGTGCCGGCCTCGGCGCCCCCCGCGGTGCTCACCCACGCCGAGCCGGCGCCGGCCGCGATCGCCTGCGCGGCGCCGACGGGGATCCTGTCGGTGACCTTGTTCGTCCTCGGGTCGATCTTGCTGACCATCCCGTCGAGGTAGTTCGCCGTCCAGACCGCGCCCTCGCCGAAGGCGATGTAGGTGACACCGACGCCGACGTCGATTGTTCGCGCGACCGGCGCGGGTCCCGGATCGATTCGCCAGACGACGCCCTGCTGGTCGTCAGTTCCCCATATCTTCCCGGCGCCCACGGCCATGGAGCTGAGGTCGGCGGTGGCAACCGGGATGCGCCGCCCGAGCCGGTTTGTCCTCGTGTTCACGCGCCTGACGCCGTCGCCGTCATCGACCCACACGCCCCCCGGCCCCGCCGCGATCAGGTTCGCGTCGACGTCGATCGTCGCTACCAGCCGGCCCGTCTCGGCGTCGAGGCGGGAGACGGTCGCGTCCGGGTTCTTCGCCCACACCGCCCCCTGGGCGGGCGCGATGTCGGGAACTCCCCAGTTGAAGGTCGCGAGCGCGCCGGCGCCCGTCCTGTCGGGCAGCTTCTCCGTGTGCGTGACCTTGCCCGTCTGGGGGTCGACGCGGGAGATGCTCGCCGTGAAGCCGTTGCCGATGCTGCTCCTGGCGCTGTTGCCGACCCAGACCGCGCCCTGCCCGGCAGCGATGTCGGTCGGGAAGCCCGGCATCGTGAAGCGCTTGGTCACGACCTTCGTCTTCGGGTCGATGCGCGAAACCGTCTTGTTCTGCGTGTTGAGCACCCAGACGGCGCCCTCCCCGACGGCGATGTTGCTCGGCGCCGTGGACGACTCGATGAGCGCGTCGACCTTGCCGCCGTCCGGGCCGATCGCCGCGACTCCGTTGCCGACAGGCGCCGCTCCGGTCTCGTTTCCTCCGAGCGCGAGGACCACGACCGCGGCGACCATCGCCAAGCCGAGCACGGCCGCACCGGCCGCCGCGATCGCGCGCCGGCGGCGCACGAGGCCGGCGGGCAGGCGCGGCCCGCGGGCGGCCGGCGGGGCGGCGAGCCCGAGCGCGTCGCGGGCCTGGTCGATCAGCTCGCCGCAGCTCGCCTGGCGCGCCCCCTTGTCCTTCGCCAGCGCCTTTCGCAGCACCGGGTCGAGCCTCGGGTAGCGGGGCAGCGGCGGCGGCTCGTCCTGCATGTGCGCCCACAACGTCTCGGCCTCCGACTCGCGCCGGAACGGCGGCCGGCCCGCCAGACACTCGTAGAGCACACAGCCGAGCGCATAGACGTCGCTGCGCGCATCCACCGGCTCGCCACGGATCTGCTCCGGCGCCAGATAGTCGAGCGTCCCCACCAGCTGACCCGTATCCGTCGAGTCGCCGCCCAACTGCTTCGTCACCCCGAAATCGGTCAGATAGACGTGCTCGCTCTCGTCCAGCAACACGTTCGCCGGCTTCACATCACGATGCACCAACCCACGCCCATGCGCCGCATCGAGCGCCCCCGCCACCTGGCCCAGGAGCGCCAGCGCCCGCTCCGGCGACAGCCTCCCCTCATCCGCCAGCACGCTGCGCAGATCGCTCCCGCCCACATAGCGCATCGCCAGGAACAACTGCCCCTCGCGCTCGCCGGCCTCGTAGATCGGCACCACATTCGGATGCTCAAGCGACGCCGCCAACCGCGGCTCCCTCAGGAAACGCGCCCGGAAACGCTCGTCCCCTGACAACTCCGGCGCCACCAGCTTCAACGCCACCGCCCGCTCCAACGACGGATCCGTCGCGCGGTAGACCACACCCATCCCCCCACGCCCCAACAGCGACTCGACCCGATAACGGCCGAAGGCGGAGCCGGGCTCGACGACCGCACTCACGACTCCACCGCCGTCATGGACCAGCCGAAGCGGGTCGGCGGCGCGGCCGGCGCCAGGCCGCCGGGGCGCGGGCCCCTGCGGACGAGCACGGTCGGCGCCGGCGGCCGTGCCACCAGCTCGCCGCGTGCGCGGCCGAGCCCCTCCTGCCGCCAGCGCTCCGACAGGCCGACGACCAGCAGACCGGCGCCCTCGGCGAGCGCCATCACGCCCTGCCTGCCGCGGGTCGCGAGGAGCGGCTCGGCGACGATCCCGGCGCGGCGCTGGACGATCAGCGAGGCGTCGGCGAGCAGCCGGCTCGCGTCGCGCCCGTCATCGCGCCCCGCCGCGGCCGCGCCGACCAGGCGCAGCGGCGAGTCGGTCGAACGGGCCACCCAGGCGCCGAGCTCGAGCGCCGCCCAGTCGTGCCAAGCGGCGCCGAACGGCACGATCACCGGCCCGTCGGCGCGCGGGCCACCGGCGTCGACCAGCATCGCGACGTCGCATGGCGCCTGGTCGAGCACGACGCCGGCGTCGCCGCCGAGCGGGTCCTCTCCCGCGTCCATCAGCAGCAGGTCGACGGTCTCCTGCGAGGCCAGCCGCACGACGTCCTCGCCCGGGGCCGGTGACGTGAACGCGGCGGTCCGCACGGCCAGGCCGCGGCCGAGCAGCTCGTCGCGGCGCTCGGCGAGAGCGGCGTTCGCGGCGCCCAGCTCCGCCGGCCCGACCACCCCGGCGAGGATCAGCTCGCGCGGCGGGCGCGATCCGGCCAGCGGCTTCGCCAGCCGGATGAGCGCGTCGAGACCGTCGAGCGCGCGCGGGACGACGAGCAGGGACCGCTCCGGGGCGGGCGCCTGCGCGGGCGGGGCGGCGGGCGGCGCCTCGCGCCGCAGCTCGAGCGCCGGGTCCTGGCGCAGGATCGCCTGCTCGAGCCGCTTCAGCTCGTCGCTCGGCTCGAGGCCTAGCTCCTCGGACAGCTCGCGCCGGGCCGCCCTGTAGGCGTCGAGCGCCTCGGCCTGGCGCGCCGAGCGGTACAGCGCGAGCATCAGTTGGGCGCGCAGCCGCTCCCGGAGCGGGTGCTCCGCGACGAGCGCCTCGAGCTCCCCCACCAGCTCCGCGTGCCTGCCGCAGGCGAGGTCGGCGTCCACCCGCTGCTCGAGCGCGGCCCATCGAAGCTCCTCGAGCCGGGTGATCTCGGCCTGGGCGAACGGCTCGTAGGCCAGGTCGGCGAGTGCCGGGCCGCGCCAGAGCGCGAGCGCCTGCCGCAGCTTCTCGGCAGCGTCGTCGGCGTCGGCCCCGGCCGCCTCGGCGGTGAGCTGCCGGAAGCGGGCGAGGTCATGCTCGGCCGAGTCGACCCGCAGGAGGTAACCGGGCGCGCGCGTCTCGAGCCTGCCCTCGCCCAGCTCCTTGCGCAGCCGCGACACGTAGACCTGGACGCTCTTCGCGGCCGTGGCGGGCGGCGCCTCCGCCCAGAGCTCGTCGATCAGGCGGTCGGCGGAGACGAGCTCGTTGGCGTGGAGCAGGAGGACCGCGAGCAGCGAGCGCTGCTTGGCGCCGCCGAGCGCCAGCGAGCGATCGCGCTCGATCACTTCCAGTGGGCCAAGAAGCCGGAATTCCATCGCGGTTACCAGCGGTTCTCAGGCGACCGTAGCACCGAACCGTGCGGGTCTACCGATGGTTTACCGGGGCGCACGGTGGCCGTTTACCGGGCCGGTGGAGCCTGCGCAGCGAAGACCGCACCGGGCGGTCAGGAGGAGAAGGAGTCACGATGAACCGCACTCGAATCACCCGCTCCGCGGCGCTCGGGCTGGCGCTCACCGCACTGGCCGCCCCCACCGCCGTCGCGCAGCAGCAGGACCTGCGCTCGCCGGACGCCCGCGACGCCGCCGCGGCTGCCGAGGCGCAGCAGCGGCAGGACCTGCGCTCGCCGGACACCCGCGACGCCGCACAGGGCCGCGGCACGTTCAGCGCGCCCGAGGTGACCGTCGTGAAGATGCCGGAGTCCTCGCCGCAGGGCGGCGGCCTCGACTGGGGCGACGCCGGCATCGGCGCCGCCGGGATGCTCGGCCTGGTGCTGCTGGCGATCGGCGGAACGCTGGCGATCGTTCACAGGCGCGGCGGCGCGGTGCAGCGCAGCGAGACGCCCACCGCTGCCTGACCTCCCACACCGACCCCCCGGCCAACGGAGAGCCCCGCCCCCGGCGGGGCTCTCTCGCGTCGTCCTTCAGGCCGCGCCCAGACGCGCCATCAGCTCCTGCGTCGCCGTCGACGGCACGACGGGCAGGATCTCGAACTCGGCGAGGTCGCCCCAACCGGCGATCCATTCCTGGAGGAGCGCGAGGTCGTCGCACTCCATGAGCTGGAAGCAGCCGCGCAGGTCCGCCCGGACCCAGCTGTCCACGTAGCGCAGGCCCTCGGGGAGCAGCCGGCTGCCCTCGCGCACGCGCCTGTAGATCTCGCGCGCGCCTTCGGGCGTGAAGCGCTCGACGACCATGAAGAGCACGGCGGTCTCTTCGCTGGAGGACGGCGCGGTTCCTGCCCCGCGGCGGGCCGTAGGGTCTCCCGCATGGACACCGACAAGCCCTACGTCCGCGAGATCCTGCAGGCGCGGCTGATCGCGAACCTCGCGACCTTCAACCCGCGTGGCACGATCAACCTCGTCGCGATGTGGTTCCTGTGGGACGGCGAGTCCGTGCTGATACCGACGAACCGCGGGTCGCGCAAGGCGAAGAACCTGATGCGCGACCCGCGCGCGACCGTGATGATCGACGACTCGCGCGGCGGCTTCGACCTGCGCGGGGTGATGCTGTTCTGCGAGGCCGAGCTGGTCGAGGCCCCGGAGTCGCTCGAGCTGAACCGCCGCATCCACCTGAAGTACGTGACGGACGCCGGCCTCGAGCTCGAGCCGGTGAAGACGTACCTGTCGACGGACGACCTGACGCTGCGCCTGACGCCGCAGCGGATCAGCTCATGGGATCTGCGGGAGACGCCGCAGGGCCGGGCGCTCCTCGAGACCGGGGCGTTCCACCCGCTCGAGGCGATCCATCGCTAGCCGGTCCAGCGCTCGAGTTCTGCGAGATAGGGCCCGAGGTGGCGGCCCGCGACCTTTCCGGGCTCCGGCCACGACGGGCGCTCCGCGACCTCCGGCGGCGTCTCGTCGTCGCAGAGGCTCGCGCTCAGGTAGAGCGGCGCGGAGCCCGTGAGCAGGGTCGCGCGCAGGACCGGCCGGAAGGGCTGCGGCTCGTCGTGGAGCCCGAGCCGCGCGGCGATCGCCTCCGCCGCCGCGTCGGCCTGCTGGGTGGCGAGACCGCCCTGCTTCACGGGGTAATCAGCCCCGTCGCCCACCACGTACACGTCCTCGAGGCCGCTCACGCGCCCGTGCGCGTCGACCGGGATGAAGCCGTCCGGTCCGGCCGGCAGCCCGATGGTCCGCCGGCCCTCGAGGCGCGGGACCGTGAACGTGGCGTCGGCAGGAACGTGCCCGCCCTCCGCAAGCTCCAGCCGTCCGCCGCCCGCCTGCGCGGGGACGGTGCCCACGAGCAGTTCGACCTCCCGCTCCGCGAACAACGCGCGCACCGCCCGCCCGGCCTCCGCTCCGAACAGCTCCAGGGGCTCGCGCTCGGGGGTGACGAACGAGATCGCCACGCCGCTCACGCCGTCCTCCGCGAGCCGCCAGGCGCTCAGCAGCGCGAGCTCGTACAGCGGCAGTGGCCAGCTGACGCCGGCCGGGACCGCGAACGCCAGCCGGCCGATCCGACCCTGCCTGGCCGAGTCGAGCGCCGCGGCCAGGTCGTTGGTGCCGCCTCGCCCGTGGAAGAGCGTCGCGCCCGGCACGGCGTTGTGCGCGGTCGCGCCCGTGGCCATGACGAGGGCGTCGTATGACAGCCACTCGCCCCCGCGCAGACGCACCCTCCGCGCCGGGCCGTCGACCGAGGTCAGGGCGTCGAGGCGGAAGGCCGCGTGCTGGTCCGCGGCTATGTCGGCGAGCGGGAAGCGCTCCATCTCCCCGAGCCCGAACGGCTCGGTCACCCGCAGCGGGCGGTACGCGAGGTCGGGTCCGGTCGAGAAGAGCTCGATGGACGGCCCGGGGCCCGCGACCACCCTGAGCGCGAGCAGCGCCTCCACCCCGGCGATGCCCCCGCCCGCGATCAGCACGCGCGGCCGCCGATCCTGCGGCGATCCCATTACGGGTAGATCTTCTCGCCCGCCTCGAGCATCGCGACGAACTTCGCCAGCCGCCGCGCCCGCGTGTCCGGGCGCTTTGCGTCCTGCAGGCGGTAGAGGATCGCGTAGCGGTTCTGGCTGTTGAGGCCGGCGAAGAACGCGGCGGCCGTTGGCCGGGCGTCCAGCTCGGCCTGGAGGTCCTCGGGGACGGTGATGGCGCTGGGCGCGTCGTAGGCGGCGTCCCAGCGGCCGTCGCCCCGCGCGCGCTCGACCTCCGCGAGGCCGGCAGGCCGCATCCGCCCCTCGGCGATCAGGCGCTCGGCCTTGTCGCGGTTTATCCGCGACCAGCGGCTCCGCTTGCGCCGCGGCGTGAACTTCTGGAGGAACCAGCGGTCGTCGAGCGGCTTGCGCTGCCCGTCGATCCAGCCGAAGCAGATCGCGGTGTCGAGCACCTCCGGGTAGTGCACGCTGTCGACGCCCGAGCCCTTCTTGGCCACCTTGATCCACACCCCATCGGACGCGTGGTTCCTCTCGAGCCAGGCCTCCCAGTCGGCGGCGGAGGCGAAGGGGAGCCGGGGAAGGTCGTCGCGGGCGGGCACCGCGCCGAGGTTAGCCGCGGAGCCTCAGCAGCCGCCGCTGAGGCCGCGCACCCGGTCGAGGATTCGGCGTACCTCGCGCTCCGAGACCTCGTAACGGTCGGCCGCCGAACGCTTTCCGAGCGCCCTGGCCCACAGAGCGATGCGGCGCTCGCGCTCCACCACACGCCAGGAGCGCGTGGGGACGCGCACCTTAGACATCACCTCGTCGCCGAACAGTCGCGCCATCCGCAGGCGCGTGCGGACGTCGCCTGGCTCCATCCCGATCCTGTGCGCTACCGCGTCCACGCTGCCGAGCCGCCTGTGGGCGACCGCGACCCGCTTGAGCTCCTCCATCACCGGCCTCGGATAGATGGGCGCGGGGAGGTACGTCGGCGGGGCGCTCTGGCGGCGGCGCCGCAACTGCAGAACGGCCCGGTCGGCCTTCGCCCGCGTGTGCGCGAACACGGTGACGGTGTGGTGTCCGATGCCGACGTCCGTTCCGTCGTTGTAGCTGGCTGCGATCGCGCCCCCGCGGAGGCGGTAGACGCGGCGCGGGATGTTGTTGTCGAACACGAGCGGGTTGCGGGCGCAGCTCGCGTGATCCTGGACCTCGTACGGCGGCGCGCAACCGCCCTCGTCGGGCGGCGGCTTGCAGGTCCCGTAGACGTAGGTGTCCGGCAGGGTGGCGGCCAGCTGGTGTTCGGCGTAGGAGGGCCCGAGCCAGAACGGCGGGCCGGTCGCGGACGGCGCGCCGGCCGCGACGGCGACGGCGACCGCGACGGCCGGGAGCGCGCCTACGGGACCACCCGCTCCGCGTGCGTGTACACGTTCACGCTGCCGCCGCGTGCGAATCCGGCCAACGTCAACCCGCGGTCCTCCGCCAGCTCGATCGCCAGCGACGTCGGGGCGCCCACGCCGACCAGGAACGGGGCGCCGGCGCGGGCTGCCTTCTGGACGAGCTCGAACGCGAGCCGGCCGCTCACGCACAGGACCATGTCCGACAGCGGCAGCATCCCGTTCAGCAGCGCGTGCCCGATCACCTTGTCCATCGCGTTGTGTCGCCCCACGTCCTCCCGGACCAGCACCGCGCGGCCGTCGGCGGCAAACAGCCCGGTCGCGTGCAGCCCGCCGGTCCGCTCGAACACCGGCTGGCGCAACGCGTCCGGCAGCGACGCCAGGAGCGCGCGCGAGATCGTGGGGCCGCCCTCCACGCGCGCGGCGATCGCCTCCACCTCCTCGAGCGCGCCCTTGCCGCACACCCCACACGAGGACGTCGTGTAGAAGCGCCGCGCCGCCGGCACCGCGGCGTCGGCCGCCACCGCGTCGACCGTGTTCGCCGCCAGGTCCTCGGGCAGCGTCATCCGCGGCGCCTCCTGCACGATCGCCTCGCCGTAGAGGAAGCCGGCCGCCAGCTCCATGTCCTGTCCCGGCGTGCGCATCGTCACCGCCACCGGCTCGCCGTTCAGCCTGATCTCGAGCGGCAGCTCCACGGCCACCTCGTCGGAGCCGCCGTCGCGCTCGACGACGGTCAGCATCCCGGCGGCGCTGCCCTCCAGGGGTGGCCGTCCCATCCTCATCCCTCCTTCGGGCCAGTGTACGCGCCGGCCGGCGCCACCTTGCCCGGCTTCAGAAGAGCCCGACCGTCCTGCCGTCCTCGTCGATGTCCACGTTGAGGGCCGCCGGCTCCTTGCCGAGGCCCGGCATCTGCTGGATGTCGCCGGCGAGCGGCACGATCCAGCCGGCGCCCGTGTACGCGCGCAGGTCGCGCACCGGGAGCGTGAACCCCTCGGGCGCGCCCAGCAGCGCCGGGTCCGCCGACAGCGACAGATGGGTCTTCGCCATGCAGATCGGCAGCCGGTCGAGCCCGTCCTCGCGGTACTGCTTGACCTTCCGCTGGGCGTCGAGGTAGAGCACCACGTCGTCGGCCCCGTAGACGTTCTTCGCGACCTTCTCGATCTTCACCTCGATCGGGTCGTCGTCCTCGTACGTGAGCTTGAAGTCGTTCGGCTGCTCGCAGGCGTCGGCCACCGCCTGGGCCAGATCGGCGACCCCCTCGCCGCCGCGGGCGAAGCCGTCGTTCTCCTCGGCCGCCAGCGCGCCGCCCTCCATGGCGAGCGCCTTGACCAGCTCGACCTCCTCGTCGGTGTCGCCCGGCCGGCGGTTCACAGCGACGACGCACGGCAGCCCGAACCCGCGGACGATGCCGAGATGGCGGTTCAGGTTCTCGGCGCCGGCCGCGATCGCCGCGAGCCCCCGCACGCGCTCGATCCGAGGGTCGTCCTCGATGCCGCCGTGGTGCTTGAGCGCCCTCACGGTCGCGACCAGCACGACGGCGCTCGGCCGCAGGCCGCCGCCGCGGCAGACGATGTTGAACAGCTTCTCCATCCCCATGTCCGAGCCGAAGCCCGACTCGGTGATCACGTAGTCGCCGAGCTTCAGCCCGATCAGATCGGCGACGAGGGAGGAGTTTCCGTGCGCGATGTTCGCGAACGGGCCCGCGTGCATCAGGCACGGCTGCCCCTCGAGGGTCTGGATCAGGTTCGGCTTGATCGCCTCCTTCAGCAGCACGGTCATCGCGCCCGCGGCGCCGAGGTCGTCGGCCGTGACCGGCTTGCCGCCGTCGTACGAGTGCGCGACGGTGATGGCGCCGAGGCGCCTGCGCAGGTCGTGCACGTCGCGCGCGACGGCGAGGATCGCCATCACCTCGGACGCGGCGGTGATGTCGAAGCCGGACTCGCGCGGGTAGCCATTGGCTCGGCCTCCGAGCCCGAGCGCGATCTGACGCAGCGCGCGGTCGTTCATGTCGAGCGCGCGCTTCCAGGACACGCGCAGCGCGTCGATCGCGTGCGGGTTGCCGTGCAGGATCGATGCGTCGAGCAGCGCCGCGAGCAGGTTGTTGGCAGCGCCGATCGCGTGGATGTCGCCGGTGAAGTGGAGGTTCAGATCCTCCATCGGCACCACCTGGGCGAGCCCGCCGCCCGCGGCGCCGCCCTTGATGCCGAACACCGGCCCGAGCGACGGCTCGCGCAGGCAGAGGAGCGGCTCCTTGCCGATGTGACCGAGGCCCTGGGTGAGCGAGACCGCGGTGGTGGTCTTGCCCTCGCCCGCCTTCGTCGGCGTCACGCCCGCCACGCACACGAGCTTGCCGTCGGGCGCGTCCTTCAGGCGGTCGATCGCCGCGAGCGAGACCTTCGCCTTGAAGCGCCCGTACGGGTCGAACTCCTCCGGCAGCAGCCCGGCGCGCTCGGCGATCGACTCGATGGGCTTGAGCTCGGCGTCCTGCGCGATCTCGAGGCTGCTCTTCATGTGCCCTCCTTGCCGTGCGGGGTCAATGGCTCACCGCCGCGGCGGCCAGCTCGGACACCAGGCGGTCCTCGTAGAAGCGCTCGAGCGCGAACGGCGCGATCAGCTCGGGCGTGCGGTCGGTGGCGGTCAGCTCGGCGAGCGTCTTGCCGACGATCGGCGCGGCCTTGAACCCGTAGGTCCCCCA
>DASXAA010000201.1:0-22902 GCA_036407035.1 Thermoleophilaceae bacterium | reverse complement strand
ACCGAGATCTGCACCCACCCCTGGAACTCGCGCTCGCGCTTCATCGGCAGGTGGCCGGTGAAGCCCTCGAACTCGAAGTAGCCCTGGGCGGTGAGGCTGTCGCTCGTCAGGAACTCGGCGAGCCTGTGCACCTGGCCGGGGCCGAAGGCCACGTCCACGAACGGGAACATCTCGAACACCCGCTCCTTCATGGACTGCGACCAGCAGCCTCCGATCCCGACCACCCGGCCCGGGTCCTGCGACTTCAGCCGCTTGGCCTCGCCGAGGTGTCCGACCAGGCGGTTGTCGGCCTTCTCGCGGATCGAGCAGGTGTTGAAGAGGATCAGGTCGGCGGCGTCGCGGGTCTCCGTCTCGCGGTAGCCGAGCGCCTCGAGCATGCCCTTCATGCGCTCGGAGTCGTGCTCGTTCATCTGGCACCCGAACGTGGTCAGGTGGTAGCTCTTGCCGGCGGGCTCCATGTGCGCGGACCGAGGATAGCCCGCGCCCGGTCGTGCACGCGCCCCCGGCGGCCGGGGACCCGTCGGCCGATTACCGATCCGGACCGTTACCGGGCGGCGCGGCGAAATCCATGTCGTCGGCCGCGTGCCGCGGCTGACGGAAGACCTCCTCGACCAGCGGACGGAAGAACTCGAGCGGCAGCGAGCCGTAGTCGGGATCGAAGCAGTTCTGGTCGAAGTGCTCGCAGAACTCGACGCAGTCGTCGTAGTACGGATGGTCGACGTACTTGTCGCGGGCGTTGCGGTCCTCGCCCATCAAATGCGCGTAGTAGTAGGCCTGGAACAGCGCGTGCTTCTGGATCACCCAGCACACCCGCTCGCTCACGAAGGGCCTCAGCACGGCGGCGACGAACTCGCCGTGCGAAAGCGGCGCGAGCGCGTCGCCGATGTCATGCAGCAGCGCCGCGGCCACGTACTCCTTGTCCTTGCCCGCGCGGTAGGCACGCGTGGCCGACTGAAGCGAGTGCTGGAGCCTGTTGACCTTCAGGGGGCCCTGGAACCGCTCGAGTTGCGCCACCGCGTTCATGAGCCTGTCGGGAAGCTCGCGGGCGTCAGCCTCGGCGTCGGCGTTCACCAGCCGCAGGTCCGCCTCGGTCATGTCCGCCATGCGTGTGTAGGAGACGCTCTCCACCGGCGGACACGCTATCCGCTTGGGAGCCCGCTACGGCTCGTCCTGGTCCGCGGGCCAGGGCAACGGGAACAGCTCGCGGTAAGGGCGCGCCTCGTCGACCACACGCGCGATCGACGGCCGCGCCAGCAGGTCGCGGTAGTAGCGCGTGATGTTCGGCTGCCGGTCCTTGTCCCAGCGGTGGATCGCGTGCAGGTAGAAGAGCGGCGGGAAGAGCGCGCAGTCGGCGATCGTGAAGGCCTCGCCGCCCGCCCACTGGTGTTCGGCGAGCCGGTCGTCGAGGACGCCGTAGGCCGTGTCGAGCGAGCGGCGCGCCTCGTCGACCCCCTCGGGGTCGGTGCGGCCCTCGGGCCGCAGCCGGTCGCCGACGATCTTCTGCATCGGGGTGGAGAGATGCTGGTCGCCGAAGCGGTCCCACAGGCGGGCCTGGAGCGCGGTTGCCGGGTCCGCGGGGACGAGCGCCGGCTCGGCGGGCGCCAGGGTGTCGAGGTACTCGATGATCGTCGTCGATTCGGGCAGCGTGAGGTCCGCGTCCTCGTCGCGCAGGACGGGCATGCCGGCCGGCGGCCACAGACGGGCCAGCTCCTCCCGGCCCTCGGCGCCCTCCACCAGGTGGGACTCGAAGGCGAGATCGAGCTCGTACAGCGCGATCAGCACCTTCTGGCAGTACGACGCGAACGGGTGCTGGTAGAGGAGCAGGGTCACGCAGCCTCCAGGGTCGTGGGCATCCGCAGATGAGACCACGCGGCCGCCCCGGACTCATCGGCCGTTCGGTCGCACGGCTCGCCGGCCCCCCGCACGCGCTGGCCGCCGGCTCCCTACACGCGCTCGGCCAGGCGCGGGTACCGCAGCACGAGGCCGTCCGCGTCCAGCTCGAGGTCGGCCGTGAAGTCGGAGTCGAGGCTCGCGAAGCGCACGTGCCGGTCGTCGATCGGCTCGTACCGCTGCGGCGACGGCGTCACCGCCAGGTCCGGCACGGAGATCCACGCCATCAGGTACTCGCGCGGCTCGCCGCCCACGAGGAGCCCGTCGCGGAGGATCGGCATCGCGTTCGTGAGCGGCGAGAAGGCGATGTCGCAGTCGAGCGCGCCGTGGACGTCCGCGAGCGCGACCATCGTCCGCTCGTGGTCCAGGCCGGCGAGCGGCCCCGGCAGCTCGCCACGATCGCCGATCGCGCCGCTCCAACCGCCGTCCGACGAGCGGGCGAGCGTGAGTCGCCGGTCCCAGCCGTCGCCTCGTGCGGTCAGAGTGACCCGCTCCGTGACCCAGCGGTCGCCGGTCGTCAGCTCATAGTCGAGCCGGTACGGGATTGGCTCCTCCCCCAGCTGCGTGCCACTCGCGGTGAGCCGGCCGTCGTCGAGCTGTACGTCGGCCGTCTCCGCCAGCCACTCCTCCAGGCCGCGCCAGACGAGCAGGCGCCTGCGCGTCACTTCGCGTAGTCCGTCGCGCGGCTCTCCCTGATCACGGTGACCTTGATCTGTCCGGGGTACTCGAGCTCCTTCTCGACCTCGCGGGCGATCTTGTGCGAGAGGAGCGTCGCCTCGTCGTCGTCGATCTCCTCGGGCTGGACGATCACGCGCACCTCGCGGCCGGCGTGCATGGCGTAGACCTTCTCCACGCCGTCGTGGCGGGTCGCGATCGCCTCGAGCTCGCGCAGGCGCTTGACGTACTGCTCGAGCGACTCGCCGCGGGCGCCGGGACGCGCGCCCGACAGGGCGTCCACGATCTGGACGATCACGGCCTCGACGGTCTGGGGCTCCACCTCGTTGTGGTGTGCCTCCATCGCGTGCGCGACCCCCTCGGACTCCTTCCAGCGCCGCGCCATCTCGCCACCGACGAGCGCGTGCGGGCCCTCGGTCTCGTGCGACACGCCCTTGCCGATGTCGTGCAGCAGCGCCGCGCGCGCGGCCACGCGCGGGTCGGCGCCGAGCTCGTCGGCAAGCATCGCCGCGAGGCGGGCGCACTCGATCGAGTGGTGCAGCACGTTCTGGCCGTAGCTCGTGCGAAACCGGAGCTTGCCGAGCAGCTTGACGAGCTCCGGGTGCATCGAGCCGACGTTCGCCTCGAACACCGCCTGCTCGCCCACCTCGACGATGTGCTTGTCGATCTCGGATTTGGCCTGGTGGTAGGCCTCCTCGATGCGGGCAGGGTGGATGCGGCCGTCCTGGAGCAGCCGCTCGAGCGTCAGCCTGGCGATCTCGCGGCGCACGCCGTCGAAGCCCGACAGCAGGACGGCGCCGGGCGTGTCGTCGATGATGAAGTCGATGCCGGTGAGCGTCTCGAGGGTGCGGATGTTGCGCCCCTCGCGACCGATGATCCGGCCCTTCAGCTCGTCCGACTTGAGCTCCACGACCGAGACGGTGGTCTCGACCGCGTGCCCCGACGCCACCCGCTGCATGACCGCGGCGAGGATGTTGCGCGCGCGGCGGTCGGCGTCGCGCTTCGTCTCCTCCTCCACCTGACGCACGAGTCGCGCGTTCTCGTGACGCAGGCTGTCCTCCAGCTCGCGCATCATGATCTGCTTCGCCTGCGCGGCGGTGAGGCCGGCCACCCGCTCCAGCTCCCTCAGCTGATGCCGCTTGGCCTCCTTCAGCCGCTCCTGCTCGTTCCCAAGGTTGCGCTGCCTGTCCTCGACCGAGCGCTCGCGCTCGGCGAGCTCCTCGCTACGGAGGTCGAGCGAGTGCTCCTTCGCACGCAATCGCTCCTCCAGCCGCGCGACCTCCGCCCTCCGTGCGCGCAGCTCGTCCTCGAGCCCGTCGCGGGAGGCAGTGGGCACGTGCCCGCCCGCGGCGTCGACCGGCTCGGGCGTCGCGACGGAACCCGACGCATGCACGGCGCGCGATCGCTGCGCCGCCAGCGCCACGGTTCCCGCGACGGCAGCCGCAACCAGCGCCGCCAACACGATCTCCATCGATGTCTCCTCTGTCCGGCGCAGATGCGCCGCTCTCGTCCACCATTGGTCGAGCGGTGCGACTGGGCGCCGCGAGACAGTAAGACGTGCAGTGAGCGTCACGCGCCGCCGGGGCGCGCGCCTTTCCCCCTATGGACCCTCCCGTACGCTCCTTCCGGGTAGGTCGCTTCCGTGTCTTCGGGTCCGTGATATCACTCGCATCGGGACTCTTCCCGCGCGTCGTGTCGCCAAAAAGCAGTCGATTTGCTCGTCTTTCGTCTCACGGCGGCCGAGCCGGCCGCTTAACAGGAGGGTAACCCCGTACATGGGAGTCCGCAAGAGCGCGGGCGGGGGCTGTCAGGGGCCGCCGCGGGTCCCGCGGGTGGGCGCCGCCGAGCGAGGCCGCGCCGCGGCGGCGCGCGCGGTCCGGCGACCCACCGGTCGAGTGTCGACTTTGTCGGCCCCAGCCCGACAAACTCGACACTGGACTCGTTTCGGGGCGGGCGGACGCGCCGGAGCGACGCCTGGTTGCCGCAGTCTCGGCGCTCCGAGCTCCAGGGCGGCGCCGCGAGCGCCGCGCCAACCTCACGCCGCCCGGCGCCGCTCCTCCACCAGCCGCTCGTACGCGCGGATCGCCTCGTAGCCGAGCTCCGGTTCGTAGCCGCGGCGCACGAGGAGCCGCCATGCGCGGTCGCGCTCGCGGTCGTCGCGCGGCGGCTCGTGCAGCCGCTGCTCAAGGAGCACGAGCGCGCTCGCCAGCTCGTCGCGGCGACCGCGTCCGGCGATTACCTCGTCGACAAGCTGCGGCGCGATTCCCCGCCGCCGCAGCTCGCGCACGATCCGCTCAGACCCCCACCGCTGGAGCTCGCGCTTGTCCTCGGCGAAGCGGGCCGCATAGCGGGCGTCGTCCAGGAACCCCGCCCCCTCGAGCTCCGCGACGGCGGCGTCGATCGCCGCCGGCTCGATCCGCCGGCGCTCGAGGGCGGTGCGCAGCTCGGCGACCGTGAGGTCGCGCCGGCCGACGGCGCGGTAGGCAAGCTCGATGGCCCTCTCCAACACGTCCCGCTCGAGAGGCGCGTCCTCGCTCATCCGGCCCCCAAACGTGGCTGCCCGGCTACGCGGCGCGCTCCTCCGGCGCCTCGGCGTCCGCGCCGGCCTCCGCCGCGGCGCCCGCCTCCGCCTCCAGCGCGCCGTCCTCCGGCTTCGGCTCGACCGCCGTCAGCGGCGCCGACGCCGGCTCGGCGCCGACGGCCTCGTAGATCTTGCGCTCGATCTCCCTCGCCTTCTCCGGGTGCTCGCGCAGGTACGCCTTGGCGTTGTTCCGTCCCTGCCCGAGCCGCTCCTCGCCGTACGAGAAGAACGAGCCGGACTTCTGGACGATGTCGTGCTCCAGCCCGAGGTCGAGGATGCACCCCTCGGAGCTGATGCCCTGGCCGTACTCGATGTCGAACTCCGCCTGGCGGAACGGCGCGGCCACCTTGTTCTTCACGACCTTCACCCGCACCCGGTTGCCGATCGCCTCGGTGCCCTCCTTGAGGGTCTCGATGCGCCGGATGTCGAGCCGCTGCGACGCGTAGAACTTGAGCGCGCGGCCGCCGGGCTGGGTCTCCGGCGAGCCAAACATGACGCCCACCTTCTCGCGGATCTGGTTCGTGAACACGCACAGCGTGTTCGCCCTGTTCAGGTTGCCGGCGAGCTTTCGCATCGCCTGCGACATCATCCGCGCCTGCACGCCGACGGTCTGGTCGCCCATCTGGCCCTCGAGCTCGGCCTTGGGGGTGAGCGCGGCGACGGAGTCGATCGCCACGACGTCGACCGCGCCGGACCGGATCAGCAGGTCGGCGATCTCGAGCGCCTGCTCACCGTGGTCGGGCTGCGACACGAGCAGCTCGTCTATGTCCACGCCGATGCGCTTGGCGTACGCCGGGTCCATCGCGTGCTCGGCGTCGATGAACGCGCAGATCCCGCCCATCCGCTGGGCGGCGGCGAGCACGTGGTACAGCAGCGTGGTCTTGCCGGACGACTCGGGGCCATAGATCTCGACGATCCGCCCGCGCGGCAGGCCTCCCACGCCCAGCGCCAGATCGAGCGACAGCGCCCCCGTCGGGATGACGGCGACGCGCACCGCGGCGGCCTCGTCGCCCATCTTCATGATCGAGCCCTGGCCGAACTGCCGCTCGATCTGGCCTAGGGCGTTCTTCAACGCCGACTCCCGGGCCTTGGCGGCCTTCTCCTGTTCCTTGTCCATGTCGTCTCCTCGAGCTCTTGAAGTCCACAACGTAGGAGTCGGATCGGACAGACGTTCGCCCCCCCGGGCAACCCGCGTCTGCCATCGTCGGCGCCCCATGCGCACGCTCGTCGTCTCCGACCTCCACCTCGGCGCCCGGCTGCGGCGCGACGTGCTGCGCCGCCCGGAGCCGCTCGAGACCCTGCTCGCCGCGCTCGACGGGGTCGACCGGCTGGTGCTGCTCGGGGACGTCGTCGAGCTCATGGAGGGGCCGCCGAGGCGCGGGATGGAGGCCGGCGAGCCGGTGATGCGAGCGATCGGCGCGCGTCTCGGGCCGGAGCGCGAGGCGATCGTCGTTCCGGGCAACCACGACGCGCCGCTCGTGCGGCCCTGGGCGCGGGCGCGCGGGAGCGCGCTCGAGGTGGACACGGCGGTCCCGCTCGACGCGACACCGATGCTCCGCGAGCTGACCTCCTGGCTCGCGCCCGCGCGCGTAGAGGTGCGCTACCCGGGCGTGTGGCTGTCGGAGCGGGTCTGGGCGACGCACGGCCACTACCTCGACCGCCACCTGCTGCCCAAGGCCGCGTACGGCGTGGCCCGCGGCCTACTCGGCCGCCTGCCGCGTGACGGCGCTCATCCCGCCGATTACGAGCGCGCCGGCGGGCCGTCGGTGACGCGCGTGGAGACGACGCTCACCCGCTGGCTGCCGCGCCCGCTGGCGGCGCTCGCCGACGACTTGGCCGAGTACCTCCGCGCGGCGACCATGCCGGGCCCGAAGCACCTGCTCAGCCACCGCTCCTCCCCGCTCACGTCCGCGCTCCTCGGACTGCAGATGCGCCGGGCGAGCCTGCCGGCGCTCGCGCGCGTGGTCCACCGGCTCGGCGTGGACGCGGAGTGGGTCGTGTTCGGGCACGTGCACCGCTGCGGTCCGTTGCCGGACGACGACCCGCTCACCTGGCGCGGCCCCGGCGGTCGCCCGCGGATCGTCAACACCGGCTCGTGGACGTACGAGCCCGTGCTCGTCCACCGCGCGACGCCGCCGCACCCCTACTGGCCCGGCGGCGCCGTCCTGCTCGCCGACGACGGCGAGCCGCGGCCGGTCGGGCTGCTCGACGGGCTGGAGCGGGCCGCGCTGCACTGAGGCCCGCTACACCAGGTCCCGCCGGCGCAGCAGCGCCGCGCCCGCCGCGAACGCCGCGCCGATCCAGGCCAGCATTAGGAGCGCCGCGATCGCCGGGGCCGCGAACGTCACGTTCTCGAACCCGATGTCAGCCGCGCGCACGTCCTGCGCCGCCGTCGGCAGCGCCACGAACGGGCCGAAGCGCGCGATCTCCGGCGCGAGGCCCAGCAGGAGCGGCTCGATGACGAACGAGGCCAGCAGCACGCCCACGATCGCGACCACCTGATTGCGCACGAGCGCGCCGAGCACGACTCCCCAGGCGCCGAGGAGCGCCGCGGCGAGCGCGTTGTGCCCGATCTGCACGATCAGGTCCCCGAGGTCCGGCAGGGGGAGGTCCCGCGCGGCCAATATCGCGGACCCGAGGAGCGCGACCGAGACCGAGACGACCAGCGACAGCGCCATCCCCGCGACCGCGTAGGCGAGCGTCTTGGCCGCCAGGAAGCGCCGCCGCCGGGGCTCCGCCAGCAGCGAGCCCGCGATCGTGCGGTGGCGCCACTCTCCCGCGATCCCGACGATCCCGAGCACCAGGATGAAGAGCCCGGTCGTGTCGGTCGTGAAGACGTCGGTGATGACCGACTCCTTCGTCGACTTCGACAGCAGGCTGACGAGCCCGGCGAGCAGCAGCGACGTGGCGACCGTCACGGCCGCCAGCGCGACGAACGTGCGCGTGGTCCGCAGCTTGATCACCTCGGCGCGAAGCAGCGCGCTCATGCGGCACCCCCGGTCAGCTCCAGAAAGGCGTCCTCCAGGGAGCGCGACACGGCGCCGAGCTCGGCCAGCGCGACACGGTGCTCGGCCGCGATCTGGCCGACGAGCTCCGGCGCCACGCCGTGCGCGTGCAGCACCCCGCCGCCGTTCGCGCGCACGTCGACACCGCGATCGCGCAGCAGCGCGACGAGCCGCCCGTCGTCGGCCGACCGCACCCTGGTGACGGGTCCGTCGGCGCCGCGCAGCAGCTCCTCGATCGGCCCGCTCGCGCGCAGGCGACCGTCGGCGATCACGATCAGGTCGTCGGCCATCTGGGCCATCTCCGCCAGCAAGTGGCTCGACACGAGCACCGCCCGCCCGCGCGCGGCCTCCGCGCGCAGCAGGTCGCGCATCCAGCGGATTCCCGGCGGGTCGAGCCCGTTGGCCGGCTCGTCCAGGACCAGCGCGTCGGGGTCGCCGAGCAGGGCCGCCGCGATCGCGAGGCGCTGGCGCATGCCGAGCGAGTAGCCCTTCACGCGCCGCCCGGCGGCCTCGGTCAGCCCCACGCGCGCGAGCAACTCGTCCACGCGGCACTCCGGATGCCGCCCGGCGGCCGCGAGCACCCGCAGGTGGTTGCGCCCGCTGCGGCCCGGATGGAAGCTCGCGTCCTCGAGAAGGGCGCCCACCCGCGTCGTCGGGCGCGCGAGCCGCTCGTAGGGCCGCCCGTCGAAGCCCGCGACCCCCGCATCCGGCCGGACCAAGCCGAGCAGCATGCGGAGCGTGGTGGTCTTGCCCGACCCGTTGGGGCCGAGGAAACCGGTGACGCGGCCGGGCCGCGCCGCAAACGTGAGGCCGTCCACGACGCTCCTGCCGCCGTATCGCTTGGTGAGGGATTCCGCGGTGACGATCACGCCTCCGATGGTCGCCGCCCGGCGCCCGCGCGGCATCGGCCGCAGGAGTGGCTTTCGAGCTCCTACTTCAGGATGAGCGCGGGCGCACGAGCCCCACGTCGTAGGCGTACACGACCGCCTGCACGCGGTCCCGCAGCCCCAGCTTGCGCAGCACCGACGAGACGTGCGTCTTGACCGTCGCCTCGGTCAAGTGCAGGCGTGCGGCGATCTCCGCGTTCGACAGCGCCAGCGCGACGAACCGGAGCACCTCCGCCTCGCGGGCGGTCAGCTCCTCGAGGTCCTCCGCGACCGGCTCCGACCCCCCGGGCAGCGTGTGCGCGAAGCGGTCGAGCAGCTTGCGCGTGACGCTCGCGGCGAGCAGCGCGTCGCCGCCCGCGATCACGCGTATGCCGTCCACCAGCTCCGGCGGGCGCACGTCCTTCAGCAGGAAGCCGCTCGCGCCCGCGCGCAGGGCGGCGAAGACGTACTCGTCGGCGTCGTAGGTCGTGAGGATCACGATGCGGGCGCGGCTGCCGGAGGCCACGATGCGCCTGGTCGCCTCGATACCGTCCACGTCCGGCATCCGCACGTCCATGAGCACCACGTCGGGCTGCACGCGCTCCGCCAGCGCGACCGCCTCGGCCCCGTCGCCGGCCTCCCCGACCACCTCCATGTCGTCGCGCGCGTCGATGATCATCCGGAAGCCACCGCGCACGAGCGCCTGGTCGTCCGCGATCAGCACCCGCACGCTCACGGGCGCGCCCCCAGCGGCAGGCGGGCGTGCACGCGGTAGCCGCCGCGCTCGAGCGGCCCGGCGTCGAGCGTGCCGCCCATGAGCGCGGCGCGCTCGCGCATTCCCGCCAGGCCGTGCCCGCCGCCGCCCTCGCCGTCGGGCGCCCCGCGCCCGTCGTCGCGCACCTCCACCTCGACCGCGTCGGCGCCGTATCGCACCGTTACCTCGGCGCGCGTCGCGCGCGCATGGCGGAGCGTGTTCGTGAGCGCCTCCTGGACGATCCGGTACGCGGACACGTCCACGCCCGCGGGCAGCGCCGCCGCCTCCCCCTCGCGCCGCACCACCACGTCGAGGCCGCCCGCGCGCAGGGGCTCCGCGAGCTCGTCCAGCCGGTGCAGCCCGGGCTGCGGGGCGCTCGGCGCGGCGCCGTCGCCGGGCCGGACGCCGCCCAGCAGCCGGCGCAGCTCGGCGAGCGCGTCGCGCCCCGCCCGCTCGATCGAGCGCAGGGCCGCGCGCGCCTGGTCGGGGCGTTCCTCGAAGACGTCGTCCGCGGCGCTCGCCTGGACGACGATCACGGAGACGCTGTGGGCGATCACGTCGTGGAGCTCCCGCGCGATGCGCGCCTGCTCCTCGCTCACGGCCCGCCGCGACTCCTCGCGGATCGCCATGTCGCGGTTGCGCGCCGCCTCGCCGAGCGCCCATGCGCCCACGGCGAGGCCCATCGTGAAGAACGTGTCGCCGACGGCGGCGTGGATGAAGTCGACGCAGATCAACGCGATCAGGCCCGCCAGGCCGGCCAGGGACGTCCGCGGCGACCGCATGGCGGCGAGCGACCGCACCGCGAACAACCCGGCGACCGGAACAACCGTCTCGGTCGCGATCAGCAGCGTCGCCAGGCCCGCGACGATCGTCACCGCCATCACCGGCTCCGGGCGCCTGCGGCGCCAGCGCAGCGCCACGCCCTGCGCGATCCCCGCCGCCACACCCACCACGATCAGCCACCAGTGGTCCGGGGTCTCCACCTCGTCCACCACCACTGCCACGCAGAAAAGGCCGACCCCCCACGGGATCGCGTAGTCGGCGAAACGCCCGAGGACCCTGCGCAGACGCGGCGGCATCGCCCCCGATGGTGGCCGATCGGGCCCCCTCCCGCATCCGTCGCGAGTATGAGACGCTCCGCAGGTCCCGACGAGCGAAAGGAAGCGTGCGATGTCGGAGGAACGGATGGTCGAGGCCGTCCAGGCAGCGCTGACCGACCGCGGGATCGACGACGAGATCGTCGCCGCGGGCCAGTTCAACCCGCGCGGCCACACGGGCGGCCTGTTCGTCGGGGGCCTGACGGCAAGCAGCATCGGCGACGAGATCGGCGGCGCCGCCGGCAGCATCGGCCTGGGCGCGGGCTCGCTGGCGGGTATGAAGGCCGCGGACGCGGCGTCCGGGCTGCCCGGCTTCATGCTGATCGGCGTCTCGGAGACGAACGTCTACGGCTTCGCGGGGAGGTCCAGGCGCAAGGAGCCGACCGACCTCGCCTTCCAGGTCCCGCGCGAGGGGCTCACCGTGAAGGTCCACCAGCGCGTGAACGTGCGCGTGGTCGAGCTGATCGACGAGTCGAGCGGGTCGCAGATCGAGCTGGAGGGCAACCGGCTGCCGGTGACGCACTCGAAGGACGTGATCCACGTCCTCGAGGGCGGCTAGTGGGTTGATTCCGCGACGGTGGTGGGTGGCGCTGCCGGAGAAGAGCCGGCTGAGGCACTCCCGGGCAACGCAGCTCGGCCAACGACGGGCAACCAGGAGTGGCCCGAGGGGCTGTGGGGGTGTTCAACGTTGCGGGAGCAATAGTCCCGCTTTGTCGAACACCCCCCGGCACTCCCGACGGCCCCGGCAAAACCGTCGACCAGGGATCGAGGTGGTTGCGCACAACCGGCCGAAACCGCGCGCGGCCCGCCCAGGTGCCGGGCTCCGCACTAGCCGAGTGAGCGCCGCTCCAGCGCGTCGTACACCGCCCCCTGCGGGCGCAGGGTCGAGCGGTACAGGGTCAGCGCGGCCGCCTCGAACGGGTCGGCCGGCGGCGGCGGTTCCTCCGGCAGCGCGGGCACGCGCCGCTCGCCCCGCTTCACGCGCGCGAGCGTGATGTGCGGCCAGAACGGGCGCTTCTCCGGCTTGTAGATCCGCTCGGCCTCGAGCGCCGCGGCGATCGCGCCCTGCACGGCGCCGGCGCGGCCGTCCTCGTCCTCCAGGTCGAGCGCGAACAGCCGCGGGTCGCGCGGCGGCAGTGGCCTGACCCCGGCGGCTGTCAGCCGCGGCGCGGCCTCGGAGCCCGCCGCGCCCAACGCCAGCGACGCGATCCGCTCCGCCGCCCCCTCGTCCTGCCAACCGAGGAACACGAGCGTGACGTGCAGCGCCTCGGGGCGCACCGGGCGCAGGTCGCGCCGGCCGGCAACCAGCTCGTCCCGCCAGGCCGCCAGGGCGTTCCGCGGCCCCTCCGGCAGATCGAGCGCCACGAACATCCGCGCCCGCGAGCCGCCGGGCGCCGCGCGCCCGAGCTCAGAGCGGCGCCTTCTCGCCACTCAGGACCCTCCGCAGCAGGTGCATCGCGACGGTGGTCGAGCGGTCGCGGATGTCGGCCCGGTCGCCCGGGACGAGCGCGGAGCGCGTGAGGGAGCCCCCGTCCGCCAGCTTCACCGACCAGCACACCGTGCCGACCGGCTTGTCCTCGGTGCCGCCGCCCGGCCCGGCGATCCCGGTCACCGAGACGGCCGTGTCCGCCTCGAAGCGCCGCAGCGCCCCCTCCGCCATCGCCTCGGCCACCTCCACCGACACCGCCCCGAACCGCTCGATCAGCACGGGGTCGACCCCGAGCAGCTCGCTCTTCGCCTCGTTCGCGTACGCGACCACGCCGCCGGCGACGTACTCCGACGAGCCGGGCCGCTCCGTCAGGCGCGCGGCCAGGAGCCCCGCGGTGCAGGACTCCGCGGTGGCGATCCAGCGCCCCGCCAACAGCGCCACCACCTGCTCGTCGATCGTCGAGCCGTCCACCGAGAAGAGATGATGGTCGTGGCGCTCGCGCACGAGGTCCACGAGCGCCGAATAGGCCTCCTCGCCGGCCGGCTCCCGCCGCGTGACCACCTCGACCTCGCCGCGCCGCAGGCAGGTGGTGATCTCGAGCCGGTCGAAGCCGTCGATCTCACCCTCTGCCACCCGCAGCGTCTCGGCGATCGCCGACTCGGGGATGCCGAACAATCGCATCGTGTCCTGCGCGTACCGGGTCCGGCCCGCGAGCGCCTCGTCCACGACCTCCATGCCCGCCGCCACGCGCCACATCGGCTGCAGCTCCCGCGGCGGTCCCGGCAGCACCACGACCACCGGCCGGCCGGGCACCACCACCCCCGGCGCCGTCCCGACGGGGTCGATCACGAACGCGCCCTCCGGGATCAGCGCCTGCTTGCGGTTGGCCTCGCGGATCGCGTTGAAGTCGACGTTGCCGAGGCGCTTCATCAGCGGGCGCAGGATGTCGGCGATCTTCTGCTCGACCTCCTCGTCGAGCACCAGCGGCCGCTCCATGAAGCGGGCGACGACCTCCACGGTCATGTCGTCGGCCGTCGGCCCGAGGCCGCCGCTCGTGAGGATCAGGTCCACGCCCTGGTCGGCCATGAACCGCAGCTGGGCCTCGATGTCCTCCGGGCGGTCGCCGCAGATCGTGATGTGGGCGAGCTCGACGCCCAGCTCGAGCAGCCGGTCGGACAGCCACGGCCCGTTGCGGTCGCGGACGCGGCCGGTGAGCACCTCCGTGCCCGTGACGACGATGCCGGCGCGCGCGGCCAAGACGGCTCAGGCGCAGGGGCGCTCCCCCACGGGGAGCGACTTGGTCGAGGTCGGGGTGAACTCGAAGCCGACCGGGTTCGGCGTCTGCTCGATCTGGACCGGCTTGCCGTTCTTTCGCATCTCGATCGAAGTCTTGCCGAGGTTCACGCGCAGGCGCTTGCCGTGGAACGTCCTGGGCGCGTCGATGATCCCCGCGAACACCACCTCGGTGCCGAGCCCCCTGTCGACGCAGATGTAGGTCGGCACGGTGGGAGCGATCCGCAGCCTGACCCTGGTCGGGGTCGGCGGCGGCTGCCGCTTCTTCTTCTTTTTCGGGGTCGTGGCGGTGGTGTTCGTGTTAGCGGAGTGGTCGCCGCCGCCGTTGTCGTCGTTGCCGGTGAGTCCGAGCACCACGAGCACGGCCAGCACGACCGCGATGCCCGCCGCGATCACCGCCAGCGGCCGCGGCCCGCCGCCCCCGCCCCGCGGGCGCCGCTCGCGTGCCGTGGTGCGCGGCCCGAGCGGCTGGAGCTGCTCGAGGTCGTCCCCGCGCGACTCGTAGTTCGCCCGGTACTCGTCCATCAGCCGCTGCGGGTCGAGGCCGAGCACCTCCGCGTAGGTGCGCAGGAAGGTCTTCACGAAGGTCGGGCCGGGCAGCATCGAGAACTCCTCGTTCTCGAGCGCCCGCAGATACTTCGCGCGGATCTTGGTCTTGTCCTCGACGTCGGCGATGTCGAGGCGCTGACGCATCCGCGCTTCCCTGAGCGTTTCGCCGATCGACGGCATGGGGCGCGTATTTTGGCGAAGGCTCGAGCTACGACTCGGCCGGGACCTGGTCGCCCTCCGCCAGCGCGTCGAGCACGCGCGGCAGATCGGCCTCCGTGATCAGCACCTGGCGCGCCTTCGAGCCCTCGTAGCCCGAGATCACCCCGCGGCGCTCCATCATGTCGATCAGCCGCCCCGCGCGCGTGTATCCGACCCGCAGGCGGCGCTGGAGCATCGAGGTGGACGCCGTGCCCATCTGGACGACGGTCGCGATCGCGTCGGCCAGCAGGTCGTCCTGGTCCGGGTCGAAGTCGCCGTCGCCGCCCTCGCCGTCATCCTCGCTCTCGATCGCCTCGAGCAGCTCCTCGTGCAGCTCGGGCTCGCCCTGCCGGCGCCAGTGGTCCGTCAGCCGCTCGATCTCGTCCTCGGTGATGAACGCCCCCTGGATGCGGGCCGAGCGCGACTCGCCCGCCGGGCGGAAGAGCATGTCGCCCTGGCCGAGCAGCGACTCGGCGCCGTTCTGGTCGAGGATCACTCGCGAGTCGGTCTGGGAGGAGACCGCGAACGCGATCCGGGCCGGCACGTTGGCCTTGATCATGCCGGTGATCACGTCCGCGCTCGGACGCTGCGTGGCCAGCACCAGGTGGATGCCGACCGCGCGTGACTTCTGGGCCAGCCTGATGATCGAGTCCTCCACGTCGGCGGGCGCGACCATCATCAGGTCGGCGAGCTCGTCGATCACGCAGAGGATGTACGGCAGCGGCCGCTCCCCCTGCTTGACGCGCACGCGGTTCAGCTCCGGCAGGTTCCGCACCTTCGCGCTGCTCATCACGCCGTAGCGCTCCTCCATCTCCTTGATCAGGTTTCCGAGCACGTTGGCCGCCAGCCGCGGGCTCGTGACCACCGGTGTGAGCAGGTGCGGGATGCCCTCGTAGTGGTTCAGCTCCACGCGCTTCGGGTCCACCAGCACCATGCGCACCTCGTTGGGGTCGCTGCGCAGCAGCACCGACGACAGCATCGCGTTGACGCAGCCCGACTTGCCGGAGCCCGTCGTGCCCGCGATCAGGATGTGCGGCTGCTTCGCGAGGTCGGTGCCGATCGCCTTGCCGGCGATGTCCTTGCCGAGCCAGACCGACAGCGGCGACCAGCCGCCCGGCGCGTCCTGGAACACGTCGCCGAGATGCACCATGTGGCGCACCCGGTTCGGCACCTCCACGCCCACGGCCTGCTTGCCGGGGATCGGCGCCAGGATGCGCACCTGCTCGGCCGCGAGCGCGTAGGCGAGGTCGTCCTTCAGCTGGGCGACCTTCGACATCTTGATCCCCGGCGCCAGCCGCAGCTCGTAGCGGGTCACGTGCGGGCCCGTGACGGTGCCGATCACGCGCCCCTCCACGTTGAAGTAGCTGAGCGCCTCCACGAGCTGCGCGCCGGTCCGCTCGATCCCCTTCGTGTCGAGCTTCTGCGCGCCGTTCGAGCGCTTCAGGAACGACATCTTCGGCATGCGGTACTCGAGGTCGTCCGCCTCGGTGACCGCCGAGCGGCGCTCGCCCATGGGCGTGAGCTCCTCCTGCTGCCCTTGAGCCGGGTCGGGCGGCGGCCGCTTCGCCACGTGGTCCGACTCCTCGAGCTCGACCTCCGGCTCCTCGGGCGGCTCGTCCTCCTCGTACAGGTCCGGGTAGCGCTCGGCCGCGTCCAGCGCGGGCGCCTCCACGTGCGTCGCGCGCACGACCGGCTCGCTGTCCTCCGGCTCGGGCGGCTCCATCGGCTCCGGCGGGCCCTGGCCGGGGAGCGGCAGGGTCGCGGCGCCGCCGAAGGCCCCGGCCAGCTCCTGGGTCGAGCGCCGGACCCTGTCGGTGGTGCTGGCGGCCGCCTGCCGGGTGGCGCTGACGATCCCGGCGACGGAGGCGCCGGTCAGCAGCAGGATGCCCGCCAGCAGCAGGAACACGAAGAGGATGTGCGACCCGGCGTCCGAGAAGAGCTTGCTCGACGACCAGAAGAGCGACTCGCCCACCAGCCCTCCGCGTGGGCGCAGGTAGGCGGCGTCGAGGAAGCCGTCGTGCGGGGCCACGCCGGGGCCGAGCCCGAGCGAGCCTGCCGCCAGGCCGAGCGTCAGCGCCCCGATCAGGCAGGCCGTGCCCGTCCGGAACGGGTGGACCGTGGGGATCATCGGCCGCAGCACCACCAGGGCGCCCGCGCCGAACAGGACGATCGGCGCCAGGTAGCCGACGCCGCCGAACATGAAGAGGATGCCGTCGGCCATCGCCTGGCCCACCTGGCCGCCGGCCCAGCCGAGGTAGAAGACGCACGCGAAGAACGCGGCGAAGGACACGAGCCCGAGCCCGATCAGGTCCCAGTGGCGCTGCTCGAGCCGAGGCATGGAGACCGGCGGCCACCAGGCCGTGCGACGTCTTCTACTGGGACGGCGGCGCGCCATCCAGGGGTTTTTCGACGGATGACGTCGCCACCCTCCCTACCATGGGGTCCATGGCGGGCCGCCCGCGAGTGCTTGTAGTGGAGGATGACGCCGATATCGCGGGCGTTCTACGGCGCTCGCTCGACAAGGAGGGCTACGAGGTGCGCCTCGCCGGCGACGGCGAGAGCGCCCTCGAGGAGTCGCAGGTGTTCGAGCCCGACGCGGTGGTGCTCGACCTCGGCCTGCCGCGCATGGACGGCGTGGAGGTGTGCCGCCGGCTGCGAGACGAGGGCGACGTGCCGATCCTGATCCTCACCGCCCGCGACGCGCTCGACTCGCGCGTGGAGGGCCTCGACTCGGGCGCCGACGACTACCTCGTCAAGCCGTTCGAGCGCGACGAGCTGCTCGCCCGCCTGCGGGCGCTGCTCCGGCGCCGGCCCCCGCGCGGCAGCGCGTTCATGGTCGTCGGCGACCTGCGGCTCAACCCCGACACCCACGAGGTCTACCGCGACGAGCAGCGGATCGAGCTGACCGCCCGCGAGTTCGAGCTGCTCGAGCACCTGATGCGCAACGAGCGGATCGTCGTGTCGAGACAGGCGCTGCTCGACGAGGTGTGGGGCTACCACCCCTTCGCCGAGACCAACACCGTCGACGTGTTCATCTCGACCCTCCGCCGCAAGCTCGAAGTGGGCGACAGGCCGCGCATCCTCCACACCGTGCGCGGCGCGGGATATGTGCTGAGGGCCGAATGAGCGCCGGCGCACGACTCCTCCAACGGGCGCGCGGCCGCCTACCGATCAAGGTCAAGCTGGCCGCGGTCACCGCCGCGCTGACCTTCGCGATCCTCTGCCTGTTCGCCGTGGTGATCGGCGCCGTCGCCGAGCAGCGGATCCGCTCCGCCTTCGACGACGACCTGCGCGCCACCTCCGCGGACCTCCAGAACCAGCTCCACCCGAGCGTGAACTCGGACGGCCGGATCACGGTTCCGCCGGAGCCGCTCGTTGGCGCCGCCGCGGGCGACGCGAGCGTCCGCGTCATCGACCCCGACGGCCGCGTGACCTTCCCCAACTGGGCCAGCGGCCCGCTCGGACCGATCCAGCTCGACAAGGTGATCGACGCCGGCCCGTACCGCGTGATCACGCGCCCGCTGGTCATCGCCCGCCGCGACGCGTTCGACTTCGGCGGCGCGGTGCCGTCCGAGCCGCTCGCCGGCGTGGTCGCGTTCGTCCAGTACGCGAAGCCCGAGGCCGGCATGACCCGCACGATCAACCGCGTGCGCCTGTTCCTCGGCTTCGGCGTGCTCGGCGGCACCCTGCTCGCGTTCCTCGCCGGCCTGCTCGTGGCGCGGCGCGCCATGCGGCCGATCGCCGGGCTCACCCGCGCGGCGCGCGAGGTTGCACGCACGCGAGACCCGGACATCACCCTCCAGCGCCCGGTCGCCAACGACGAGGTCTCGGAGCTGGCGCGCACGTTCGAGGACATGCTGCGCGAGCTGGGCGCTGCGCGCTCGGAGACCGAGGCCACGCTCGCGCGCCAGCGCGACTTCGTGGCGGACGCGTCGCACGAGCTGCGCACGCCGCTCACCAGCATCCTCGCCAACCTGGAGCTGCTCGACTCGGAGCTCGAGGGCGAGCAGAAGGACATGGCGGGCTCGGCGCTCCGCTCGTCGCGCCGGATGCGTCGCCTCGTGGCCGACCTCCTGCTGCTGGCCCGCGCCGACGCCGGGCGGCGGCCGCCGCGCACCCCGGTGGACCTCGCCGCGATCGCCCGCGAGGCGGCCGCCGAGGCGGGCGCCCTCGCGGCAGATCACCCGATCTCGCTCGACATCCCGGGCCAGGTGGCGGTCTACGGCGTGGAGGACGACCTCCACCGCCTGGTCGGCAACCTGGTCGAGAACGCCTTCATCCACACGCCGTCGGGCACCCCGGTGACCGTGTCCGTCCGCGAGCAGGACGACGCCGCGGTGCTCGAGGTCTCGGACCGCGGCCCCGGCATCCCGGTCGACCTGCGCGAGCGCGTGTTCGACCGCTTCGCGCGCGGCAACGGCGATCGCGCCCCGGCCGGAGGCAGCGGCCTCGGGCTGGCGATCGTGCGCGCCGTGAGCGAGGCTCACGGAGGCAGCGTGGAGCTCGGCGACGCCGAGGGCGGCGGGGCGCGGTTCACTGTGCGCCTGCCCGCCGCGGGCGTGCCGGCCGGTCAGATTTCCACGACGACCGGCAGCACCATCGGCCGCCGCCGCAGCCTCTCGTAGACGAACTCGGCGATGTCGTCGTGCAGGTGGTCCTGAAGCAGGTCGATCTCGTGGATCTCCTCCTCGGCCGAGCGCGCCAGTGAGGCGTCCACGGCGTCGCGCAGGTCGTCGACGAAGCCGTCGTGCTCGTCGACGAACGGCACCCCGCGGAAGATGATCTCCGGCGGGACGACCGAGCGGCCGTCCTGCTCCGACACCGTCGCCACCACGATGAAGATGCCGTCGGCGGAGAGCATGCGCCGGTCGCGCAGCGCGACGTCCTCGATGTCGCCCACGTCCACACCGTCCACGAAGATCATCCCGGCCTGCTCGCGCTCGCCCCAGCGGGCGCCGTCGCGGCCGATCTCGAGCGGGCGCCCGTTCTCGCCGCGGAAGATCGCGTCGGGGTCGACCCCCACGGCCTCGGCCAGCTCGCCGTGCAGGCGCAGCCGCTTGTGGTCGCCGTGCACGGGCATCACGTAGCGCGGGTGCGTGAGGTTGATCATCAGCTTCAGCTCCTCGGCATACCCGTGGCCGGAGGCGTGCACGGGCACCTCGCGCGGGGTGATCACGTCGGCGCCGAGGCGGTAGATGCGGTCGATCGTCTCGTTCACCGCGCGCTCGTTGCCGGGGATCGGGGTAGCGGAGAAGATCACGGTGTCGTCCTCGTGGAGCGTCACCTGCGGGTGGTCGCCGTGCGCCATCCGGCGCAGCGCCGAGAGCGGCTCGCCCTGGCTGCCGGTCGAGAGCACCACCAGCTTGTGGTCGGGGAAGTCCTCGATCTCGCGCGTGCCGACGAGCATGCCCTCGGGCACCTCGATGTGGCCGAGGCCACGCCCGATGTTCACGTTCTTGCGCATCGAGCGGCCGACGAGCGAGACCTTGCGGCCGAGGTCGGCGGCGGCGTCGACCACCTGCTGCACGCGGTGGATGTTCGACGCGAAGCAGGTGACCACGATGCGCCCGGTGCAGCGCGCGAACACCTCCTCCAGCTTCGGCCCCACGCTCGACTCCGACGGCGACATCCCGGGGCGGTCGGCGTTGGTGGAGTCGCCGCACAGGAGCAGCAGGCCCTCGCGCCCGAGCTCCGCCAGCCGCGACACGTCGGCCGGCACGCCGTCGACGGGCGTCTGGTCGAACTTGTAGTCGCCGGTGACGAGGATCGTGCCAAGCTCGCAGGTGATCGCGACCCCGAACGAGTCCGGGATCGAGTGGGCCATCTTCACCATCTCGACCGAGAACGGGCCGGCGTCGAACGACTGGGTGGCGAGCACGTCCTCCACGCGCACGTCCTGCATGCGGTGCTCGTCGAGCTTCGAGCGGACCATCGCCGCGGTCAGCGGCCCGCCGTGGATCGGCGGGGCCGTGCCGAGCTCGCGCAGCACGAACGGCAGCGCCCCCACGTGGTCCTCGTGCCCGTGGGTGAGGACGATCGCCTCGATGTCGTCGGCGCGCTCGCGCAGGTAGGTGAAGTCGGGCAGCACGAGGTCGATGCCGAGCTGGTCGGGCGCGGGGAACATCAGCCCCGTGTCGACCACCACGATCCGGCCGCCGTACTCGACGACCGTCATGTTCTTCCCGATCTCCCCCAGCCCCCCTAGCGGGAGGACACGCAGCCCGCCGTCGGTCAAACCGCCGCCAGCAGCCGGTGACGCTCGAGCGCGGCGTGGATCGTCGCCTTCTCGTCCTCGGAGGCCTCCACCAGTGGCAGGCGCAGGCCGCCGACGTCGTGGCCGCACATGTTCAGTGCCGCCTTGATCGGGATCGGGTTGGTGGTCACGGTCAGCGCCTCGTAGAGGTCCTTGAGCGACTCGTGGATCTCGCGCCGGTTCTCGGGCTCGTCGACGATGCGGCGCATCTCGCGGCCGACCAGGTGCGAGGCGACGAGGATGCCGCCGGTGCCGCCGAGGTCCATCACCTGCGGCAGGACGTCGTCGTTGCCGGCGAGCAGGGTGAGGCCGTCGATCGCCCGAATGTCCTCGTACCTGGCCTGCTTGACGGCGACGACGTTGTCGATCTCGGCCAGCTCGCCGAGCAGGTCGTTGGGGATGTCCACGACCGTGCGCGACGGGATGTTGTAGACGATGATCGGGCGGTCGGTGGCGGCCGCGACGGCCTCGAAGTGGGCGCGGATGCCGCGCCGGTTCGGCTTGTTGTAGTAGGGCGTGACGACCAGCATCGCGTCCACGCCGGCCTCGGTGGCCCGCTCCGTCAGCTCGACCGAGTGGCGCGTGTCGTAGGTGCCCGTGCCGGCGACCACGAGCGCGTCGCCCGACTCGGCAACGCCGATCTCCCACAGGCGCACCTTCTCCTCGTCGGTGAGCGTCGGCGACTCGCCCGTGCTGCCGGCGAGCACGATCCCGTCGGAGCCGTTGTCGAGCAGATGGTGGATGAGGCGGGCGGCGGCGTCCTCGGCGAGGGCGCCGTCGGCGTCGAACGGGGTGACCATCGCGGTGAGGACGCCGCCGATGGTCATGTCATGGCGCGCGAATCGCTTGGCGGACACGGCGAGCTCACTGCTGGAGCGGCTTGAAGGGGTCCGGGCTGGTGTTGGCCCCGCCGCCGCTCGGCGGCTCCTCGGCCGCGGGTGGCGGCTCCTCGGCCGGCGCCTCGGCCGCGGGCGACTCATCTGCCGGCGGCTGCCCGGATGGCGGCGGGGCGGCGCCGG
Source organism: Thermoleophilaceae bacterium (assembly GCA_036407035.1). Classification (GTDB taxonomy): domain Bacteria; phylum Actinomycetota; class Thermoleophilia; order Solirubrobacterales; family Thermoleophilaceae; genus JACVRW01. The sequence goes on along the minus strand of DASXAA010000201.1, from coordinate 1,293 downwards.
CGGGCGGCGCATCGTCCTGTACCGGGCGGCCGTGCGCGTCGTAGCGCCCTCCCGCGGGGGCCTGCTCGCCCTCCGGCTGCTGGCTCTTGTTGAACTGCTGTTGCGCCTCGTCGAGCTTCTGCTGCGCCTGCTCGGCCAGCTGCTTGGCCTTGTCCATGAAGCCCATACGTTCTCCTCCGGTTTGCGTCGCCCGGCCTCGGGCAGACCTTAGCGCGAGCGGCAGTCGGGGGCGCACGCGGGCGGGAGACGGCGTGCAGCCCTTCCGGGATGTTGACCGCGAATGGCAGAATTCGCCCTCGAACGATGACGCAGGAACGCGACTACAGCCACAGGACCACGGTCCAGAAGCTGGGCGTGCGGCCCGACGAGCGGGTGGAGGTCGCCGGCGACGTGGGCCCCGGCCTCAGGCGCGACGTGAAGGAGGTGCTGGGCCGTGGCCTGGTGCGTTCAGGGGACCTGGACGGCGCGATCGTCCTGGTCGAGTCGATCGACGAGGCGAAGGAGGCGCTCGTCAGATACCGCGCGCGCCTGAAGGACACCGGGTACCTGTGGATCATCACGCGCAAGCGGGGCCAGGACGGCTACCTGGACCAGATGAGGCTGGTCCCGCACGCGAAGAGCCTGGGCCTGATCGACAACAAGACGTGCTCGATCGACGACGAGCGCTCGGGAATCCGCTTCGTGGTGCCGCGGGCGCTGCGACGGAACGGGCGGATGTCGGCGGCCTGAGACCTCAGGCCTGCTCGCTCCGGATCACGGCCAGGACGAGCGTCAGCGCGAGCAGCATCAGCGCGCCGACCCGGGCGGGGCCCGAGACCTGGGTGACAACCGCGAGGGCGGCGCCGCCGAAGACGACGAGCAGGACGCCGGCCTTGCCGGCGAGCCGGAGGCCGGGACGCTCGGACACCAGTCGCCGCGCCTCCGCCCGCGGGGCGGTCGGCTCCGGCTGCGGCGCGCCCTCCTCCACCAAGAGCCGGCGAGCGCGTTCAGCGGCCGCGGTCGGAACGTAGATCTCGTAGAAGGCACTCGCGCCGACGTAAGCCTCCGCCCCGTCGGTTCGCCGCGTGCTGGGGATGCCCTCGCCGAACAGGCGCGCCTGGAGCATCTCCGCCATGGGTTGGTTGGGCGCGAAGGCCACGCGTACCATGTCCTGCAGCGCCGGGCCCGGGCTCGGCGCGGCATCGCGGTCGTCGTGCTCGTCGGCCTCGGGAGGGCTGGTCATGACGATGGCCAGCAGTTCCCCGGCGGCCGCGGCGCGGCGCCCCTCGTCCCGCAGGGCGCCGGCGTTCCGCC
>DASXAA010000200.1:0-13492 GCA_036407035.1 Thermoleophilaceae bacterium | reverse complement strand
CGCACGGAGGAGCTGCGGCGCGAGTACGCCGAGGAGATCGACATCCTCCACCTGGCGTCGGAGCTCGTGATCGACGCGGTCGTCCAACCGGAGGAGCTGCGCTCCGAGCTGGCGCGGCGCTTCGCGGTGTACGCGTCGCGCGAGCGAACCTGGCCGGCGAAGCGCAACGCCGTCACCCCGGTGTAGGAGGAGCCATGGCGACCGTCAGCGTCCGATACATCGTTCACGACGTCGACGCCGCGATCGAGTTCTACTGCGGCCCGCTCGGCTTCGAGGAGGTGATGCACCCGGCGCCATCCTTCGCGATGCTCTCGCGCGGGGACCTGCGGCTGGTGCTCAGCGCCCCCGGCGGCGGGCCGGGCGGCGGCCAGGCGATGCCCGACGGGACGCTCCCCGAGCCGGGCGGATGGAACCGCTTCCAGATCGAGGTCGACGACCTGGAGTCGTTGGTCGAGGAGCTGCGCGCCGCCGGCGCGAGGTTCCGCAACGAGATCGTCGACGGCACCGGCGGCAGGCAGATCCTCGTGGAGGACCCGTCGGGCAATCCCGTGGAGCTGTTCGAGCCGACGCTGCCGGAGGCGAGGCTGTAGAGCTTCCGATCGTCAGACTTGGGGCCGATGCGCGAGGGAGACCTCCTCTGGGAGCCGCCCGACCCGGGCTCGTCCGAGATGGCCCGCTTCATGCGCGAGCGCGGCTTCGGCGACTACCACGAGCTGTGGCGCTGGTCGGTCGAGGACCTCGAGGGCTTCTGGGGGGCGCTGTGGGACTGGTGCGGTGTGAGGGCCTCGAAGCCCCATGAACGCGTGCTCGGGCGCCGCGAGATGCCCGGCGCCGAGTGGTTTCCCGGCTCCGAGCTGAGCTACGCCGAGCACATCCTCGGCGCGGGCGCGGCGCGCCGCGACGAGACGGCGATCGTCCACGCGTCGGAGCTGCGGCAGCTCGGCGAGGTCACGTGGGGCGAGCTCGAGGACCAGGTGGCCCGCTGCGCCGCGGGGCTGCGCCGCCTCGGCGTGGGGCGCGGCGACCGCGTGGTGGCCTACCTGCCGAACATCCCCGAGACAGTGGTGGCGTTCCTCGCCACCGCGAGCATCGGGGCGGTCTGGTCGAGCTGCGCGCCCGAGTTCGGCACGCCGACCGTGGTCGACCGCTGGGGCCAGATCGAGCCGAAGGTGCTGATCGGCGTCGACGGCTACCGGTACGGCGGCAAGGACTTCGACCGCCGCGGCAGCCTCGCCGAACTGTGCGAGGCGATCCCGTCGATCGAGCACACGGTCGTCGTGCCGTACCTCGGCGCCGACGGGGACTGGGACGCCCTGCTCGCCGAGCCGGCGCAGCTCTCGTTCGAGCAGGTGCCGTTCGACCACCCGCTCTGGGTGCTCTACTCGTCCGGCACGACCGGCCTGCCGAAGGCGATCGTGCAGGGCCACGGCGGCATCCTCGTCGAGCACCTGAAGAAGAGCCGCCTGCACCTCGACCTCTCGGCCGGCGACCGCTTCCTCTGGTTCACCACGACGGGCTGGATGATGTGGAACTTCCTCGTCGGCGGGATGCTGTCGGGGTCGGCGATCGTCCTCTACGACGGTCAGCCGGACCCGTCGGGGCTGTGGGGCTTCATCGAGGAGGCGGGCGTCACCTGCTTCGGCACCAGCGCCGGGTTCATCGGCGCGTGCATGAAGGCGGGTGTCGAGCCGGCGCGCGAGCGCGACCTCGGGCGCATGCGCAGCCTCGGCTCCACGGGGTCGCCGCTGCCGGTGGAGGGCTTCGAGTGGGTCTACTCGCACGTGAAGCCGGACGTGTGGCTGTTCTCCACGAGCGGCGGCACCGACCTGTGCACCGCGTTTGTCGGCGGCTGCCCGCTGCTGCCGGTCCACGCCGGCGAGCTGCAGGCGCGCTCGCTGGCCGCCGACGTCCAGGCGTTCGACGCTCAGGGCAGGCCGGTGGTCGACGAGGTCGGCGAGCTGGTGATCACGGAGCCGATGCCGTCGATGCCGCTGCGCTTCTGGAACGACCCCGGCGACGAGCGCTACCGCGCGAGCTACTTCGACACCTACCCGGGCGTGTGGCGCCACGGCGATTGGATCAAGGTCACCTCGCGCGGCACGGCCGTGATCTACGGCCGCTCCGACTCGACCATCAACCGCGGCGGCGTCCGCATGGGAACGAGCGAGATCTACAGCGCGGTGGAGGGTGTGGACGAGGTGCTCGACAGCCTCGTCGTCGACGTGAGCGACGAGATGATGGCGTTCGTGGTCCTGCGGCCGGGCTCGTCGCTCGACGACGAGCTCGTGGCGCGGATCCGCCGGCGCGTGCGCGAGCACTGCTCGCCGCGGCACGTGCCCGACCGCATCGAGGCGGTGGCCGAGATCCCGCGCACGCTGTCCGGCAAGAAGCTCGAGGTGCCGGTCAAGAAGATCCTGATGGGCGGCGACCCGGAGAGCGCGGCCAGCCGCGACTCCCTCGCCAACCCCCGCTCGCTCGAGTTCTTCGTGGAGCTGGCGGGCGCTACTCGGACGACTCGCTGAGCACGGTCTCCTCGGCCGGGGCGGCGAGGTCGGGGCCGATCTCGGCGTCGAGGCGGCGGAGCAGCTCGTCGCAGAACGCCTCGGCGCGGCGGAGCGCGGCGGGGTCGATGCGGTCGGGCGTGTCGGTGGGGCGGTGGTGGTCGGGCGTGTGGTCGAGCGCGTCGCGGCAGGTGATCGTCACCGCCGGGTAACCGGCTGAGCTTGCGGCGTGGCCGTCGCTGGCCGTGCGGCTCACGATCGCCCGGGCCCCGGCGCCCTCGTCCTCGGCGATCTCCTCGCAGAGCTTCACGAGCTGGCGGTGCGAGCGGGTCGCGATCAGTAGGCCCTCGCGTCGCGCGAAGCGGACGCTGCCGACTCCCACCTCGTCGATGTTCACGAACACCGTGCGCTCGCGCCCGAGGTCGCGGCGGTGTCGCCTCAGGAAGCTGCGCATGCCCTGGGCCACTGCCTCCTGCGCGCCGGTCAGGAGCACCCAGACGTCGAGGTGCTCGAGCCGGCCGCCGTGACGCTCGGCGAGCCCGAGTGCTATGGCGACGCCGGAGGCGTTGTCGTTCGCACCGGGCACGGGCCGGGCCAGCGCCACGTCCACGAGCGGCGGGACCGCGAGGATCAGCGCGACGGTCGGGACGAACTGGATCGCGGTCAGGACGGTGCCCTCCATCCCGGGCAGGCGGATCAGGCAGCAGGCCAGCACGGCCGCCATCGCCCAGAAGAGCGGCTCGAGCGGGCCGATCGGCCGGCGGACCAGCCTGCCGAGCCTGGCGCGGCGCTCCTGGAGGCGGCGCCCGAAGCCGGCGCCCGAGCGGCCGCTGTCGTAGTGGGCGACGAGCACGAGCACGCCGGGCCTGTCGCCGCGGTCGCGCGAGAGCACGTTCTGCGACGCGCGCCGGCCGAAGAGTCTGCGGACCGTCAGGAGCAGGCCGGTCGCGTCGAGGAACAGGACGACGAGCGCGACGAGTGCGATCGCCGCGCCGGCGACGGGCGCCGACACCGAGAGCACGCTGCCCACGATCGCCGCGACCGCGAGCGCCGCGTAGGTGAGCGGCCAGTTCGGCCGGCAGTCCACGTGCTCGAGCTCCGCCTCGCGGCCCATCTCCTCGAGCCGGCGCTTCAGCAGGTTGGCCGCGCGCCGCTCGGCGTCGCTGCCGGGCGGGCGGCCGCCGATGCCGGCGAGGGCCTCGATGTCGCGCTCGGCGTCCATCCCCGGAGGGAGTATTCCCGCCGGATAGAGTGCGCGCGCGGTGGACCCGTCACGAACCCGCCCCGCCGACGCCGTGGCGGGAGCATGCGGCCTCCTGCTCCTCATCGCGATGTTCCTGCCCTGGTTCGGCCTCGACGAGGCCGTCGACCTTCCCGGAGGCCCGGGCACGATCGTGACGCAGGGCCGCGGGCTGAACGCCTGGGAGGCGTTCCGGTACGTGGACGTGATCCTGCTGGTCGCCGCGCTGCTCGGAATGGCCCTGCTGGTGCTGCGGGCGGCCCACGTGATGCCGCGCTGGCGGGTGCCGTTCCCGCTGATCGTGACGGCGGTCGGAGCGCTCGCGACCGTCCTGATCGTCTACCGGCTGATCGACCCGCCGGCGATCGAGGGACCGCTGTCGGGAGGAAGCGCCGAGGTCGGCAGGCGCATCGGCATCTACTTCGGGCTGCTCGCGACCGCGGGCATCACCTGGGGGGCGAACGGGTCCCTCGGGGCTCAGGTGGGCCGGTGAACGCTCGCCAAGCGGCGGCCGGTGCGCATATTCTGGCCGCGTGCCGCGAACGACCCTGGCCACCCTGGTCGAGCGGGAGAGCGAGCTCGCGACGCTCGACGAGCTGCTGGCCGGCGCCGCCGGCGGGGACGGGCGGCTGCTGCTGATCGAGGGGCCCGCCGGCATCGGCAAGAGCCAGCTGCTGGCCGAGGCCCGCGAGCGGGCGGCCGGGTCGATGGGCGTGCTGGTGGCGCGCGCGAGCGAGCTGGAGCGCGAGTTCCCGTTCGGCGTCGTGCGCCAGCTTTTCGAGGCCGTCGTGGCGGAGCAGGAGGAAGCGCTGTCGGGCGCCGCCGGGCCCGCCGAGGCGGTCTTCGGATCGCTCGAGGAGGACTCGGGCGCGGCGGCGTTCGCCGTGCTGCACGGGCTCTTCTGGCTCAGCCTCAACCTGGCGGAGGAGCGCCCGCTGCTCCTGGCGATCGACGATCTCCAGTGGTGCGATCGTCCGTCGCTGCGGTTCGTCGCGTACCTGGCGCGGCGGCTCGAGGGCGTGCCGATCCTGATCGCGGCCACCCAGCGGAGCGCCGAGGCGGGCACGGATCCCGCGCTGCTGGCGGAGATCGCACACGACGCGATGACCGTGCCCCTGCACCCCGGCGCGCTCACCGGAGCCGGCGTGGACGAGGTGGTCAGGGCGCGGCTCGGCGATGACTCCGACCGTGCGTTCAGCGAGGCCTGCCACGACTCGACCGGCGGCAACCCGCTGTTGCTGCGCCAGCTGCTCAGCGCACTCGAGGCCGACGGCGTGAGCCCCGAGGCGGAGAACGCGTCCGTGGTCCGGGACATCGGGCCGCGCGCGGTTTCGCGGACGGTGCTGGTGCGACTGGCACGGCTGCCGCAGGAGACGATCGCGATCGCCCGCGCGGTGGCAGTGCTCGGCGAGAGCGCCGCGCTGCCCACGGTGGCGGCGCTGGCGCAGGTCGACGAGGCGCGTGTGGCGTCGGCGACGGGCGAGCTCGCCCGGGCGGAGATCCTGCGCCCGGAGGCGCCGCTCGGCTTCGTGCATCCGCTCGTCAGGGAGGCCGTGTACCAGGAGCTGCCACTCGGCGAGCGCGAGCTGCTCCACACCCGCGCCGCCGAGCTGCTGAAGGACGCCGGCGCCTCACCCGACCAGATCGCGGCGCAGCTGCTCAATGCCCCGCGCCGCGGCGAGGCGTGGGTCGCTGAGCTGCTCCACGACGCGGGCCGCTCCGCCTCGCGGCGCGGCGCCTCGGACGGCGCCGTCGCCTACCTGACCCGCGCGCTGGACGAGCCGCCGCCGGCGGAGATGCGCCCCGAGCTGCTGCTCGAGTTGGGGCTGGCCGCGAGCCTCATCAGCCGGGCGGACGGGATCGACTACCTCGGCGAGGCCTACGAGGCCCTGGAGGACCCCGGGCGCCGCGCGCTCGCCGGCCGCGAGCTGGCCCGTCTGCTGCTCTTCTCCCAGACGCCGGACAAGGGCCTCGCGGTGGCGCGGCGCGCGGCCGCCGAACTGCCGCCGGAGCTGGCGGACGAGCGCATGCGGCTCGAGGCAGTCCAGCAGATGGCCGTGTTCTTCGGGGCCGGGGACTTCGACCTGCAGGCCCAGCTCGAGCGGTACCGCGAGGGCGTCGACGCGCCGGGCGCCGGGGCGCGCATGCTCGAGGCGCTGGCCGCCTACGCCTGGATGCTCTCGGCCGGGCCGGCCGACTCGTGCGTGGAGCTCGTCCTGCACGCGCTGCGCGGGGGCGAGCTGCTCGAGGTCGACGACGCGTTCATCCTGGTGCCGGCGATGGGGGTCCTCGCCGCTGCGGACCGCGAGGAGGCGATGCCGCTGTGGGACGAGATCCAGGCGGCGGCGCACCGGCGCGGCTCGCTCTTCTCGGCCTTCGGCGTGCACACCTGGCGCGGATACACGCTGCTGAGGAGGGGTGAGCTGGCCGAGGCGGAGACGCTCATGCGGGAGGCGAAGCAGGAGAACCTCGAGTGGGGGATCGCCGGAGGGCCGGCGGCGGCGTACGTCTACGGCGCCGTGGCGGACGTGGTGCGCGAGCGCGGCGACCTGGCCGAGGCGGAGCGCGTGCTCGCCGAGGCGCCGCAGCTGCGGGGCACCACGTCCGGCCGCAACTACGTGCTGCGAGCTTCGGCCGCGCTGCTGATCGACCAGGGCAAGGGCGAGGAGGCGCTGGCGGCGGCTGAGGAGTGCGAGCGCCACGCCTTCGTCGTCAACCCGGCGTGGGGGGGCCAGTGGCGCACGTTCAAGGCGCTCGCGCTCGACCTGAACGGACGCACCGACGAGGCGATTCCCCTCGCCGAGGAGGAGGTGCGGCTGGCCCGCCGCTTCGGGGCGCCGGGCGCTCTCGGGCGAGCGCTCTGCATTCTCGGAAGGCTGCGCCGCGACGCCGGCCTCGGCGAGCTGCAGGAGGCCGTGGACGTGCTCGCGCCGTCGCCGGCCAAGCTCGAGTACGCGAAGGCCCTGGCGGCGCTCGGGTCGGCGGTCCGCCGCGCCAGGCAGCCGAGCGAGGCGCGCGAGCCGCTGCGAAGGGCGCTGGAGCTGGCGACCGTGTGCGGGGCCGAGCGGCTCGCCGACCACGCGCGCACGGAGCTCTACGCCACCGGCGCGCGGCCGCGGGCCGGGGCGCTCGCGGGGGTCGAGTCGCTGACGCCGAGCGAGCTGAGGGTCGCCCAGCTGGCGGCCGACGGCGAGTCCAACAAGAGCATCGCCCAGAGCCTCTACGTCACCCCGAAGACGGTGGAGGTGCACCTCTCGAACGCGTACCGCAAGCTCGGGATCCGCTCGCGGCGGCAGCTGCCGGGCGCGCTGGCGGCGTGAGCGTCTTCCTGGCACGGCCGGACGAGCCGGCGGAGGGTGTTGCGCTGGCCGTCAAGGACCTGTTCGACACGGAGGCCCTCCGCACGACCTACGGGTCTGTGTTGTTCGCGGACAACGTGCCGGAGCGGACGGCGGCGGCGGTCGCCCGGCTCGAGGCGGCCGGCTACGCCAACGTCGGCAAGACCAACCTGCACGAGTTCGCGTACGGGATCACGAGCTGGAACCCGCACTTCGGCGACGTGCCGAACCCGCTCGACCAGACGCGCACCGCCGGCGGATCGAGCTCCGGCTCGGGCGCGGCCGTGGCGGCCGGCCTCGTGGAGGCCGGGCTGGGGACGGACTCCGGCGGGTCGATCCGGATCCCGGCCGCCTGCTGCGGGATCGTCGGCTTCAAGCCGACCCACGGGCTGGTGCCGATGGAGGGCTGCTTCCCGCTGGCGCCGAGCTTCGACCACGCCGGGCCGATGGCACGCGACGTCGACACGTGCGTGCGCATGATGGAGGCGCTGGCGCCGGGGTTCGCCCCGGCGGAGCTGGGCTCCCTCGAGGAGCTCGAGGTCGGGGTCGCGTGGGTCGACCTCGCGGAGCCGCTGGTGCGGGAGCGCGTGCGGGCGGCGGCCGAGCTCTTCCCGCGCCGGCGTGAGGTGGGGCTGCCATTGCCCGAGGGCGTCTCGGACGTGTTCATGCGCGAGGTGGCCGAGTCGCACACGGGGCTCTTCCCGGAGCACGCCGACGCCTACGGCGACAACGTGCGGACGAAGCTCGAGCGCTGCCAGGCGGTCACGGACGCGGACTTCGAGGCCGGCCGCAGGCGCCGCGAGGAGTACGCGGAGATGGCCGCGGACGCGCTCGACGGAATCGACCTGCTCGTGACCCCGACGATGGCGTTCGTGGCGCCGCCGGCCGTCAAGAGCGACCTCGACATCCGCGAGGCGGTGATCCGCTTCACGTTCCCGTTCAACGCACTGGGATGGCCCGCGCTGGCACTCCCGTGCGGCCCGGCCGAGCTCGGACTGCCGGCCTCGGTGCAACTGGTCGGCCCGGCCGGCGAGGACGCGCGCGTGCTGGCGGCGGGGGTGTTGGTGGAGCGGGCGCTGAGGGCGTGAGGGCTAGTGCCCGGGGTGGGATTCGAACCCACACGCCCTCGCGGGCAACGGATTTTGAGTCCGTCGAGTCTGCCAGTTCCTCCACCCGGGCGGGTGGCGCCTCGCCAATCGTAGGCCGAACCGTCGCTACGGCTGCGCCGGGTGCAACTCGCCGCCGCCGATGTCGCCGCGGCGGTAGCGCTCGGCCTCTTCGCGGGTGACCTCGACCTCCACGTTCCACTGCTGCTGGAAGCCGCGCATCGCGAACGCGATCAGGAGCAGCTGGACGGGGACCAGGATGAGCGTCAGGAGGCCCAGGATCTCCGGGTCGAGAGTGGGGTCGCTGAAGCCGGGCTTGTCGCGGTCGAACCAGGCCGGGCCGGCCACCGCGGCGACGACCGCGAACAGGATCGCCAGCGCGGCCGCGACCGGCAACACGCCGCGGTTCCATCTCGTCACGAAGTACGCCATCAGCACGTAGACCGCGATGTATCCGAAGGAGATGATCTGCGCGCCCTGCAGCTGCTCCCAGCCGCCGGCGGTCACGATCAGGATCAGCGCGGCGCTCACGAGCAGCAGGAGGATGACCGCGGCCTTCGTGGCCTTCGACTCCGCCTTGTCGCGGTTCGGGTGGATGACGACCGTCTCGGCCATCGCGCCGCCACTCTACACCGGCCCCGGGCGCCGGCGCGCCGGCGCGCGCTCGTAGAATCGGGCGGGCGCGGGCGTGCTGGAACTGGCAGACAGGCCGGGTTTAGGTCCCGGTGCTCGCAAGAGCGTGTGGGTTCGACTCCCTCCGCCCGCACCTGGCTCCCGCGTGCATGGCACGGTCAGCCCCAGGACTCGGCGAGCAGGCGATCGGTCGCCAGCTGCACCGCTTCCCGCCGGCTCCTGCCCCCGTGGTCGGCGGCGATGAACCTGCTGCCGATGAACAGCGAGAAGGCCAGGGTGCTCCGCGCCTCCACGTCGTCGTCGTCGACGCAGATCGGGCGAAACAGCGAGCGCAGGTAGTCCATGCGCTCGTTGTCGACCCGATGCAGCCGGGCGGCAACCTCGTCATCGCGGCGCGCCCAGTCGCGCACCGCCAGCTCGACAGGCATCAACCCGGCCGCGCCGGCGGCCAGCTGGAAGAGGTGCTGCAGCTTGGCGCGCGGGTCGCCAGGGTCGCTCTCGACCTCGGCGATGACGTCGCCGACCATGCTCTGCTCCCAGCTGTCGAGCATCTCCGCCAGCAGCGCTGCCCGGTCCTTGAAGTGCCAGTAGAAGCCACCCTTCGTGACGCCGAGCCGCGCGGCCAGCGGCTCGACGCGGACGGCCTCCGGACCTCCGGCGGCGAGCTCCCGCAGCCCCGCCTCGATCCACGCGTCGCGGGGGGTCCGGACCTTGGCCATCGGGCAAATCTATACGGTGCCGTATTGACAGTCGAAGGCGGCGCTGTCAAGGTCCATACGACACCGTATGGACGGAGGTCCGAGATGAGGCTCCCGAACGCCGAGCACGAGTCCCGCCGCTGGGTCATCCACGACGTCGTGCCCGACTTCACGCTCGAGGACGTCTGGGCGTTGCCGACGCGCGGGGGCCCGGACGACTTCCCGGAGCTTCTCGACATGGCCGGCTCGTTCGACCCGTCGAAGGCGGAGTCCCTCCCGACCCGCTTCCTCTGGAACCTCCGGGACCGCCTCGGCCGGTGGTTCGACCTGGGCGAGATCTCGGCTCCGGTCGACGGCGAGGAGCCCGGGGAGCTGCCGATCCCGGGCACCGGCGAGACCTCCCTGCGCGGCCGCGTGCCGGCCGAGTTGCGCGCCGGCGCGGAGGACTTCGCCTTCCGCTCGCTCCCATTCGTCCCGCTCTACAGCACCGAGCGCGAGGCCGCCGCCGAGATCTCGAACAGGACCATGCACGGCGTCGGCCACCTGTCCTGGGTCGAGGTGGGCGAGGGCCGTTTCGAGGCGCGGATGGCCGTCTACGTCAAGCACCGCGGCATATTCGGGAGGGCGTACATGGCGGCGATCAAGCCGTTCCGCCACTGGATCGTGTACCCCGCGCTGACCGCGCAGATGGAGCGCACCTGGGAGGCGCGCCGACGGCGCGCCGCGGCCGCGTAGCGAGCCCCTGCGGTCAGGCGGGCGGCCTGCGCGCACGGACGATCGCCGCGGCGGCGTGCGCGTGCACGCGGTGGGTCTCGTTGATCTCGACGTCGAGCAGGCCGGCCTCGGCCAAGGCCCGTTCGAACTCCGCGCGCGTGAGCAACCCCGCGACGCAGCCGGTCCATTCGGCCCTGCTGGCGTCCATGTCGTCGTCGCTGATCACGTCGCTCACCGCGAAGCGGCCGCCGGGCCGCAGGACGCGCGCCGCCTCACGCAGCACCGCGGCCTTGTCGGCGGAGAGGTTGATGACGCACGTTCTCGACGCCCGCGTCGGCCGCGTGACGGCGGGCGAGGGCGAGCATCTCGTCGGTCATGTCGAGGCCGATCGCCTTGCCGCGCGGTCCGACTCGGCGCGCCGAGATCAGGACGTCCGCCCCGGCGCCGCAGCCGAGGTCGAGGACGATCTCGCCCTCGGCGGCGGCTCGCGCGGCCTCGGCATGGCGCGCGCGGACGCGATCCCTCAGTGGAGCCACGCCGACAGCTCCTCCAGCGCCTCAGGGTTCACGTAGTAGTAGGCCCACAGGCCGCGCCGCTCGGAGTCGACGACGCCGGCGTCGCGCAGCTTCTTGAGGTGGTGCGAGAGCGTCGGCTGGGAGATGTCGAACAGCGGCACGAGCTCGCAGACGCAGACCTTGCCGGCGTGCTGTCGCAGCACGTCGACGAGCTGCAGCCGTACCGGATCGCCGAGCGCCTTCGCCACCCGCGCCAACCGGACGGCGGCGTCGCGCCCGACGTCGGGGTGGACGAGCGGCTCGCAGCAGGGCTCTCCGGGTGGTCGCTTCTGCTTGGGGGCGAGCTGCAGCTCGACTGCCGGCATCGCATTGACTTCTATCGATTCAAGTGGTGAATGTCAATCGAACGGCAGCCGCCGAGTACACCCAGGGTTCGCGGGTAACCGGACAGCCAAGCGCAAGTCCGAACAGGGAGACGGTGAGTGATGGCCTCGCACGACGCGTACGACGAACGCGGCAGTTCCCGCTTCTCGCGGGCGCCCGACAGCCCCACCGATCTGAAGGGTCGCTCGTGGTTGGGCGTGCTCAAGCGGACGGTTCGCGAGTTCAAGGAGGACAACCTCACGGACTGGTCGGCTGCGCTCACCTACTACGGGGTGCTGGCGATATTCCCGGCGCTGCTCGTGCTCGTCTCGGTGCTGGGACTGATCGGCACCTCCGCGACGCAGCCGCTGATCGACAATCTCGGCGAGGTCGCCCCCGGGCCCGCCAAGGACATCTTCACGAACGCGATCAAGAACCTGCAGGGGTCGCAGGGCGCGGCCGGGGTCTTCTTCATCATCGGACTCGCCGGCGCGCTGTGGTCGGCGTCGGGCTATGTCGCGGCGTTCATGCGCGCGTCAAACGCGATCTACGACATCGAGGAGGGGCGCCCGATCTGGAAGACGCTCCCCACGCGCGTGGTCCTCACGCTCGTCCTCCTCGTGCTGCTGGCGATCACGGCGATCGGGGTGACGCTGACGGGCACGCTCGCCAGGAAGGCCGGCGACGTGATCGGCCTGAGCGACACCGCCGTGACGGTGTGGAGCATCGCCAAGTGGCCGGTGCTGCTCTTGATCGTGAGCCTCATGTTCGCGCTGCTCTACTGGGCGGCGCCGAACGTGAAGCACCCCAAGTTCCGCTGGCTCACGCCGGGCAGCATCCTGGCCGTGATCGGGTGGATCGTGGCGTCGGTCGCGTTCGCACTGTACGTCGCGAACTTCGGCTCCTACAACAAGACCTACGGCGCGCTCGCGGGACCGATCGTGTTCCTCGTCTGGCTGTGGATCTCGAACATCATGGTGCTGCTCGGCGCCGAGCTGAACGCCGAGCTCGAACGGGGCCGGGCGATCGAGGGCGGGCTGCCGGCGGAGGAGGAGCCGTTCATGGAGCCGCGCGACACGCGCAAGATGGAGGACGAGCCGCAGAGGCGCTAGAGGTCGCGCTCGGAGACGAGGCCCGTCTCGAAGGCCCGCTCCGCGAGGCGAAGGCGCTTCTGCTGCTGAGGGGCGTCCTCCACGTCGAGCTTCTCGAACAACGCCCGCAGGTGGGTCTTGACCGTGCCGACGCTCAGGTAGAGCTCGTCTGCGATCTGCTTGTTGGTGGCGGTGGTCGCGAAGCTGTTGCGGTCCTTGAAGGGGCGGCACAGCGCCACCAGCACGCGGCGCTGGGCCTCGGTCAGAGCCGCCGGGCGGGCGCTCGGGTCCGGCGCGATGGTGGCCATGGACTCGCCCCGCGACCCGGCGGAGAAGACGATCGTGGTCTGGCCGAAGCGGAGCGAGTCGCCGTCCTGGAGCCGCCGGCGGCCGGTCAGGCGCTCTCCGTTCACGAACGACCCGTTGCGCGAGAGGCCGTCGTCCACGACGGTCCAGTCCTCGCCGACGCGCTCCAGCTCGGCGTGTACCCGCGAGACCTCGGTGTCCCAGTCGAGCGGGATGTCATTGCTCGTGCGGCGGCCGACCGTCAGGCGCGTCGCGGTCGGTGCCAGCTCGATGATGCGCTGCTTGCCCTCGCCGTCACGGAGCAGGAGGAACGGGTTGCCGCGGCGCTCGGCCTCCAGCCTTTGCTGCAGCTCCGCGGGCAGCGCTGAGTGTGGAGCGAGAGGCGAGCGGCGGGCCATGGTCGTGCATGGCGAACGCTACCGCTTTGCGGGGTCTCTCCCGAATGGGTCAGTCGGGCAGGCGCTTGGAGAACCGCACCGTCGTCCCGCGGTCGCCCGTGCGGATGCACACGTCGTCCATCAGGTGGGCGATGAAGGCGAGGCCCCGGCCCTGCTCGGGGAGCGGATCGCCGTTGACAACGCGCGGGATGAAGCTGCCTTGGTCGGCGACGCACACGGTGAGGACGCGGTCCCCCTCGAGAACGGTCACCTGGACCGTGTCTCGGGGGGACCGAGCTCCGTGCCGGATCGCGTTCGTGACGGCCTCAGTCGCAGCGAGCCGGATGTCGTAGCGTGCGTCCTCGTCGAAGCCGAACGAAGCCGCGGCCTCGTCGGCGAACTCCCGCGCCTCCTGGATTCGTTCGGGATGCGCAGGAACGACCAGCTGGGATGCGCGACGCGTGGAGATGGGCCGACCTCCTGGAAGGATCTGTTCACTGAGAGTCGCCGTGCCCCGCAGTCTCGGACAGAGGGGGCGGCCGGCCAACGGACCCAGGGGATGAATCGGGCACCACCGAGGGCTGAACCGCGTATGCCCTTGGGTGGAGGG
>DASXAA010000199.1:0-3040 GCA_036407035.1 Thermoleophilaceae bacterium | reverse complement strand
CTTGAAGGATTCGCCGGACGGAATCAAGATCATTCCCTCACGTTCTTGCCACACCCTTGCGGAAGGTTCCACACATCCGCGAAGATGTCCGGGATGGCCGCTCCGCGGATCACGCTGCGCTGCGACTGCGGCGCCGAGGCGCTGGTCGCCTACGGCGACCGCTGGACATGCGAGTCGTGCGGCCGCGTCTACGACACCGCCGGGATCCCGGAGGCCGACTTCCAGGCGATCCAGGACCTGCGACGGCGATACCGGATCGCGGGGTATACCGGGGTCGTGCTCGTCGCGGCGTTCGTGCTTCTCCTGGCGCTGACGGCCCAGGAGTTCCAGCTCTTCATCGGGCTGCCGTTCATCCTCCTGCTCTGGTTCATGTACGTGCGCCCGTTCATGCGCACCCGCTACCGGCGCAGGGTGGGCGAGCTGCAGCGGTCGTGGACGCTGCGGGCAGAGGGTGAGGCGTGAGGCTGCGCGAGCGGCCCGCGGCGCCGCCGCCCGGCGACGTCCTCGTCGCCGGCTCCGAGCGGCGCCCGGTCGTCCTGGCGACGCTGGCCGTGCCGTTCGAGCCCGAGGCGTTCCGCGTCGCGCTCCAGGCGGCGATGGAGTCCGGCGTCACGCTGATCGTCGTCGACGCGGTCGAGTTGCCGTTCTGGCCGCAGTCGATCGCCACGAGGCACGCCGACACCGAGCTCGATTCCGACCGGGCCCGGATCAAGGAGCTCGTCTCGCAGGCCGCCGGCCTGGGGGTCGAGGTGGAGCATCTGCGCGTGCGCAGCCCCCGCCCGGCGGAGGCGGTCATCCAGATCGCCACCGAGCGCCGTGCCGGGCTGCTCGTCTTCGGGCCGGACCCGAGCCGCTTCAAGCCGCGGTTCTTCTCGCGTGTCGTCCGGCGGATCCGCAAGCGCGCCTCGTGCCTGCTCTGGATCGCGGGCGAAGGCCCCTAGCTTCTAGGCAGACCAGCGGGCCGCCGGCGGCACGAAGCCGCCCCGGTTCAGCCAGTTCGCGAAGTCCGCAGCCGGCAGCGGCCGGCCGATCAGCCAGCCCTGGGCCACGTCGCAGCCGAGCGCACGCAGCCGGCGCCACGTCTCGTCGCTCTCGACGCCTTCGGCGATCACGGTGAGGCCGAGGTTGTGGGCCAGCTCGATCGTGGACTGCACGATCACGAGGTCGCCCGAGTCCTCCATCATGTTGATGACGAACGACTTGTCGATCTTGAGGTCGTTCACGGGCAGGCTCTTCAGGTATCCGAGCGAGGAGTAGCCCGATCCGAAGTCGTCGATCGCCACCTTCACGCCCATCTCGCGCAGGCGGGTGACCACGCCGCGGGCGCGCATCGGGTCGGCCATGATGACGCTCTCGGTGATCTCGAGCTCGAGCAGGTGCGGCGGCACCCGGGCTTCGTCCAGGAGCCCCGCGATCTCCTCGGGCAGCGACACGTCGATCAGGTCGCGCGTGGAGAGGTTCACCGACACGGTCAGCTCCATCCCCGCCTCGCGCCACGTGCGCGCCTGGGCGAGCGCGGTCTGGACAGCGAACATGGTGAGCGAGCGGATCAGGCCGCTGCGCTCGGCGAGCGGGATGAACCGGTCGGGCATCATCACGCCGTGTCGCGGGTGGCGCCAGCGCATGAGCGCCTCGGCGCCGACGATCCGGGCAGTGCGCAGGTCGGCCTTCGGCTGGTAGTGCATCACGAGCTCGTTTCTGAGCGGCGCCTGGCGCAGCTCGCTCGCGAGCTTCAGCTTGCTGGCGTCGGACTCGTCCTCGTCCGGGTGGTAGACCTCGTACCCCGAGCGCTTGGCCTTGGCGCGGTACATCGCGACGTCGGCCCGTTTCATCAGCTCCTCGAAGTCGGACGCGTGCAGCGGGTGGAGCGCGATCCCGATCGATGCCTCCACGTCCAGCGTGAGCCCCTGGACGCTGAACGGCTCCTCCAGCGTGCGGTGCACGGCCCGGGCCACCTCCTCGGCGGCCGCGGCGCCGGACACGTGCGTGAGCAGGATCCCGAACTCGTCGCCGCCGAACCGGGCCACGGTGTCGGACTCGCGCAGCACGCGGTGCAGGCGCGGGCCGACCTCGCGCAGCAGCAGATCGCCGGAGTGGTGGCCGAGCGTGTCGTTGATCTCCTTGAAGCGGTCGAGGTCGATCAGAAGGAGCGCGGTGTTGTGGCCGTGGCGGGCGCTCGCGAGGATCGCCTGATGGGCGCGGTCGCGGAAGAGGCTGCGGTTGGGGAGCGACGTCAGCGGGTCGTGGGTCGCGTCGTGCGCCGAGCGCTCCGCGTGCGCGCGCAGCTCCTCCGCGCTTCGCCGCAGCTCCCGCGACGCGCTTGCCGCCAGCCGGAACAGGACGGCGTAGAGCACCGTGAGGCCGATCACGAGGACGAGGTAGAGCCGGTGGGTGTCGTGGGCGATCGCCGCGGCCACGGGCGCATACGGCATGTACAGCTCGAACGCCCCGACCGGCGCGCGCGTCCCCCGGGAGCGGATCGGCGTGTAGACCTCGAGCAGCGGCCCGTACCGGCGAACGAGCGGCCGGTTCTCGGTTTCGACGTCGCCTCGGCCTGAGATCACCTCCGACGCCGTCGCCCCCTGGAGTGCCTTGCCCAGCTCCGAGGACGGCTCGCCCTCGGCGCCGTGGCCGATCAGCGCCGCATCGGTCGAGTAGACGATCGTGCGGTCCTCGTTCCAGATCTGGATGCGCGCGACGTGCAGGTCGCCCGGCGCCAGCCCGCGCACGGCGCCGTCCAGCGCCTTCGCCTGCGCCGCCGGCAGGCCGTGGGCGAGCGCCGCGCGGGTCAGGTGGGGCTCGATCCCGAGCCGGACTGTCAGGTCGGCGGCCTGGACGCTCGACCGCAGCGTGCGGTCGTGGATCTGGCTTCCGAGGTAGTTCGCGAGCACGAGCCCGAGCACGACGACGGGCACCGCGCTTGCAACGGCAAACTTCCCGAGGAGTCCAATCCTGGGACGGAATTGGGAGAGCGAAAACGACAAGGCGCCAACGTGACGGGGTCACAAAGAGAATCGGCGCAATTCCCTGCCTTCGTTAG
>DASXAA010000198.1:0-6374 GCA_036407035.1 Thermoleophilaceae bacterium | reverse complement strand
ACGGTCATGACCGCCGCCAGCGCGTACACGCAGCGGCGCCCGACCTCGACCCACTCGGGCCGCCCGGCGCGCGCGCCGTAGATCGAGCTGCCGATCCCGCCTGCCGTCAGCGCCAGTCCGAGCAGCAGGCAGGCGCGGCCGGCGTCGGGCACGTCAGGCCTTCTGGCTCGAGGCCTTGAACTTCGACGGGCACTTCGTGATCAGCGAGTCGCGCTCGCCCACGAACACGCCGCCCTGGCGGCGGACCGTCACGATCACCTCGCGGCCGGCCCGGAAGGGGTCTGGCACCGCGCCCCGGTAGCGGACCCGCACGGTGGCACGGCCGGCGCGGTCGCGCACGCGGAAGTGGAGCTCGTCGCCGACGCGGCGGTATCCGGGGACGACGTTGCCGGTCAGCTCATACGACCGGCCCGCACCGGCGTCCAGCAGCTGGCTGGGGCTGCGCGCCTCGGTCGAGGCGCTGAAGCTCGAGTACACGAGCGCCGACGCGAGCAGGACAGCCGCGCCGAGGGCGACGATCAGGCGCATCCGACGCTTTCCCTGCATCTCCCTCCCTCGGTCCTTGACAAGGGACCAATAAACCTGCAATAACTAGAGATAACTCCAAAAGCTTGGGTCTGTCAATAGGCGGACCCCCGAGGGAGCGGGGCGAACATGGGGCGCAGACTGCGGAAGGTCCTGACGTCGGCGGCGTGGGCGGGGGCCCTGTTGCTCTTGGGGGGCGCCCTGTTCGGCTTCAGCGCGATGTCGAAGCCGGAGCGACACCACCGGCTGAGCGACCACGAGAAGCTCTTCCGCCAGGGCCGGCACATCTTCCGCTTCGACACGTTCGGCGACGAGGCGTTCTGGGGCGGCGCGCTGAAGCTGCATCGCGCCATCGAGGGCGCGAAGCACGGCGGCGTGGGCCCGGGCCTGTCGCCGAAGGCAGCGCTCGCCGCCGGCCTCAAGGTCGACGCCTCCGCGCTACCCCGCTCCGTGCTGCGCGCGCTGAAGAAGGGCAAGGTCGACCTGGACGACCCGGCGACCACGCTCGCCCTCATCAGGCTGAACGCCGTGGTCGGCGTGAAGGGCCACTTCAACAAGAGCGGCACCGAGATGCGCTCGGTGGGGATCACCTGCGCCGTCTGTCACTCGACCGTGAACAACTCCGTGGCGCCGGGCATCGGGCAGCGCCGCGACGGCTGGCCCAACCGCGACCTGAACGTCGGCGCGATCGTGGCGCTGGCGCCCGACAAGAAGGTCATCACCGACGTGCTCGGCGTGGACGAGGCGACCGTGAACAAGGTGCTGGCCTCCTGGGGCCC
Organism: Thermoleophilaceae bacterium; assembly: GCA_036407035.1. Lineage (GTDB taxonomy): Bacteria > Actinomycetota > Thermoleophilia > Solirubrobacterales > Thermoleophilaceae > JACVRW01. The sequence goes on along the minus strand of DASXAA010000198.1, from coordinate 5,070 downwards.
CAGCCACTTCGACGCCGAGCTGTTCATGGACGGCAAGGGCTTCCGTCCCGACGGCGGCAACGCCTCCACGCTGATCCCGCCGGCGTTCGGTCTCGCGGGCTCGAACCTCCATACCTTCACCGGCTGGGGCGACGTGACCTACTGGAACGCCTTCGTGGCGAACCTCGAGATGCACGGCCAGGGCAACTTCTACGACCCGCGGCTCGACGACCCGGTGCGCTTCCCGGTCGCCGCGAGGAACGGCTTCGGCCACGTGCGCAACAGCCGCGACCTGATCACCAGCAAGCTGCCGGCTCTGCACGTGTACCAGCTGTCGCTGCTCGCCCCGAAGCCGCCCAAGCGGACGTTCAACGCGGCCGCCGCGCGGCGCGGCAGGGCGGTGTTCAACGGGCAGGGCAAGTGCGCGAGCTGCCACGTGCCGCCCACGTTCACCGAGCCCGGCTGGAACCTGCACAAGCCGGCCGAGATCTGCACCGACTCGTTCCAGGCCGACCGCTCGCCCACTGGCATGTACCGCACGACCCCGCTCAAGGGGCTGTGGAGCCACCAGAAGGGCGGCTTCTACCACGACGGTCGCTTCAAGTCGCTCGGGAGCGTCGTGGACCACTACGACACCTGCATGAACCTCGGGCTGTCGGCGGCGCAGAAGGCCGACCTGGTCCAGTACCTGAAGAGCCTCTAGGGGATGAGAACGCGCGCACTCATCGCGGCCACCGCCGCCACGGCCGCGGTGGCGCTCGCCCTCATCTTCCTCTACGCGCCGCTCGACGCCGACCAGGGGCTGTCCCAGAAGATCTTCTACCTCCACGTGCCGATGGCAATCGTCACGCTGTTCGGCTTCGTGGCCGCGGGCCTGATGGGGCTGCGCCACCTGCAGACCCGTGACCGCAGCTGGGACCTGCGCTCGTACGTGACGATCCACGTGTCGCTCGTGTTCGCCGTGGCGGTGCTCGGCACGGGCTCGCTCTGGGCGCGCGTCTCCTGGGGTCACTGGTGGGTCTGGAACGAGCCGATGCTCGTGTCGTTCCTGATCGTCTTCCTCCTGTACTGCTGCTACCAGCCGCTCAGGTTCTCGATCGAGGATCCGGACCGCCAGGCGCGCTACGCGTCGGTGTTCGCGATCACCGCCGGGGCGTTCGTGCCGCTGAACTTCCTCGCCGTCCGGCTCGCCCAGGCCTACACGCACCCGCGCGTGCTGTCGGCCACCGGCGGCCACATGCCGGGCTCGATGCGGCTGACCTTCGTCGTCGCGCTCGTCGCGGTGGCGCTCCTGTTCCTGACCCTGCGGCGCGTGGAGCTCGAGTCCAAGCGCGCCGCGATCGAGCTGCGCCGGCGCTGGCGGCTCGCGGAGGCCGCGCGGTGAGCGCCGTCCCGTACGTGGTCGGCGCCTACGCGGGCGTGGCCTGCCTGTTCGTCCTCTGGGGGTCGATCATGATGCGGCACGCGCGCCGGCGCCGGCGCGAGCTCGATCGGCTCGAGCAGCGCTGATGGAGCTGCTCGCGCTCGGCCTCTCCCACCGCACCGCGCCGGTCGCCACGCGCGAGCGGGCCGCGCTGACGCCGAGGCGGGAGGCCGCGGTGCTGGCCTCGCTCGCCGCCAGCCCCGTCGTGGTCGAGGCGGCGGCGCTCTCCACCTGCAATCGGACCGAGCTGTACGCCGTCGCGAGCTCGCGCCGGCACGGCATCGGCGTGCTCACCGCGGCACTGGTCGGAGCCACCGCGATCGAGCCCGGCGAGCTGCGCGCTGCGCGCTACGTCCTCACCGGCGCCGACGCCGCCCGTCACCTGCTGCGCGTCTCGACGAGCCTCGACTCGATGGTGCTGGGCGAGAGCGAGATACAGGGCCAGGTGCGCCATGCGCTGTCCGTCGCGCAGGACGCCGGCACGGCCGGCCCCGAGCTGCGCGAGCTGTTCCGCCGGGCGCTGATCGCCGGCAAGCGCGTGCGCCGTGAGACCGACCTCGGCCGTGGGGCCGTCTCCGTCGCGCAGGCGGCGGTCGAGCTCGCGCTCGGCCACGTGGGCGATCCACCCGGCAGCAGGGCCCTGCTCCTCGGGGCCGGCCGAGCCGCGGAGGCCACCGCCCGCGCGCTCGTGGGGCGCGGGGTCGGCGAGCTCGTGGTCGCGAATCGCTCCGAGCCGTCGGCCGGCCAGATCGCGGAGCGTTTCCGCGCCCGTCCCGCCCGGCTCGCCGACCTCGACGCGGAGCTCGCCGCGGCCGACGTCGTCGTCTGCTCGACGGGCTCGGAGTCCACGCTGCTCGGCATCGAGCGGGTTCGCGCAGCCCTGGCCGGCAGGCCCGGCGCGCGGATCGTCCTGATCGACATCGCGGTGCCGCGCGACGTGGACCCCGGCGTCCGGGCGCTCGGTGGCGTCGTGCTGATCGACATGGACGACCTCGAGGCGGTCGTCCGCGACAACGCCCACCAGCGCGAGCGCGAGGCCGCGCGCGCGGCGCGCATCGTGGACGACGAGCTTCAGCGCTACGTGCGCAGGCGCACGGCCGCGCGGCCCTCGTTGCAGCGAGCGGCGTAAGCCCTCCCCTCCGGAGGTCGCCCACTGTCGTATGCGGCGACCACGCGTCCGAGGGCAGCGAACGATCCTCGTGCGCGGCATCGTCCCGGCGCCGCTCACGTTCCTGCGCACCTTCGTGGCGCAGGCACAGGCCGAGACGGCGCTCGCGCCGTTTCCGGGTGTCCGGCCCACGGCGGTCGAGATCGACGCCGCCGGCGACGTGGTCGCTTGGCTCGGCCGCGGGCCCTTCCTCGGCGCCATGCGCCTCACGTGGCGCTTCGAGGAGCTGCGCGCGGCCACGGGCGTGGAGCTCGCCGCCTGCTTCTCGCAGGCGAGCCTCCCGGTCCGCGTGCTGCTGCTGGTCGGCGGCAGCGGACGGGTCGAGCGGCGCCTCGGCGCCGCGCTCGCGGAGCTGAAGGAGATCGCCCGCGTCGCTAGCGCGGGTCGGGACTGACGCAGAAGCCGCTGCGGTCGGTCGTCAGGCAGAGCAGGCCCAGCAGGGTGCGGCCGTCGCCGTCGAGGACGACGAGGCGACGCTGCTCGTCCGCGTCGAGCCGGGACAGCGCGGCGGTCACCGGCGCGTCCGGGCCGATGCTGTCGACGTCACGGCGGGCGAGCTCGCGCGCCGGCAGGTCGTCGGACACGTCGTCCGTAAGGGCGTCGCGCTCGACGGCGCCGGCGAAGCGCGCGCCGTCCACGAGCAGCGCCGTCGCCACGTGCGGGTTCGCGAACAGGCGACGCAGATCGGCGACGTTGCCGTCCGCCGGGATCGTCTTCGGCCGCGCGACCATGACGTCGCGGACGCGCAGATCGGGGTCGGCGTCGCGCGCCACCTTCGGGTTGGCGCACGCGGTGGTGTTCGCCGCCTCGGCCATCGGGACGAGCTTACCGGTGCCTCACAGGCCGAGCTCGCGCACTCCTCGCTCGCCCCATCCCAGGTGGTGGGCCAGCTCGTGGCGCAGCGTCCGCTCCACCTGCGCGGTCAGCACCTCGGGGTCGTACCCGAAGTCCCGCTCGAGAGTGTCTTGGTAGATGATGATCTTGTCGGGGTAGTTGTCGCGCGCCGCGGTGTCGCCGAAGTAGTGGCCGTACGCGCGGTTCTCCGCGCCGAGCTGCGACACCACCACGGGCGTCTTGTCGAGCAGGCGCTGGAAGTCCTCGGGCAGCCTGTCGATGGCCTCCGCCACGAGCAGGTCGAACTCGGTCGTGTGCGAGCGCAGGTCCGGCTCGCGCGCGAGCTCCTCGCTGCGGCGCACGAGGCGCTCGAACTCGTCGTCGGGCATCGAGTCGCTCCCGGTCATCGCCACGAACGCCCACGCGGTGAGCAGCATCAGCAGCAAGGCGCCGCCGATCACGACCGCCAGCCCCCCCGCGCCCGACAGCGACGGCGGGTTCAGCAGGAAGAGCAGCATCCCGACGGCGAACCCGGCTGCGAGGCCGGCCTTGATGGGCCCGCGGAACGCGTCTCTCATGGAGACGAGGGTACGCGAGCGGGCGGCCCGCGCAGCTAGTCCGAGTCGTCCGGATGCTCGGCGCCGGCGGCGTCCGGGTTACCGGTGGAGGTCTCCTCCTCGCCCGGCACGCCGGGCGACCTGTGTGCCCCCTCGCGCTCGCCGCCGGCGTCGTCGGGCACCTGCTCCGGCGGGCCCTCCTCCGGAAGCTGGTCGGATTCCCGGCGCTCGGTCATCGGGCCGTTCCCGGGTCGTCTGGGTCGGAGGGCTCGCCGGCGGCCTCGGGCGCGTCGGGCGTCGCGCCGGTGTCAGGCCCGGAGGGATCCGTGCGCTTGCCGGGCTCCTCGGTCTCGTCCGGCTGCGCGCCCGGGACCGAGCTGTCCGCCTCCTTGGCCTCCCACTCGTCGCGCGCTTGGTCGATGTGCTCGCCGACTCGCTCCGACTCGTGCTCGAGCTTCTCCACCTCGCGCTCCAGTCGCTCGGCCTGCTCGTCATGTTCCACGCGAACCCTGTACCCCGCTTTGGCGACCTTCGAACAAACCGTATGCTGAGCCGGTGGACCTGCAGCACGGGCTGGCCAGACCGCGGCCGCGTGGACGACCTGCCGCCGCGACCCGCGAACAGGTGCTCGACGCGGCGCGGCGCCGCTTCCTCGAGGGCGAGCGCGTGGACGTGCGCGCGATCGCGGCCGAGCTGGGCCTCGGCCGCGCCACGATCTACCGCTGGTTCGGCTCGCGCGAGCAGCTCGTCGGCGAGGTGCTGATGGCGGAGGCCGAGTCGCTCTTCCGCGTGGCCCGCACGCGCGCCCGCGGCCGCGGGGCCGAGCGGCTGCTCGACACGTTCGACCGCATCAACCGCGCGCTCGCCGCGTCGGTCCCGCTGCGGACCTTCCTCGAGGCAGAGCGCGACACCGCGCTCCGGATCATCACGTCGAGCGCCGGCCCGGTCCAGCCGCGGGCGGTCGCGGCGGTGGCGCTGCTGATCGAGGAGGAGGTCGTCAAGTCCGGCTACCAGCCGCCCGTCGAGCCGGCCACGCTCGCCTACGCGATCGTCCGCCTCGCGGAGGCGTTCATCTACAACGACGCCGTGGTCGGCATCCGCGGCGACGT
>DASXAA010000197.1:0-6569 GCA_036407035.1 Thermoleophilaceae bacterium | reverse complement strand
AGGTAAACCACTGGTTGACTCAAACCGGCCACACTCGACCGGCAGCCGACTCCCGTAACACTCGTGTGCCGGACACGTCGGCCGCGCGTCACACAAGCGGGCTCGCGCGTAACACAGCCAGCGGGGGGCCGGCGCCCGGGTTGCCACCGCGAAGCGGCCACTCGCCCGCCTGGTTGCCGCCGCCGAGGCGGCCAAGTGCCGCCGCGCAGCGGGCACCGCTGGTTGCCGCCGTACGCGCCCGGGCGAAGGCGAGCGCCGGAGAAACCGCGACCCCGACCGGCGCCGGCCACAGCCAGGGCGGGTCGGTGGGCGGACGCCCCGCCGAGAGGCGAGAGGGGCAGCCCGGTTGGATCCGCGCTGTGGCCCGGAACAGCAGCAACCAGGGGGTGTCGGGGAGGGGGTGGGCTGGATTGCGACGAAATGGCGGACGGAAACCAGCCCACCACCCTGGTCGCCGCCGTAGGCGACAGCGCCAACGCACACCCGGCGAGCAAGCTCCGGAGCGGCTACACCGCCATCGCGGTGATCGAGCCCACGCCCACGCCGGCGTCGTCCCAGCTCTCGCCCCGGTCGCCGCTGCGCAGGATGCGGCCGTCCGCCATCCCCGCGAGCAGCTCGCCGTCGACCGCGGCGAGCGCGTACGGCATAGAGTCCGATGGCAGGTCGAGCGCCGCCCACGACGAGCCCTCCCAGCGGTAGAGGCGCCCGCGCGCCCCGTCCCCGCGGTGCGCGGTTCCCGGCCCGGCCGCCGCCGAGACGTACCAGCGGTCGGGATCCGCCGGGTCGAGCGCGAGCGCCCAGCAGTAGCCGAGGTCGCGCCCGGCGTCGAGCGGCTCCCAGCCGAGGCCGCCGTCGCGGCTCCACGCGGCGCCGTCGCCCGCGGCCTCGTAGGCGCGCCCCTCCGCCTGAGGGTGCCAGGCGAGGTTGTGCGCGTCCCACTTCGCCCCCGGCCGGTGGTCGGTGAACGAGGCGCCGGCGTCGTCCGTGTACATCACGCCGCCGAGCTCGATCCCCACCAGCACCCGCTCGGCGTGGTGAGGGTCGGGCGCGATCCAGCGCACGTGGTGGGTCCACGGCCGTGGCGGAAAGCTCCAGTTCGGCTTCGACGGGATGTCCTGGAGCGCCCGCAGCTCCTCCCACGGCCCGCCGTCGCGCGACACGAACAGGCGGCTGGGCTCGGTGCCGGCATAGAGCGCCCCGTCGGCGACGCCTATCGCCACCGAGAACACGTCCTGCTCGGGCAGGTCGATCCGCTCCCAGCTCGAGCCGCCGTCGTCGCTGAGCCACGCGCCCTGCCCGCGGGTCCCGGCCAGCACGCGGTCGCCGTCGACGGCCACGCACCGCGCCTCGCTGCCCTCGAGGACGGTCTCGGCCGACCACGCCGACACCTCGCCGGTCAGCCGGACGAGCCGGTCGTCACGCGTGCAGAGGAACATGCGCATCGACCTCGAAGTATTGCGCCTCGGTAGTAGTTCGCTAAGGTAATTAGCGAGTGCAATCAGATGGCCGCAATCGCGAACACCACCACGCCGGACCTTGCCTCGAGGCTCCGGCTGGCGATCACCCGAACCGCGCGCCGGCTGCGCCAGGAGGCCGACGGCGGGCTGAGCCCGTCGATGACGTCGGCGCTGGCGACGGTCGAGCGCCGCGGGCCGCTCACGCCGAGCCGGCTCGCGGAGCTGGAGCGGATCCAGCGGCCGACCGCCACGCGGGTCGCCACGCGGCTCGAGGAGGCGGGGCTCGTGGAGCGGGCGGTCGATCCCCTCGACGGGCGCTCGCGCGTCTTGCGCGTGACGCCGGAGGGCCGCGCGCTGCTGCGTCGCGTCCGCTCCCGGAAGACGGCGTTCCTGGCCCGGCGGCTGGCGACGTTGCCACACGAGGACCTGCTGACGCTGGAGCGGTCGGCGGAGATCCTCGAGCGGCTGCTCGACGACGGGCGCCGCGCCTGACCTCCGCGCTGCGCCGCTCGATCAGCTCGCTGGCGGTCCCCAACTACCGCCGCTACTTCACCGGGCAGCTCGTCTCGCTCAGCGGCAACTGGATGCAGATCGTGGCCGAGATGTGGCTCGTCCTGCGCCTGACCGACAGCGGCCTGGCCGTCGGGGTCACCTCGGCGCTCCAGTTCGTGCCGATCCTGCTCTTCGGCGCCTTCGGCGGCCTGCTCGCCGACCGCGTCCCCAAGCGCCGCCTCCTGATGGCCACCCAGACCCTCATGGTCCTCCCCGCGCTCACGCTCTGGGCACTCACGGCGACCGGCGCGGCGGAGCTCTGGATGGTGTTCGCGCTCGTGTTCGCCCGCGGCGCGGTCAACTCGGTCGACAACCCGACGCGTCAGAGCTTCGTGATCGAGATGGTCGGCGGCGAGCGCGTGGTCAACGCGGTCAGCCTCAACAGCGTGCTGGTGCACTCGGCGAGGGTGATCGGGCCGGCGATCGCGGGCGTCCTGATCGCGACCGCGGGCGTCTCGCTCTGCTTCCTGGTGAACGCGCTGACGTTCGTGGTGATGCTCGTCGCCCTGCGCGGCATGGCGGCCGAGGAGCTGCGGCCGGCCCCGATCGGCGAGCGCGAGCCCGGCGCGTTGCGGGCGGCTGTCCGGTACGTGCGCCGCAGCCCGGAGCTCTACATCCCGCTCGGGCTGATGGCGATCGTCGGCACCCTGACGCTCAACTTCCAGGTGCTGCTGCCGCTACTCGCGAAGTTCACCTACCACGGCGAGGCCTCGACCTACTCGACGCTGGTCGCCGCGATGGGCGTGGGCGCGATCGGCGGAGCGCTCGCCGCCGGCGCCCGCGGCCGCGTGAGCCCCGGCCTCCTGGCCGGCTCCTCGGCCGCGCTGGGGGCCCTGACCCTGGTCGCGGCGGCAGCGCCCACGCTGCCGCTCGCCGCGCTGGCGCTGGTTCCGCTGGGCGCGTCGAGCGTGACGTTCGCGGCCGGGATCAACTCGGCCCTCCAGCTGGCGGTCGAGCCGGCCATGCGAGGGCGCGTGATGGCGCTCTACTCGGTCGTCTTCCTCGGCTCGACCCCGATCGGCGGCCCGCTCATGGGATGGCTCGCCGGCGCCGCCGGGCCGCGGGCCGGGCTGATCCTGGGCGGAACGGCGGCACTCGCCGCGGGCCTGGCCGCCCGGGCGGCTTTCCGCCGCGCGGGCCTGGCGGCCGCGCCTGCCTAGCGGCCTACCGCTCGTCCCGCGGGCCCGACCAGAAGGCGTCGCCGACCGTCACCGTGCGGGCAGTCTCGGCCTGGTGGCGCAGCGAGTACGGGTCGCCGTCCTCGTACGCGAACATCGCCTCGGCCGGGATCCGGCGGGCCTCGCCCGAGCCGCCCAGGTAGCGGTCCACGATCCGCGCGCAGCGGCGGCCCTCGGCGATCGCCGTGACCACCAGCGACTGGCCTACGCGGGCGTCGCCACACGCGAAGACCCCCTCGACCTTGGTCCCGTACACGGGCGCGCGCACGTTGCCGCGCTGGTCGAGGTCGAGGTCGAGCTGGGACACCGCGCCCTCGTGCTCGGGGTGGCTGAACCCGATCGCGATCAGCACGAGGTCGGCGGGCTCCGTGAAGTCGCTGCCGGGAATGGCGTGCAGGTCGCGCGAGGAGGTCCCCTCGACGCGCCGGCCGCGCACGCCGGTCACTCGGCCGTCGGCCCCCTCGAGCGAGATCACCTCGGCCCCGAAGCGCCGCTCGCCGCCCTCGTCGAGCGCGTACGTCGACGGGGTGCGCTTCGGCGGCAGCGGCCACGGCGTCGTGGACGGCCGCCCGCTCGGCGGCAGCGACGGGTACACGTCGAGCATCAGCACGTCCTCGGCGCCCTCGCGGATCGCGTTCGAGATGCAGTCCATGCCGGTGTCGCCGCCGCCCACGACCACCACCCGCTTCCCGGCCGCGACGATCTCGGACCCCGCCGGCGTGTCCCGCGCCGCGCGGCCCTCCTCGCGGGCCACCCAGCGGTTGCGCTGGTAGAGGTAGTCCATCGCGAGGTGCGCCCCGGCGAGGTCGCGGCCGGGCACGGCGAGGTCGCGGTGCACGCGCGACCCGATCGCCATGACGAGCGCGTCGTGGCGCAGGTAGACCTGGCGCGCGGGTACGTCGCCGCCGACGTCCGTGTCGCAGACGAACTCCACGCCCTCCTGCTCGAGCAGCGCAACCCGCCTGTCGATGATCCACTTCTCGAGCTTCGCGTCCGGCACGCCGAACCGCAGCAACCCGCCGGGCGCCTCATCGCGCTCGTACACCGTCACCTTGTGCCCGAGCTTGTTCAGCTCCGCCGCCACCGCCAGGCCCGCGGGCCCCGAGCCGACCACGCCCACGGTCCGGTCCGTGCGGTGCTCCGGCGGGTCGGGCAGGATCCAGCCCTCCTCGAACCCGCGCGTGACGATCGCGAGCTCGATCTGCTCGATGGTCACCGGGTCGCCGATGATGTCGAGCACGCAGGCCGACTCGCAGGGCGCCGGGCAGATCAGCCCGGTGAACTCGGGGAAGTTGTTGGTGGCGTGCAGCTGGCCGAGCGCGTCTCGCCAGCGGTCGCGGTAGACGAGGTCGTTCCAGTCCGGGATGCGGTTGCCGAGCGGGCATCCCTCGTGGCAGAACGGCACGCCGCAGTCCATGCAGCGCGCACCCTGGTCGCGCAGCGTGCCGTCGTCCGGCAACGAGAAGTACTGCCGGTAGTCGTGCGTGCGCTCGCGCGGGTCGCGCTTGTCGAAACCCACGCGCTCGATGCGCATGAAGCCGCCCAGCTCGCCCATGGCCCTACCGCCCCGCGCCCGCCGGGGTCGCCTCCTCGCCGGCCGGCTCGGCCAGGGCGCGCTTGTAGTCGTGCGGCATGACCTTCACGAACCGCTGCAGCTCGTCCTCCCAGCGCCGCAGCAGGCCCATCGCGACGGTCGATCCGGTGCGCTCGGCGTGCTCGGCGATCCAGCAGCGCAGCTCCTCGCCCTCGTCCGCTGAGATCTCGTCGAAGCCGACCAGCTCGGTGTTGCAGCGGCGGCTGAAGCCGCCGTCGCTGTCGAGCACGTAGGCGATCCCGCCGCTCATGCCGGCGGCGAAGTTGAGCCCGGTGGGCCCGAGCACAACGACCCGTCCGCCGGTCATGTACTCGCAGCCGTGGTCGCCGATGCCCTCGACGACCGCGAGCGCCCCGGAGTTGCGCACCGCGAAGCGCTCGCCCGCGATGCCGCGGAAGAACGCCTTCCCGGACGTCGCGCCGTAGAGCACGACGTTGCCCACGATCACGTTCTCCTCCGCCACGAACGCGGCCCGCTCCGGCGGCCGCACGACCACGGTGCCGCCCGACAGGCCCTTGCCCGTGTAGTCGTTGGCGTCGCCCTCGAGCAGCAGCGTCACGCCGCTCGCGAGCCACGCGCCGAAGCTCTGCCCGGCCGAGCCGCGGAAGCGCACCTCCACGCTGCCCTCGGGCAGGCCCTCGATGCCGTGGCGCCGCGCGATCTCGCCCGAGAGCAGCCCGCCGACGGCCCGGTTCTTGTTCTCGATCGGGCGGTCGGCGCGGACCGGCCGCCCCTCCTCCAGGGCGGGCCGGCAGATCTGGAGCAGATCCACGTCGATCGAGTCGTAGAGCACCGGGTCCGGCGCGCGGATGCGGTGGCGTGGGGTGTCGGGCGTCACGTTCTCGGGGACCGAGAGCAGCGGCCCGAGGTCGATGCCGCGCGCCTTCCAGTGATCAACGGCCTCGTCGGGCGCCAGCAGGTCGGTGCGACCGATCAGCTCGTCGACCGTGCGCACGCCCAGGCCGGCCATCAGCCGCCGGGCCTCCTCGGCGACCATGAACAGGTAGCGCACCACGTGCTCGGGCTTGCCCTCGAAGCGCCGGCGCAGCTCCGGGTCCTGCGTTGCCACCCCGACCGGGCAGGTGTTGAGGTGGCAGACGCGCATCATCACGCAGCCGAGCGCGATCAGCGGCGCCGTGGAGAAGCCGAACTCGTCCGCGCCGAGGATGGCGCCGATCACGACGTCGCGGCCGGTGCGCATCTGCCCGTCGACCTCCACCAGGATGCGCGAGCGCAGGTCATTGCGGAGCAGCGTCTGCTGCGTCTCGGCGAGGCCGATCTCCCAGGGGATGCCGGCGTGGTGGATCGAGGCCTGCGGCGACGCGCCGGTGCCGCCGTCGTGGCCGGCGATCACCACGTGGTCGGCGTTGGCCTTGGCCACGCCCGCGGCGACGGTCCCGACGCCGATCTCGGACACGAGCTTGACCGACACCCGCGCGCGCGGGTTGGCGCAGCGCAGGTCGTAGATCAGCTGCTTGAGGTCCTCGATCGAGTAGATGTCGTGGTGGGGCGGCGGCGAGATCAGCGTGACGCCCGGGGTCGAGTGGCGCAGGCCGGCGATGTAGCGGTCGACCTTGTGCCCGGGCAGCTGGCCGCCCTCCCCTGGCTTGGCGCCCTGGGCGACCTTGATCTGCAGCTCGTCGGCGTTGACGAGGTAGTTGACGGTCACGCCGAAGCGGCCCGACGCTACCTGCTTGATCGACGAGCGGCGCTCGTCGGTGAAGCGGGCCCCATCCTCGCCGCCCTCACCGGTGTTCGACTTGCCGCCCAGGCGGTTCATCCCGACGG
>DASXAA010000196.1:0-29826 GCA_036407035.1 Thermoleophilaceae bacterium | reverse complement strand
GCGGCGAGCGGCGCCGCCGCCCCGGACTGGGGCTCGGGCGCCGAGAAGATCAGCGCCCCGTCCTCGAGCGCGCCGTAGCGCAGGGCCAGGATGTCGCGGGCGTAGTTCTGGTGGAGGCGCCACGGCGCCCGCGAGCCCTGCTTCGGGAACTTGTCGATCGCCCGCATGATGTAGCCCGACGTGAAGTCGATGAACGGCACCGCCTCCACGGACGGGCCGGGGTGCGGCGCAACGACCTGGCGGTAACCGTGCTCGTCCATGTGCTTCAGCAGCCGGCACATGAACGCGCAGGTGAGGTCGCACTTGAGCGTCCAGGAGGCGTTCGTGTAGCCGAGCGCGGCGGCGAAGTTCGGCACGCCGCTGAACATCATGCCCTTGTACCCCATGGTCTCCGAGATCGTGACCTCGCTGCCGTCCACCGCGAGCTCGAGGCCCCCGAGCGGCAGCAGGTTGAGGCCGGTCGCCGTGACGATCACGTCGGCCTCTAGCTCGGTCCCGGACTCGAGCCTGAGGCCGGTCTCCGTGAACGTCTCGATCCGGTCGGTGACCACCGACGCGCTGCCGTCGCGGAGCGCGCCGAAGAGGTCCCCGTCCGGCACCAGGCACATGCGCTGGTCCCACGGGTTGTAGCGGGGTTTGAAGTGGGTGTCGATGTCGTAGCCGGGCGGCAGCTGCTTCTCGAGCCCCTTGCGGATCATCCCCTTGACCAGGTGCGGCTTGCGCCTGCTGAGCTGGAAGACCAGCATCGTCATCAGCACGTTCTTCCAGCGCACGATCGAGTACGAGAGCTTCGGCGGGAGCCGGCGCACCGCCTTCGCGATCGGGTCCTGCGCGGGCAGCGACACGACGTAGCTGGGCGAGCGCTGGAGCATCGTCACGTGCTCGGCCGTCTCGGCCATCGCCGGCACGAGCGTGACGGCCGTGGCGCCGCTGCCGATCACGACCACGCGCTTGCCGGCGTAGTCCACGTCGCCGCCCCAGTGCTGGGGATGGACGATCCGGCCGCGGAACTGCTCCATGCCGGAGAAGTCGGGCGTGTATCCCTCGTCGTAGCGGTAGTAGCCCGTGCACATGAACAGGAAGCCGCATGTCATGCGCACGGTCTCGCCGGTGTCGGTGCGCACCGCCTCGACCGTCCAGCGCGCGTCCTCCGTGGACCACTGCGCGCCGACGGCGCGGTGGTTGTACCTGATCCTGCGGTCCACGCCGTAGTCGCTCGCGGTGTCCTTGACGTACTTCAGGATCGCCGGGCCGTCCGCGATCGCCTTGCGCTCCGACCAGGGCCGGAAGGCGTAGCCCAGCGTGTACATGTCCGAGTCGGAGCGGATGCCGGGGTAGCGGAAGAGGTCCCAGGTGCCCCCGATCGACTCCCGCGCCTCGAGGATCGCGTACGTCTTGCCGGGACAGGTCGTCTCGAGGTGGCAGCCGGCGCCGATCCCTGAGAGGCCGGCGCCGACGATAAGGACGTCCACGTGTTCCATCGGAGCCGAGAGCCTAGTGGGGGCCGACCTCGGCCGCCACCGGCAACCGGCTGTCACATCTCTGACCCGCGCGCCGTCAATGGGATCGAGATGCATCACCATCGGCAGGCGAGACCGTGTCCGTTGCCATAACCGATCGGGAGCTCGAGGCGGTCCGGCGCCGCGCCTTCGCCGTCGCCTACCGGATGCTCGGGAGCGTCGCCGACGCGGAGGACGTCGTGCAGGAGGCGCTGCTGCGGCTCTCGCGCCCCGGCCGGGACATAGCCGAGCCGATGGCGTGGATCACGACCGTCGCGACCAGGCTCTCGATCGACCTCCTGCGGGCAGCGCGGACGCGCCGCGAGAGCTACGTCGGCACGTGGCTGCCGGAGCCGCTGATCGAGGACGTCCAGCCCGGCCCCGGCGCGCGCCTCGAGCTGTCGGACTCGCTGTCGCAGGCGTTCCTCGTGGTGCTCGAGCGGCTGACGCCGGTGGAGCGCGCCGTCTTCCTGCTGCGCGAGGTCTTCGACTACGAGTACTCGCAGATCGCCGACATCGTTGATCGCAACGAGGCGAACTGCCGGCAGCTCGTCGCGCGGGCGCGCAAGCACATCGCCTCCGAGCGCACGCGCTTCGACGCGGACGCCGCGCTGCGCGACCGCCTGCTCGAGCGCTTCCTCGCCGCCGCCGAGGACGGCGACCTCGCGTCGCTCGAGCGGATGCTCGCCGACGACGCGGTCTTCTACGCGGACGGCGGCGGCAGGATCGCCGCGGCCCGCCACCCGCTCCACGGCGCCGCGCGGGTCGCCCGCGTGATCTCCAAGATCACGCGAAAGCAGCGCCGGTTCGGGCCGTTCGACCTGCAGCTGGTGAGGGTCAACGGCCAGCCGGGCCGCATCCTGCGGACGCCGGACGGCGCGATCTGGGACGTCCTCTCGATCGACGTGCTGGACGGCCGCATCGAGGCGATCAGGATCGTGCGCAACCCTGAGAAGCTGGCGCACTTCCGGTAGGTTCGCGGCACACCCCCCGAGTTCAGGAGGCCGCGTCATGAGGACCACCCGTTCCGGTTGGAGGATCGCGTTCGTGGGGGTGGTGCTCTTCCTCCTCGCCGTGCCCGTCGCGCGGGCGCACGACCGCGGCCCGCGCGACCAGTCACCGCTCGTGATCGGCCACCGCGGCGCGGCCGGCTACCTGCCCGATCACACGCTCCAGGGCTACTCGCTCGCCATCAAGCTCGGCGCCGACTACATCGAGCCGGACCTCGTGGCGACGAAGGACGGCCACCTGATCGCACGGCACGAGCCGAACCTGATCGCCACCACCGACGTGTCGAGCCATCCCGAGTTCGCGGACCGCGAGAAGACCGTGATGATCGACGGGGCGCCCGACCACGGCTTCTTCGCCTCCGACTTCACGCTCGCCGAGATCAAGACCCTGCGCGCCGTCCAGCCGTTCCCCGAGCGGCCGCAGCAGTTCAACGGCAAGTTCAGGATCCCCACCTTCGAGGAGGTCATCGCCCTCGCGAAGCGCAAGTCCAGGCAGTACCACCGCCAGATCGGCATCTACCCCGAGACGAAGCACCCGACGTACCACAAGAGCCTCGGGCTGCCGCTCGAGGGCAGGCTCGTCGCCGCGCTGAAGCGGGCCGGCTGGAACCACCGCAGCTCGCCCGTGTTCATCCAGTCCTTCGAGCAGTCGAACCTGAAGAAGCTGAACCGGATGACCCCCGTGCGCCTCGTGCAGCTGGTGGACGCGAACGACGTCGACCCGGACGGCGTGATCACCTACGCGCCGCCGTTCGACCGCCCGTACGACTGGACCGTCTCCGGCGACCCCGAGCTCATGAGCCGCACCTTCGGCTACTTCACGACAAACGCCGGGCTCAGGGAGGTCAGCAGGTACGCCGACGGCATCGGCCCGTGGAAGCCGTACATCCAGAGCTCGCGCGCGATCGCGAAGAACCCGGACGGCTCCGTCGCCGACGCGAACGGCGACGGTCTCGTGAACGAGACCGACCGCACGCTCGTGCCGCCGACCGACCTGGTCCAGCGCGCGCACGCCCACGGTCTCCTGATCCACACGTGGACGTTCCGCAACGAGGGGTTCCGCCTGCTGAGCGACTACGGCGGCAACCCCCTCAACGAGTACCTGAACTTCTACCGGCTCGGCGTCGACGGCCTCTTCTCCGACTTCGCCGGCACCGCCTTCGCGGCGCGGGAGCTGTTCAGGCTGGAGCAGAATCCCGACTATGACTGAGGCGGCGGAGCCGGTCGTCGTCCCGCCGGGCGAGGGACATCGCATAGGGAACGTGGAGTTCCTCGCCCGGACGGCCGACACGCCCCGGTTCACGTTCGGGATCATCGAGATCGCGGCCGGCCGCGAGCTCGAGCAGCACGTCCACTCCGAGGAGGACGACGCCTTCTACATCATCGAGGGCGAGATGACGTTCACGTTCGGCGACGGCAGCGCGCAGGCCCCGCCGGGGACGTTCGTGCTCGTGCCGCCGGGCGTGGAGCACGGGTTCCGCAACGACGGCTCCGTGCCCGTGCGGATGTTCAACATCCACGCGCCGGCCGGCTTCGACCGGCGCATCGGGCTGACCGACTGACCCCCGCCCCCACTGGGAGGGCGGGGGGTCGGTCATGCCCGCGACCGTCGGCGCTTGGCTACAGGCGCCAGCCGCTCACCGCGATGTACGCCGCCGCGATCCCGTTCGGGTGCACGAGCACCACGGGCCCGAGGCACGTGTCGGGGACGGTGAAGTCGTCGTCCCGGATGCGGGCGTCGCCGTCGTCGTCGATCGGCACCTGGTCGGTCGTGTCCACCGCGGCGGTGTCCGCGTCGGCGCCGCAGTAGAGCGACGCGCTGATCGTCTCGACAGGCCCGGGCGTGTCGTCACCGGGCGGGTCGGGGATCACGAGCCCGCGCACCCTCAGCTCGAGCCTGCCCTCGTCGCCGGACCGGTGGTGGCGCAGCCTCAGCCGCACCTCGCCGCGGTCGAGCACCCAGGGCGCTCCGCCGGGCGCGACCCCGTGGAAGGTCGGGTCGGTCGTCTCGGACGGCGCCAGCGACACGCGGATCAGCTTGTCGCGGTGGCGGAAGTGGTGCCGCCTGTGATGTTCGCCCTCGTCGCGGTCGCGGTCCTTCGCGCCGTGGCGGTGGTCGCCCTTGTCGTCGTCCCTGTCGCCCTTGTCGTCACGGCGGTCGCCCTTGTCGTGGCGGTCGCTGTTGTCGTGGCGGTCGCCGTGGTCGTCGCCGTCGTGACCCGGCCCGCTGTCGCCGGCCGCCACCGACGCGTACACGGCGATCGCGCCCGCGGCGAGCGCGACGGCCACCAGCACCCTGGCAATCCTTCCCAGCATGAAACGTCCTTTCCTCGACTCCGACCGTTGGAACACGGGCGGGGCGGAGGTGTCACGCGGGGGACGGCGGGACCCGCCGCGGCGCGAAGCCGCGGCGGGTCCACAGGCGTCAGCGGTGCAGCCTGCGCGAGTGCAGCGGGTGCGGCAGCTTCGCCTCGACGGCGGGAGCCGCTCGCAGCGCCTGCACGCTCTGAGGCGCCTCGAACGGCACCTCCTGCCGGCAGCTCGTGCCGGGCGGCGGCAGCTCGCGGTTGATCAGGTACGCCTCGACCTTCTCGTCGATGCACGCCGAGTTGCCCTGATACGCGGTGTGGTTGTCGCCGCGCATCGTGAGCAGGCGCGTCTGCCCGAGGTCGCGCGCGAGGCGCTTCCCGCCGCGATACGGCGTCGCCGGGTCATACGTCGTGTCGACGACCAAGATCGTCGGCGACGAGCCCGGTACCCGGAACGGGCCCTTGAACGTGTCGCGGCCCTGGATCGGGTAGAGCCCGTAGTTGAGCTCGGAGTAGCCGTTGTTGACGTAGAAGTGGTCGAACATCCCCCACGCCAGGTCGCCCAGCTCGAAGTACCGGTCGAGATTCCGGTGCGTGTACGTCTGGTCCGCAGCCGTGATCAGGAAGTACTTGTCGGTGGACGAGCTGTACTCACCGGTGTCCGGATCGCGGCCGAACCAGTCCTCGTCGACCATCCGGCGGATGCCCGAGCCGTCGCCGTTGGCGGCGTCCGCGAGCGCCTTGGCCAGGTCGCCCCAGAGGAACTTGGCGTACAGCTCCGCGAACGCGGCGCCGCGGATGTCGTCGCCCTTGATCGGACGCGGGTCCGGCGCGTAGTTCGGTGCCGGGATCGGCGTCTGGTCGGCACGATCGATCAGCTGGTCCAACGCGTCCCACGGGTCGGTCCCGCCGAAGCCGGAGCACGCCACCTGGTCGACCGCGCACGCCTGCAGGAAGCGGCCGAGCTCACGCTCGAAGCCGGACGTCTGCTCGAGCAGCCCGTTCGACGGCCTGTTCGCGAAGTTGTCCGCGTCCACCGGTCCGTCCAGCACCAGCGACCGGTACCTGTTCGGGAACAGGCTGGCGTACGTGGCGCCGAGGTAGGTGCCGTACGAGAACCCGAGGTAGGTGAGCTTGTTGTCGCCCACCGCCTTGCGCAGCCCGTCCATGTCGCGGGCGACGTTGGCGGTCGAGACGTACGGCAGGATCCCTGGGTTGTCGTTGATGCACTTGTTGATGTAGCGCCGGTCCTTGCGGAAGAGCGTCGGCGGATCGACGATCTCGGGCGTCTGAAACGGCTCCGAATAGAAGCCCTGGGTCTCCTGGTTGGCGTGGCAGTCGATCGACGGCTGGCTGTCGCCCACTCCGCGCGGATCCATGCCGATGATGTCGAAGCGCTCGTTGAGCGCCGGGAACAGGTCCGCGCCGAACGCCTCCACGTAGATGGCGGCGGGAGCCCCCGGGCCGCCGAAGTTGAAGAACAGCGAGCCGATCTTGTGCGCCTGATCGGTCGCCGGTGACTTCGCCACCGCGAGCTTGAGCGTGCCGCGGCCGGGCGAGTCGTAGTCCTTGGGCACCTTTGCCGTGGCGCACTGCGCGCCGGCGTCGCCGCAAGCCTCCCACTTGAGTTTCGGCGGATCCGCCGCCGCGGCCGTGGGCACGCCGATCAGCAGAGAGGCGATCAGCGCGCATACCGCGCCGAGCAGCCCCCTGCGAGGACGTACTTCAGTCATGAACCCCTCCTATGGGGAGCAGTTGCTCCCAGACGGATGTACCAGGGCGGGCTTACCCAGATTCGGCGACTGTCAGGCCATCGACTGTTGGCCGAGAACCAGTGCCTCCGTAGCCGCCTAGCGACCGAGCCCGCGCAGGAACTCGCGCGCCGCAGCGGGCACGCGGCCGAGCGGCTCGCGCACGGCCTTGAGGCCGGCGCGCAGCTCCTCGTCGCCCGCCTCCACCGGCAGCATGGAGTCCTGGAGCTCCGCGAGGATGCGGTCGGCCTCAGCGACCGCCTCGACCGCGCGGCCGACGAATCCGGCCGCGCCCTGGGACGGCAGGCCGGCCGGTGGCGCATCGGGGGCCCGCGCGTCGAGCCCGTGCCGGGCGGCGAACTCGGCGCGCGTGCGCTTCGCCCGGCCGTAGGCCATCTGCACCGGCCGGTAACAGGCATCCTCGAGGCGGTCGGCGCTCTGCTCGTCGAGCTGCTCGTAAGCCTCGGCGAGGCACGCGCCGGCGAACCCGAGTTCGTTCGCCGCCTCGGCAATCCGCGCGAGCAGATCCTGCCGCGCCTCCGCCATCGTGTAGGCCATCGCCCTCATCGTGACACGCGGTGGCCGCGCAGGCGGGCGATCGGCCCGAGCACGGCGAACGCCGCGCGCTGCACCGGCCACGGCGGGCTGACAACGCGGATCTCGTCGGCGAACGCCGGCGCCAGCACGGCCAACCGCAGCAGTGACGGCATGCCGCGCTCGTCCAGCTCGCCGCGCTGCGCGAGGCCGAAGAACTCCTCGAAGAACTCGCGGGTGCGCAGCGCCGGGCGGAACTCCTGGAGCGAGACCGCGTCCTCGTCGCCGTTGTTCAGGAAGTGGTGGGGCACCCCGGCGGGGATCGTGATCGACTCGCCCGGGCCGACGCGCCGCTCCTCACCGTCGACCACGAACAGCAGCGTGCCGGCGACCACCTCGGCGCGGCTCTCCTGGCGCGGATGGACGTGCTCGGGCTCCGCTACGGCGCTCGGCGGGTTGACCGACTCGATCCGCAACAGCTCCGGGCCCGTCTCCAGGAAGCGCATGCGCTGGCCGGTGCGCGGATTGAAGATCTCGGTGGCGGTCGTCGTGCTCATGTCTGCTCCCGTCGGTACTCTGGGCCGAGTAAAGTTAGGCTACCTAAGCTTAGGCTACCAAAGCACCTTGTCGACCGATCGCCTCCATCTCGGCCAGCTGCTCGTGCAGCTCACGCGCCTGTTCCAGACGGAGCTGTTCGAGCGGCTGGTGGCCGCCGGCCTCGAGGACGCGCGCGTGCCGCACACGCACGTGACCGCCTACATCAAGGCGGAGGGCTCTCGCCTGACGGACCTCGCCACGCAGGCGCGAATGACGCTGCCGGCGATGTCGGAGCTCGTGGACGACCTGCAACGGCTCGGCATCGTGGAGCGCCGGCCCGACCCGAGCGACGGGCGCGCGAAGCTGATCTGCCTGACCGACGCCGGCTGGGAGGCGATGCGAACGGCCCGCGCAATCATCGCCGACATCGAGGCCGACTACGCGAAGCGGGTGGGCGCGAAGCGATTCGAGGCGGCCGCGCGGACGCTCGACGCGCTGCTGCGGTCGCTGACGGGCGAAGAGGGCTGACGCGCCTCGCCCGAGCCTCCGGAGCCGAAAGCCTCAAGTGGGGTCGAGGAGTTTCCGCGGGACGCGTACGCCTCAGTCCGGGCCGGCCACTACCGCCCGCCCCGCGCCAGGTGACTCCTCCCCGCCGTCCCAAGCACCGCTGCCATTAGGCTGCCGGCCCGGAACCCTCAAGCGGGGCTCGAGGTGTTTTCCGCGGAGACGCGTCGCCCGGCGGAAACGCCGCTAGCGCTTCGCGCGCGCCAGGTAGCTCTTGCCGGCCTTCACGAGCACGGTCTTCTTGCGGCGGAAGTCGCGTACCGCGACCTTCCCGCGAGTGACCTGGGTCAGCGTGCCGTCGCAGCGGTCGGCGACCATCCACTTGGTCCCGCGCACGGTCGCCGCGGAGTGTCTGCCGCGGGTGCGGAAGCGGCCCTTCGCGTTGCCGCGCACCCGGCGGATCGTCCTCTTGCTCAAGGCTGCCTGCGCGCCCTTTCCGTGCCTGCTCGGCTTGCAGCGGTTGAAGCTGCCTCCCTTGAGGACGAGGTCGGTAAGCCCCTTGTCGCGCTTCTTGCGCGACTGGAGCACCTGGAACAGCCCGGCCGCGAAGTCGCCCTGATAGACGTTCGTGGCCGCGCCGGTCGCGCTCTGGAGCCGCACCGTCCCCTTGCGCGTGTCGAGGAACGACCCGATCGGCACCTGACGCGCCTCCTGGAGCGGGACGAACTTGAGGCCCTTCTGCGACGCATGCGGCCCCGACCCGGCACGCGACCCGCCCGCGGGCACCGCGATCAGGACGGTGCCCTTGACCGGCTCCACGTTGGCCTCGACGCCGAGCTTCGGGGCGGGCAGGTCGTCGAGGGTCTTCGGCGGCTGCTGAGCGGCCTCGACGGTCCAGCTGCGGCTGGCGACGGCAGCGTTGCCGGCCGCGTCCGTGACCCTGAGGTCGAACGTGTGCGTGCCCGCCGCCAGCGCGGCGTAGCTCTTCGGCGACGTGCACGCCTCGAATGGACCACCGTCGATCCGGCAGGCGAAAGTGACCCCCGGCTCCGGCGACGCGAAGCTGAAGATCGCGTCAGGATCGGTCGTCGTGGCGGGCGGAGCGGTGGTGATCGTGGGAGCCGGCGGCGGCGTCGTGTCGACGAATCCAGTGACGGTCAGCGTGACCGCCGACTGCCCGTACGCCAGGCCGTATTCCGCCGCGCCGCCGGACAGCCCGCTGACGGTGGCGAACGTCCCGGTGTGGGCGTTGTAGGTGATGACGTTGAATTGGTTCCCGACGGCGAGGAGCGGGGACGGCGCCGTGTCCACCGCGAGCGTGCCCGCCAGGTCCGGCGTTCCCGACAGCCCGATCCTTCCGAAGTCCGCCGTGCTCGTGATGAGCACCCGGAGGGTCGCGCCGGCCCCCTCCGTGAGCCCGCCGTTCAGGTTGAGCGTCCCTCTGCGCACGTCGATCGTGCCCTGGTTGTCGAGCGGCGGGTTGAAGGCCACACCGCCGACCGAGGTCGTGCGCTGCATCAGACCGGTGTTGGTCACCTGCGGCGTCGATCCGGCCGCGATCACCGACGTGTTGCTGTCCAGCGTGAACGTACCCCCGTTGTTCAGCTCGCGCCGGTTCTGCAGAACCACGTTGCCGGACGTCTGCCGGAGCGTCGCCCCCGCCGCGACGTTCGTGGCGCCTCCGGGCACGACGTTGCCGCCGTCCATCGTCCCGCCTGACCACGTGAACACGCCGCTCGCTATGTCGAAGGTGCCCACGCCACCGATCGTGCCGCTCGCGCCGAGCGAGTTGGGGCCGGTCGAGGTGACCGTGGAGCCCGCCGGCACCGTCAGCGTCCCGGCGGTGACGTGGGCATGACCGAGCAGCCGCGCTCCGCCCACGAGCACGTGGACTCCGTTGCTGAAGTTGATCTCGCCGCCGGCGCTCGGCGCGCCGTAGGTCCCGGCCGATCCGCCGGCGCTCGTGCCGCCGCTGAGGTTCAGGCTGCCCCTGTCCGCGTGTACGACGCCGTTGTTGTCGAGCGGCGGGCTGAACGCCACACCGCCCGTCGCGGTCGTCCGCTGGAGCAGCCCTGTGGGGTTGACCGTGACCTGCGGCGTCGACCCCGCCGCGATCACCGACGTATTGCTGTCGAGCGTGAACGTACCCGCCACGTTCAGCTGACGCCGGTTCTGCAGCACGACGTTCCCGCTCGTCTGCAGCAGCGTCGCCCCGGCCGCGACATTCGTGGCGCCGCCGGGCACCGTGTTGCCGCCGTCCATCGTCCCCCCCGACCACGTGAAGACACCGCTCGCGATGTCGAAGCTGCCCGTGCCACCGATCGTCCCGCTCGGACCGAGTGAGTTCGGGCCGGTCGAGGTCACGGTGGCACCGGCCGCCACGTTCACGGTCCCTGCCGTCACATGGGCGTGCCCGAGGAGCCGGGCGCCGCCGGCGAGCGCGTGGACCCCGTTGCTGAAGTTGATCTCGCCACCGGCGCCAGCGGCGCCGTAGTCGCCCGTCGACGTGCCGGGGCCCGTGCCCCCGCTCAGGTTGAGCGTGCCGCTGTCGGCGTGGACCACCCCGTCGTTCTCGAGCGGCGGATTGAACGCGACGCCGCCGCTCGTCGTCGTGCGCTCCATCAGCCCGCCGGCGGTGACCGTGACCTGCGGCGTCGACCCGGCCGAGATCACCGACGTATTGCTGTCGAGCGTGAACCTGCCCGCCACGTTCAGCTGACGCCGGTTCTGCAGTACGACGTTGCCGCTGGTCTGGCGGAGCGTCGCACCCGCCGCGACGTTCGTCGCACCGCCGGGCACCGTGTTGCCGCCGTCCATCGTCCCGCCAGACCAAGTGAAAACGCCGCTGATGATGTTGAAGTTGCCCGTGCCACCGATCGTCCCCGCGCCGCTGAGCGTGTTCGGCCCGGAGGAGGTGACGGTCGCACCGGCCGGCACGTTCACCGTCCCGGCGCTGATGTTCACGCCTCCCAGCAGCCGCGCGCCCGCGAGCGTGTGCGTCCCGTTGCTGAAGATCACCTGGCCGCCGGGGGCCGGCGCGCCGTAGTCGCCCGACGAGCTGCCCGCCCCGGTGCCGCCGCTCAGGTTGAGCGTCCCGCTGTCCGCATGCACGACCCCGTCGTTCTCGAGCGCCGGACTGAAGGCGACTCCGCCGGTCGCCGTCATGCGCCGCAACAGGCCCGTGGGGGCGATCGCGACGAGCGACGGCGTCCCCGCCTGGATGACGCTCGTGTTTGCCTCGAGCGTGAGCGCGCCGGCTACGTTGAGCCGGCGGCCGTTGGTCAAGGTCACGTTGTTTTGGGTCTGGTGGAGGGTCGCGGCCGCGAGGACCGTCGTCACACCGCCGTCGGCGCCGTTCATCTCCCCGCCGGACCAGAAGTTGCTCGCGCCGGAAAGGTTCAGCTGCCCCGCTCCGCCGACCACGCCGGAGCCCGTCAGGGTGAAGTCGGTCGCGGTCGAGGGTTCGCTCGTCCCGGTCAGGTCCAGCTCCCCGCCGCTCAGCGTGAGCTGCCCGTCCGCCACCAAGAACGCGATGTCGTCGTCGCCAGACGAGTGGGTCACCGTCTTCCCGGCAGCGATGCATACGGTGTCCGTTGAGATGGGTATCCGACCCCTGTCCCAGTTACCAGGGGTCGCCCAGTTGTCGTTGGTCGTCGGGCCGACCCAGTGCAGCGAGCAGGTCGCCGCCGAAGCAGTCGACGGCACGGCCGCCAGGATGGCGACGAGAACGCTGAGAAGTAGCGCTATGCGCAGGCGAGTCATCGGGTGGGCACGTACCGGTGGACCGCTCGCTGAGCGGGTCCCCGCCCAACCTATATGCGGTTTGGCGCGGTCGCCAGCCGCACTAGGGGTGGTGTGCCTCGCACCTGCGGCTAGGGTTCCGCGCCTGCATGGTTCGTCCGCGCCGCATCCTGCTGCCGACCCTGACGCTCCTCGTATCGGTGCTGGCGGCGGCGCCATCGGCGGTGGCGGCGATGGACGTGCAGAACGGCGCCGGCGCCTTGACGGTCACGGGGGACGACGTCGCCGATGACCTGACGGTGGGCCTGAGTGGCACCGACTACGTCCTCACGAGCACCGAGGAGTTCGACAGCGCGGCGGGGTGCAGCCTCGACGCCGCGAAGAAGGTCGCCACCTGCGCCCGCATGCCGGACCCGTTCGTCGTCCGCCTCCAGTTCCACATGGGCGGCGGCAACGACGCGGTGCGGGTCGGCTACGACGGGAACGTGGTCAACCCGCTCGACCCGGTGGCCGCCGATCTCGGTCCGGGCAACGACTTCTTCGGCGGCAGCACCCGGTCCGACGTCGTGACCGGCGATGCCGGTGACGACGTGCTGGACGGCGCCGCCGGCGACGACTCGCTCGAGGGCGGGCCCGGGCCGGGGAGCGACAAGCTGTTCGGCGGCCCGGGATCCGACGTCCTGGTCGACGGTGACGAGACCGGGCAGATCGGCCCGGACGTCCTGGACGGCGGTCCGTGCTCGACGGGCCCACCGTGCGCCGCCAGCCAGCCGGAGGGCCCCGCCGACGCCGACTCGGTCTCCTACGAGACCCGCACCGCCGGCGTGTCGATCGACCTGCGCGCGATCACCGCGGTCCAGGGCGAGGCCGGCGAGGCCGACGCGATCCGCCACGTCGAGGACGTGGACACCGGCTCCGGCAGCGACGCGGTGACCGGCAACGGCGCCAGGAACGAGATCCTCGTCGGCGCCGGCAACGACCTCGTCAACGTCGCCGGCGATCCCGGCAGCGCCGACTTCGTGGATTGCCAGACCGGCGTCGATGCCGTCACGGCCGACGGCGACGACGGCAACGCCGACTGCGAGAGCGTCAACGGCGGCGGCGGCGGCGGTCCGCCCGACGGCGACCGGGACGGCGTGCCGGACGCGCCGGACAACTGCCCCGCGGCGGTCAACCCGGACCAGGCGAACAGCGACGGCGACGCCCTGGGCAACGCCTGCGACCCGGACGACGACAACGACGGCCGGCCGGATGCCTCCGACGCCTGCCCGACCACGTCGGGTGGCGCCGCGAACGGTTGCCCGGCGGCGCCCGCCAGGCCCGCGAAGCGGTGCGTGGTGCCGAAGCTGAAGGGCAAGAAGCTGAAGACGGCCCGGAGGCTCCTGAAGCGCGCCCACTGTCGCGTCGGCAAGATCACGAAGAAGCGGAAGGGCAGGGCCCGCAGGGGCAGGGTGCTCTCGTCGAAGCCCCGCGCCCACGCCAGGCGCAAGGCCGGGACAAGGGTCAGGCTGGTGGTGGGGAAGTAGCGCCCACGGGCGCGGCCGCCTCGAGCATCTCGCGCAGCTGCGGCTCGGGCAGTCCGGGCGGCAGCACGATGTCCGCGGAGTCGGCGCCGGCCTCGAGCCAGGCCCGGGCGAGCTGCGGCGCCTCGTCGTAGGTGCCCATCAGCGTGACCTCGCGGGCGAGCGGCTCGGCCGCGGCCGGCAGCTCGGGCAACCCGTCGCCGCCGGCGTTCGCCTCGAGCAGGGCGTCGACCTCGCGCGCGAACCCGAAGCCGTCCCGCAGGGTGCGCGGATACAACGGCCCCATGCGGGTGAGGTACGCGAGCAGCCAGCCGGCCGCGATCCGCCTCGCCGTCTCCTCGTCCTCGGCGAGGGCGAGCGGCACGCTGGCGCTGACCCGCGTGGCGGTCGTGCCCTCGGCGCGCGCCTCGCCCTCCGCGAGGAGAGCCCGCCCGTCGTCCAGGCGCGAGCGCGCCCACAGGAACGGCAGCCATTCGTCGGCAAGCTCCCCGGCGAGGCGCACCGACGCCGGCGCGAGCGCGGCGAGCAGGATCGGCACGCGCTCCTCGGGCGGCAGGCCGAGCCGCAGCGGTCTCACGCCGTCGCGGTCGAGCGGCAGGCGCTCGCCGTCGAGCAGCGCCCTCACCGCCACGAGCGTCTCGCGCATGCGCGCGACCGGCCGCTCCCACGTCATGCCGTGCAGCCCCTCCGCCAGCGGCGGGCTGCCCGCGCCGAGCCCGAGCAGGAAGCGTCCGCCGGACGCTCGCTGCAGGCTCGCCGCCGCCATCGCGATCGCGCCCGGAGAGCGGCTCCACACCGGGAGCACCGTGGCGGCGATCCCCATCCGCGAGGTGGCGCCGGCGATCTCGGTCAGAAGCACGACCGCGTCGTGCGTCCATCCCTCGGCGGTTCCGAACCGCGCGTAGCCGAGCTCCTCGGCGGCGACCGCGAGCCGGACCGCCGCGCCCGCGTCGGTCTGGAACGGCGTGAAGCCGGCCCCGACATTCGAATCCATGCCGCTCAGAGCAGACTCGCGATCATCCGCGCCGCCCGTGCGGCGCCGTCGCGCTCGACGTCCGCCGGGGCGGGCGCCTCGCCGAGAGAGGCGGCGATCGCGTCACCGATCGACTCCGGCGTGGCCGTGTCGAAGTCCATCGACCGGCCGCCGCCGTAGCGCTCGAGCCGGTGGCGCACGTGGAGGTTCTGCTCGAAGTGCCGCCTCAGCGGGAAGTAGATGAACGGCCGCTTCGCAGCGGTCAGCTCCATGCAGGTCGTGAGACCGCCCTGCACGACCGCGACGTCGCACGCCGCCAGGTGCCGCGACAGGCCGTGCACGTACCCGACGACCTCGGCGCCGTCGACCGCGGGCAG
Organism: Thermoleophilaceae bacterium; assembly: GCA_036407035.1. GTDB lineage: Bacteria > Actinomycetota > Thermoleophilia > Solirubrobacterales > Thermoleophilaceae > JACVRW01. The sequence goes on along the minus strand of DASXAA010000196.1, from coordinate 15,068 downwards.
CGACGCCGGGTCGATTCGCGGACCGCAGACCACGAGCATCCGCAGCTCCGGCACCCGCCGCCGCGCCTCCGGCAGCGCCTCGATCACGCGCGTGAGCAGGTTCGTCCCGACGCCGGAGCCACCAACGGTGACCACGCACACACGCTCGTCCGGCCGGTAGCCGAGCTCCGCCCGCAGCGCCTCGCGGTCCACCGGCGGGCCGGCGTCCGGCGCGAGCACGTAGCCGCTGAAGTCGAAGTGCTCCTCGACCCACGGCCTGATCTCCGGCAGGCCCTCGCCGAAGCCGTGGGGCACCACGTCCTCGGGCGACCCGACGAAGATCGCGCGGTCGCGCACGCGCGGGAAGCGGGCGATCTGCTCGATCATCTCGGCGTTGTAGTCCGCGGTCAGCCGCGCCTCGCGCTCGCCGCCCTCGGGCATCGGCAGCCAGCCGACGAAGTCGGTCAGGAAGCAGTAGGCCGCCGTCTTCAGCTCGGGGTTCTCGTGCAGGTAGTAGTCGAGCTCCCACGCCTCGTCGCCGATCCACAGGTCGTAGTTCTCGGCGCCGGCCACGTCGTGGAACAGCATGAAGTTGGCCAGCAGGATCTCGTCCATCCGCCGCCAGGCCTGGAAGACGTCCAGCTCGTGCTCGCGCGACTCGGCCGCGATGTGGCGCGACTCGTTCGCCAGCAGCTCGCTCGCCGGGTGGACCCGCTCGCCGCACGCCTCCAGCACGCTCGTGACCGGCTCCTGGGCGAGCCAGTCGATCTGGAGCCCGGGCTCGAGGGCGCGCAGCTCGCGCGCGATCGCCACGTCGCGCCACGCGTGCCCGAGCCCGATCGGCGACGACACGTACAGCGCCCGCTTCGGCCGGCGGATCGCGCGGCGCCACGGCGGCGGCCCCGGCGGGCGCCCGTAGGCGCGCTCGGCGAAGTCCCGGACGACGAGATTGAAGCTCACCGGGTGGCGGCCCTGCGGGCAGTGGCCGACGGCGTCGAGGTCCAGCCGCTCCGCGCCCGTCAGCTCGGCGAACTTCGCCCCTCGGTCGGCGGGGACCAGCAGGTCCTCGTCGCCCTGGGTGACGAGCAGCGGGCAGCGGAGCCGGCCGAGCAGCTCGTACATCGTCGGCTCGTCGAGATCCTTCGCGTCCAGCGTGAGCGCGATCGTCTCGGGCGTCGTCTCGTGCGCCCAGTCGATCGCGTCCTCGCGCTGCTTCGTCGAGTGCGGCTCGGAGAAGCAGCGGTCGAAGAAGAACTCGAGGTAGCCGTCGTAGTCGCGCGCCCAGTAGTGGCGGTTGGCCTTCGCCCAGCCCTCGTCCGTGTCGAGCACCTCGTTGAACGGGAAGCCGGTGCGCTCGGGGCGCGGCGGGGTGATCGGCAGGGCCGGCGACATGAACACGGCGCCACGCACCCGGTCCGGGTTCTCGGCGGCCAACAGCAGCGCGGCGGCGGCCGTCCCGCAGTGGGCGACGAACACGCAGTCGTCGGCGCCGACCGCGGCGAGCACGCTGAGCGCGTCGGCGGCCGTCCTCCGCGGGCCGTAATCGTCGGCGGTCTCGGGTCGGTCCGAGCGCCCGTTGCCCCGCGCGTCGAACGTGACGACCCGGAAGTAGCGCGCGAGGTACGGGACCTGGAGCTTCCAGAAGCGCGAGTGGATGATCGCCCACGGCGGCAGCAGGAGCAGGGTCTGCCCCCCCTCGCCGAACACCTCGTAGCCGATGCGGACACCGCCCGAGGAGGCGTGGCCGCTCTCGGCCGGCGAAAGGGCGCGAGAGGCGGCTGGGGCGGTGTCCGCGACGACGGCCATCTTGCTAGGCGGCGGCTCCGGCGCGCAGCGTGCGGATGTCCTCGGCGGTCTTGCTCTCGCCGGCGATGCCCCAGTCGCCGCTCTTGACCTCCTCGAGCACGACCCAGGTGAGGGGCCGCATGACCTCGCCCTCGACCTCAACCATCGCGTCGGTCACCTTCTCGATCATCTCGCGCTTCTCGTCGGCGTCAAATGCGTCCTCGATCAGCTTGATGGTCACGTATGGCATGGGATTGTAGCTCCTTTGTCAGACAATTGGTCGGTCGATCGACCAATTTAGTGCTACGATGCCCGCGTGTCAAGTGGGCTCGACGGCAGGGCGGTGCGCGGGGAGGCGACGAAGCAGCGCATCATCGACGCGACGCTCGATCTGCTCGTGGAGCGCGGCTACGCGGCGACCAGCACGCGCGCGGTGGCCGAGCGGGCCGACACGCAGCTCTCGCTCGTGCACTACCACTTCGGCGGCAAGCAGCAGCTCCTCGCCGCCGTGCTCGAGCGCCAGAACGAGGAGTTGCTCGAGCGCCAGCGGCGCCTCTACGCCGGGCCGGAGCCGCTGTCCGAGAAGTGGCGCACCGCTTGCGGCTACCTCGAGGACGACGTGCGCTCCGGCTATGTCCGCGTGCTGTGGGAGCTCTGGTCCGCCGGCCTCGCCGACCCCGAGCTGGCCGGCCTCTGGCGCGAGGCGATGGGCGGGTGGCGCAACCTGCTCGATTCGGTCTTCTCGGAGTGGGCGGACGAGCTCGGCCTGGAGCTGCCGCTGCCGCCGCGCATCCTGGCCACGCTCACCGCCAACATCTTCGAGGGGATCGAGATCGAGCTGCTGGCCGGCGTGACCGAGCGCGAGGCGCCGCACAGCGAGGCGCTCGAGCACTTGGGCGCCCTGATCGAGGAGGCGGAGAGGAAGCGATGAGCGACCCAGACACCCTCGGCGCCGAGTTCGCGCGCGCGCTCGCGGCAAAGGACTCGGCCCGGCTGCTCGACCTGATGCACCCGGAGATCGACTTTCGCGCGATGACGCCCAGCCGGACCTGGAAGCCGGAGGGGCCGGAGGAGGTGCTCAGCGTGCTGTTCACGCGGTGGTTCGAGGACTCCGACGAGATCCGGGGACTCGTGCAGCTCGAGTCCGACATGGTCGTGGACCGCGAGCGCGTGGGCTACCGGCTCAGCGTGACGAACCCGGACGGCCGCTTCCTCGTCGACCAGCAGGCCTACGTGGAGCCGCGCGACGGCCGCATCGGCTGGATGCGCGTGCTCTGCTCGGGGTACCGCCCGAGCGACTAGAGGACCCGCTCCGCCGGCCCCGAGCGCAGCACGATCTTCGTCTCCGTGTCGGAGGCGCCGAGCTTGAGGCGCAGGACGCGCAGCAGGAGGTCTAGCTCCGCCGTGTCGCGGCACGCGACGCGCAGCTGGTAGTCGGGCGCTCCGGCGAGGTGGAGGACCTCGGTCACGGGCTCCAGCTCGGCCGCGGCCGCCGCGAACTCGTCCGAGTCGGTCCCCGGCTGCAGGGTCACGCCCACCAGCGCCTCGAGGCGGCGCCCGCCCGCAGCGGGGTCGACGACCACGGCGAAGCCGGTGATCACCCCGGCCTCCCGGAGGCGGCGGACGCGGTCCGCCGCGGCGTTCGCGCTGAGGCCGACCGCGGCGCCCAGATCGCGCCAGGAGAGGCGCCCGTCCTCGCCGAGCACCCTGAGGATCTCACCGTCGATCGTGTCGATCACCGCGAGTATCGCAGTTTCCGCCGGTTCTGGCTTGCGTTTACGCGGCCGGGGTTGCTACCAAGGCACTTGCCATGGACCCCACCGCCGCCCTGCTCGCCGGGCTCACCGCCGGGCTCGCCATCGCGATGCAGATCGGCGCCGTGAGCCTGCTGCTGGTGGAGGCCTCGGTGGTCGGCGGGCCGCGGGCCGGCGTGGCCGGCGGGATGGGCGTGGCGACGGCCGACCTCACCTTCGCGGCCGTGGCGTGCGCCGCCGGCGGCGCCGCGAACGCGGCGCTCGCGGCTCACGAGGCCGAGCTGCGCCTGGTCGCGGCCGGTGCTCTGGCGGCGATCTCGGTCGCCGGCCTGGTCGCGGTGGCGCGCTCGCGCGGCGGTGGGGCCGGCGCCGGCGCCGCGGCCGAGCCGCAACGCGACCCGCCCGAGCGCAACTACCTCCGCTTCCTTGGGGTCACGATGGCGAACCCGCTGACGATCGTGTCGTTCGCGGCGGTCGCCACGGCCCTGTCGCTCGGCGGGGCACTGTCGGCGGCGGCGTTCGTCGCGGGCGTGGGCGCCGCATCCGCCGCGTGGCACCTGGCGCTCACCCTGGCGGCCGGGCACGCCGGACGCTGGCTGACCCCGCGCGTGCGCCGCGCGCTCGCGATCGGCGGCAGGCTCGCGGTGCTCGCGATCGCGGCGCACCTGGCGTTGAGTGTGCTCTACTAGCCGCGACCGGTCCCGCGGTCGGCGCATGGGGTGACGCGCCGGATCCCTCCGCGGCCCTACGAGTGTGGCGCGTCTGGGTCAACCCCTGGTTGACCGAGAGCACCCACACTCCGCCGACCCGTGCCGTTCGCGCCCAACTGCCGGCGCCGGCGGGATCCCCTTGGTTGCCGCCGTTCTCGCGCCGCCGGCGGTCCCGGGCAGCCGGGACGCGCCCGCGGCCGGCTCGAGTGTCGAGTTGGTCCCCGTCACGGGGACCAACTCGACAGCGGAGCGGCTGCCGCAGCAATCAGCAGGGGGTGGGCCGGGCTTCGCGGGCCGGGCCGCGGGCGGCCGCCGTCCGGGCGCAGCCCCTTCATTGCCCCAGTTCAGGGGCCGCAGTTCACCGGCTCGTGCGTGCGGGCTGGGCGCAGCAGCCCGGCGTCCATGCTCAGCGCACCGAGTCGACCTGCCGGACCTGCAAAGACCCGCTCACGCTCAAGCGCCACCACACGGGCCGCGCGCTCACGGCCCACACCGCCTGAGCGCGGAATCAACCAGCTAAGCCCGAGCCACGCGCCAGCGCAGCAGGTGGTGGGCGGCCGGGATGCGGCGGCGGCCGGCCATGCACACGGCTATGACGATCGCCAGCACCACGCCGACCAGCGTCAGGGCCGTACTCGTGCCGACCACGAACGCGGCCACCGCGCCGGTGCCCACGTCTGCGCCGGTGGCGCTCGGCATGCCGGCGGCGACGACCGCGACGGTCGCCGCGACCGAGGCCGGCGCCAGCGGCAGCAGCCTGCCGCCGCCCTGGGCGAGCATCACGAGCCCGACGGTTCCCGGCGTCGCCGGCAGCCCGAAGGCGACGAGGAAGCACGCCATCGAGGCGATCCGCAGCAGCCGGCTGGCAAGCTGCCACGGGAGGACGGCGCGCGCGTACGCACGCGGCTCTCGGACCGCCGAGCAGCCCCGCGCCACCTCGGCCGTCAGCCGCCGCACCCGCCCGAACCGCGAGCGGAAGAGCACGAGCGCGGCGACCACCGCGACGAGGGCCGGCACCATCCAGGCGGAGGACCACGCGCCGGCGCCCGGTATGGATCCGCTGCCGCCGACGAGCAGCAGGGCCATGAACGCGATCCCGAGCACGGCCTCCCCCACGCCCTCGGCCACGATCGTCCCGGCGAGCCGCGGGTAGCCCGCGTCCGGCACGCGCGGTCGCAGCAGCACGAGCCGGCCGGCGTCGCCGCCGCGCGCCGACAGCACGCCCCCGATCCCGGCGCCGGCGACCCAGGCGCCGATCGCGTCCCGGCGGCGAGGCCACGACCCGGCGGGGCACGAGAGGGCGATGACCGACCACCAGCCGCGTCCCCGCGCAAGCTGGTTGGCGAGGTGGAGGGCCACGGCGAGCAGCAGCCATCCGGGCGCCGCGCCGCCGATGTCCTCCACGACGCCGGCGACCGCACCCTCGATGGCGTCGGCCACGCCGTTCGCCGTGTCCCACATCCGCGGCTCATCCTACGCCGCCGCGGTCGTGGGCGCGTCACGTCGCGCGTGTGACCGCGATCACACTCGTGGTGCGGTTATCCGAACTCGCGGATGCGTGCAGACCCCATGGGGGTTCCGCCTCCCTCCTGGGACCCTCGATGCATGCCGGATTCCCAGTCCCAGAGCAGAAGAGCGAGACGGGGTCGCTTCAGCCCCGAGGTCATCCGCCTCCTCGACGGGATCCGCAGGCTGGTCGCCGAGCAGGAGCGGCTTCCCGACAGCGGCGGCTCCCGCCGGCGCGAGGCGTACCGGCGCGAGATAGCGCGCATGCAGGCGCTGCTCGCGGACGCCGTCAGGCGCGACCTCAGCGGAGGCCTCACATGACCACCGCCGTCCACCCCCGCAGCTGGACCGGCCGCGCGGCCGCCGCCGGGCGCCAGGCCTCACGCGGCTGGCGCACCGAGCTGCTCCTCTTCCTCGCCGCCTACGTCGTCTACAACGTGGCCCGCTGGGTCTTCGTCGGCGACCTCCCCGCGGCCAAGGACCACGCCCGCTGGATCTACGGCCTCGAGCAGGACGCCGGCGTGGCGGTCGAGGGCTCCGTCCAGGGCGCGCTCGACGCCGCCCCGATCTCGTTCACGCTCAGCAACCTCTATCTCGCCGCCCAGCTGGTGGTCGTGCCGGCCACGCTCGTGTGGCTCTACCGCAGCTCGCCTCCGCTCTACCGCCAGCTGCGCAACACGGTCGTGGCGACCTGGCTGCTGGCCGTGCCGGTGTTCGCGCTCTTCCCGGTCGCGCCGCCGCGGCTGGCCGGACTCGGGATCGCCGACACCGTCAGCCAGCAGGCCACCGTCCAGCTCACCGGCCGCTCGACGATCTTCTACAACCAGCTGGCCGCCGTGCCGAGCCTCCACGTGGGGTTCGCCGTCGCCGTCGGCGTCGCGGTCGCCTACGCGGTCAAGCCGCGCTGGGCCAAGGTGCTCGCCCTCATGTGGGGGCCGATCGTGTCGCTCTCCGTCGTGGCGACCGGCAACCACTACGTGTTCGACATCGCCACCGGGCTCGCGGTCACCGCGCTCGGGTTCGTCGTCGGGCGGCTCGTGGTCAAGGGCTTGGCCGCGCGGCCGCTTCTGGCGCCGGCAGTAGCCGCCGGTAGTTGAAGCGCTCGGCCTTGAGGACCGGGCGGCCGCCGGGCCCGAACCAGTCCGCGCGCGGCCTGTCGTAGTACAGCTCCACGCCGTTGCCGTCGGGGTCCGAGAGGTACACGGAGACGGTCGCGCCGTGGTCGGTCGCGTGCTCGACCGGGTAGCCGCAGTGCACCAGCCGCTCCAGCGCGCGGCCGAGCTCGCGCCGGTCCGGGTAGAGCAGCGCGAGGTGGTAGAGGCCGGTGTGCCCGGCAGGCGGCGGCCCGCCGCCGGCACTCTCGAACGCGTTGAGCGCGACGTGGTGGTGGTAGTCGCCCGCCGCCAGGAACACGGCGTCGATGCCGGCCTCGCGGCCGTCGGCGACCACGCCCAGCCCCAGCGCGTCGCGGTAGAAGCCGAGCGCGCGGTCCAGGTCCCCGACCCGCAGGTGGACGTGGCCGATTCGCACCGCCGGATGGATTCCTTCGTGTCTCATGCCCTCAGTGTCGGCCCGGCACCGCCGCCCGCCATCGGTGCATCCACCTATCCATCGTCTGGGCGACAATCGCGGCGTGCGATCGGGACACGAGGCGGACCTGGTCGGGCGCGCCGCCGAGCGCGACGCGATCGCGTCGGCCCTCGCGGCGCTGGCCGGCGGGACGGGCGGCGCGCTCGCGATCGAGGGGGAGCCCGGCATCGGCAAGTCGCGGCTGCTCGCACATCTCGGCGTGGCCGCGGAGGCCGCCGGCCACACCGTGCTCGCCGGGCGCGCCTCCGAGTTCGAGGCCGATCTCCCCTACGCGCTCTGGGCCGACGCGCTCGATCGCCACCTGGCCGAAACCGGCGAGCGGCGGCTCTCGCGCATGGGCCTGGCCGATCCCGCCGCGCTGGCCGGCGCGATCCCGGCGCTCGCCGCGCTCGCCGATACGCCGGCGCCGGGCGACCGCCATCGCAGCCACCGGGCGCTGCGCGACCTCCTCGAGCGGCTGGCCGACGCGCGGCCGCTCGTGCTGTGCCTGGACGACGTGCACTGGGCCGACCCGGCGTCGCTCGACGCGCTCGCGGCGCTCCTGCGGCGGCCGCCGGACGGCCGCGTGCTGCTCGCGACGGCGGCCCGCGAGGGCGGGGTGCCCGCCCCGGCGGCCGCGGCGCTCTCGGCCGCGCTGCGGGAGGGCGGCCTGACCCGGCTCGCGCTCGGCCCGCTCAGCGAGGCGGAGGCGGCCGAGCTTGTCGGCAAGGCGGCTGGGGCGATCTTCGCCGAGGCGGGCGGCAACCCGTTCTACCTCGAGCAGCTCGCCCGCGGCGGTGGCTCCGGCGCGCGCGCCGGTGCGGTCGGGGAGGGCGGCGTGCCCGCGGCCGTCGCGGCCGCGCTCGACGCGGAGCTCGCGGCGCTCGCGCCGACCGCGCGGCGCACGCTCGACGCGGCCGCGGTGGCGGGTGACCCGTTCGAGCCGGCGCTCGCCTGCGAGGTCGCCGAGCTCTCAGAGACCGCCGGCCTCGACGCGCTCGACGAGCTGCTCGCCGCCGCGCTGGTGCGGCCGGCAGGGCCGGCGCGCCTGTTCGCGTTCCGCCATCCCGTCGTCCGTCACGCCGTCTACGAGGCGGCGCCGCAGGGCTGGCGCCTCGGGGCGCACGCCCGCGCGGCCGCGGCGCTCGGGCGTCGAGGCGCCTCGCCCGCCGAGCGCGCGCACCACGTGGAGCACGCCGCCCATCCGGGCGACCTGGAGGCGATCGAGCTGCTCGCGAGCGCAGCCCAGGCGCTTCAGTCGCCGGCCCCGGCGGTGGCCGCGCGCTTCCACGCCGCCGCCCTTCGCCTCCTGCGCGACGAGAGCGGCCGCCGGCGCACCCGGATGCAGGTCGAGCTCGCCGACGCGCAGGCCGCGGCGGGCGACTGGCTCGGCACGCACGAGACGCTCCTCGAGGCCGTGAAGACCGCGGACGCCGAGGACAGGCTGAGGCTGACGGTCGCGGTCGCGAACGCGGAGTGGTGGTGGGGTCTCGAGGAGGATGCGCGGCGGCGGCTGCAGGTGGCGATTCGGGATCTGCCCGCGGAGGCCTCGCCCGACCGCATCCGGCTGCGCCTGGCGCTCTGCCTGACCACGCTCGCCGCCCGCGACCTGGACGAGGCGCGGGCGCAGGCGAGCGACGCCCGTGACGACGCCCGCACGATCGGCGACCCGGTCTTCGAGGCAGCCGCGCTCGCCGCCGCCGCGGTGGCGCGCGTGAGCGCGGAGGGGTCCGGCGGCGGCGGCGCGCTGGACGAGGCGGCCGCGGCGCTCGAGCGCCTGACGGGCGAGCAGCAGGCCACTCGCCTGCCGGCCTTCTGGATGCTGGGGCGCGCGCGCCACGCGCTCGGGCAGCTCGAGCCGGCCCTCGCCGGCCTCGAGCGCGGCCTGGCGGTAGCCGCGGAGACCGGCCGCGAGAGCGTGCTGCTGCTGCTCACGGTGGAGTCGGTGCCGACGCTGATCGAGCTCGGGCGCATCGCCGAGGCGCGCGGCGTGGCCGAGGAGGGGCTGGATCGCGCACGGCTGGCCGGCGTGCCGCGAATGCTGCTGTGGGCCGAGAGCGCGCTGTCGTCCGCGTGCCTCGCCGCCGGCGACGTGCAGCCCGCCCTGCGCCACGCCCGCGAGGCCGCCGAGATCGACGCCCCGCCCGGCTTCCACGCCGCCGGCCAGCCCGGCTGGGCGCTCGGCAACGCGCTGACCGCCGGCGGCAACGCGGGCGAAGGCGTCGAGGCCATGCGCGGGTCGTTCGGGGACGACGACCTCGGCGGCCTGCTGCCGGTCCAGCGCGCCTCGGCCGCCGCCGACCTCGTGGAGGCGCAGCTGGCCTGCGGCGACTCCCAAGGCGCCGAGCGCACGCTCGCGACAGCCGAGGATGCGGCCGCCCGGATGGGAACCGCGGCCGCGGCGGCCGCGGCCGGCGTTGCGCGCGCCCTGGTGGAGCTCGCGCGCGGGCGCGCGCGCGAAGCCGTCGACGCGGCCGGCGCCGCCCGCGCGGCCGTCGGGGCGGCCGGCGCCGCGCGCGCGTCCGCCGGGGCGGCCGGCGCCGCGCGCGCGTCCGCCGCCGGCATGCCGCTCCTGGAGGCGCGCGCACGGCTCGCCGAGGGGCTCGCGCTGGCTGCCGCCGGCGAACGGCGGCCCGCCATCGACGCCCTGGTCGACGCCGAGGCCCGCCTCGACGCGCTCGGCGCCCGCCGCCGGCGCGACGAGGCCGTGCGCGAGCTGCGCCGGCTCGGCCACCGGGTGCTGCGGCCCGCGCGCGAGCGCTCCGACGGTCCGCTCGCGCCCCTGACCGCACGCGAGCGCGAGATCGCGAGGCTGGTCGCGGGCGGGCGCACGAACCGCGAGGTCGCCGACGAGCTCGTGCTGAGCCCGCGCACGATCGAGGCCCACCTGCGCAACATCTACGGCAAGCTCGGCGTGCGCTCGCGCGTGGAGCTCGTCCGAGCCGCCGGGAGCGCTGATCACGAGGCGGGTTAGGTGGTTACGCCGATGGCGTAGGCGCCCGCACGGCGCATGCTGCTCATGCAACCGACAACGCCCTCGCGACGAGGGCCTTCTTCAGGAGAACAGCATGTGTACGTCAACGAAATCACGCCGGCTGCCGGCCGCGCTCGCCGCGCTCGCCCTGGTGGCGGCCGCGCTCGCCCTGACCGTTGCGACGAGCGCCGCGAGCGCCGCGGGGCACGGAAAGGACCCGCGCTCCGTCGGCGAGCGCCTCGTCGTGCGCGGCGAGGACACGGTCAAGGACCCCGCCGGCTGTCCGGGCGGCGTCTGCGACCTCCAGATCGCGGACGGCGCGTTCCGCGGCACGCTCGGCACCGGCGCCTATGGCGGGACGGTCCACCTGCGGGTCGGCGAGGCGTTCCCGAACGGCGAGGGCGGCCTGTGCGCCCCGATCGACTCGGAGATCGTGCTCGGCGCGGGCTCGCCCGACCGGCTCGTCCTCGCAATATGGGGCGAGTCCTGCCAGGACGGCAAGGGCGACCTGGCCCAGGCCTCGTTCACCGGGGTGGCGCGCTTCAAGGTGAAGTACGGGACCGGCGCCTACGCGAAGGCGCGCGGGCACGGGCTCGGGAGCTTCGTGGAGGACGCCGCCGACCACGAGCACATGACGCTGATCGGCCGGATCACGCGGTGAGGGGAGCGAGCGGGCCCGGGAGAATCCCGGGCCCCGCTCGCGGCATCTTAGGCCTTCGCCCGCTGAGCGTAGTCCCGCAGGCCGGCGGGCCAGCCGTCGGGCGATCCGACCGCGTCGCGCATGCCCTCCCAGCCCTCGCCGTGGCGCTCGAGGTTGCGGTGCTCGAGCTCGACCCTCGTCCGCTCGGGCCCCTCGGCGATGAAGCGCACCTCCACCTCGCTGGTCCGCTCGGGGTCGGTCTCGAGCTTCCAGTCGGTGCTGATGTTCCAGCTGATCACGAAGCGGTGCGGACGGTCGAACGCCAGGACCGTCGCCCAGCGGCACTCCCTCCCGTCGACGCCCCGGTCGAACACGTGGCCGCCCACGTGGGTCTCGAACACCATCTCGGCGAGCTCACCCTCGAGGATGTGGTGGTCGGGGCCCCACCAACTGGCGATGTCGTCCGTGAAGACCGAGAACGCCCGCTCGATCGGCGCGTCGACCACCACCGACGTCTGCACCGACGTGGCGGTTGTCTCAGTTGTCATGAGCTCTCCTCTCTTCGTTCCTCGGCGGCCGCCTTGAAGACCGCGAGGGCTTGGTTCCAGAAGCCGTCGAGGTACTCGCGCAGCGCGGCAACCCCGTCCGGGTCGAGCTGATAGATGCGGCGGTTGCCCGCCGGCCGGTCGATCACGAGGCCCGCCTCCTTCAGCACCTTCAGGTGCTGAGACACGGCGGGCCGGCTCACCGGCAGCTCGCGGGCGAGCTCCACGACCGCGCGCGGCCGCTCGGCGACGTGCTCGAAGATGGCCCGCCTGGTCGGGTCGCCGAGTGCCGCCAGTCCGTCGGCTCGGTAAGTCCTCACTGACGGTAAGGCTACGCTTACGCTACGGCGGTGTCAAGCCGTGGCGCACGCCTCCCGTCGGTGCTCCCTCGCCCGCGCCACCTTCCGCTTCGCCACCCTCGCCCTCCGCTTCGCCCTCACGATCCGCTTCCTCCCGCCCGCCTTGCGCGCGCGCTCGAGCAGCGTCCTGGCCCGCTTCAGCCCCTTTCGGGCCGTCGTCAGCGACGCCCCGGCGCGGACGCAGCCCGGGCTCGTCGTCGGCAACTTGGAGTAGTCGGTGCAGAAGCGCTCGCTCCCCGTCGGCGAGGTCGTGCAGACCTGGAGCGTCGCCCCCGCGATGCTCCAGGTCGCGGTGTCGTCGTACAGGGGCGCGCACTCGGGCGGCGCGCTGCGCCACTGGTACATGCCGGTATACGAGCCGCCCGCGCCCGTGATCTGCCAGACGACGGAACCCTCCGCGCCCGGCTGGCACACCTGCGCGCCGTGCAGCACGCCCTGGAAGCTCGTGGTCGAGGTGGCCGTCACGTCGACGGTCGTCTCCGGATGGCCGGCCGGCGTCCACACGCCCTCGATCGGATCGGCCGCACGTGCCACGGCGGGCCCGACGAGGAGGTCCGCCGACAGGCAGACGGCGGTTAGCAGCACAAGGGTCCGCACTGCATCCATGAGAACACGACTCCCCCGGCACGGCTAGCGTGGTCCCGATGCCGCGCGCCGCAGCCTCGCCCGTCAACGCACAGCACGCGCCCCACAACGCGATGGTGGATGCGGGCGAGATCGCTCGCTTCCACGACCGCTGCAGCGACCTCATGCGCGAGCTGCTCGACGAGCTCGCCGCGGCGCCCGGCCGGCCGCGCCCCTTCCCGCAGATCGAGGACTCGATCGGGTGGCCGCGCCGCCGGATCGCGTCCGTGCTCGGCGGCGTCTCCCACCTGCGCCACACCGAGTTCGGCGGCCGGCGCCCGTACCGCTTCCTTGACGAGCGCCACTCCGCCTCCGGGCGCTGGGAGATGTGGATGGACGCCGCGCAGGCGCGCGCCGTGCGCGCCGTGCAGCGCGGGTAAACCGGGCGCGCAAACCCCTTACGAACTCTTTGCCCGCAGCTTGGCGGCCGCTGACCCGCCGCGGGCAATCCTGTGGTCACTGCCCCTTTGCCAACCACATCGAAAGGCGGGAGACATGAGGAAGATCGCCGGTATCACTGCAGCAGTCGTGGCGCTCTCGGCGGGCGCCGTGGCGGGAACCAGCGCCGTGGCGGCGCCGGCCCCGCAGACCGCCGCCGCCGCGGCGGTGCGCGAGTTCGAGGGCACCGTGGTGTCGGTCAACCGCGACAACAAGACGTTCCGCCTGCGCGACTCCGAGCGCGGGACGGTCAGGATCAAGGTCACGCGGTCCACGGACTTCGAGCGGCTGCGCGGCTTCTCGAGCCTGCACCGCGGCCTGAGGCGGATCGAGGTTGACGCGAAGCGCGTGAACGGCGCGTGGGTCGCCAGGGAGGTCGAGCGCTCGGGCGGCGGCGGCCGCCACGACGACGACCGCGCCGGTGACGATCACGGCGGCCATGGCGACGACGACCCGGCGGGCGACGACCGCGGCGGCGACCGCTGACCGGCACCTGACGCTCACGAACGAATCGAGGCCGCCCGCGGAACGCGGGCGGCCTCGGCCGTTCTCGTCGCTTGTGGCAGCGGGTCTAGCCCTTCAGCTTGATCCTGTCCGAAGTGCGCCAGCCGTTGCCCATGTTGTCCTTGGCGTCGATCCGCAGGACGACCTTCCTGGCCTTGCTCGAGGCGGCCAGGAGGCGGTGGCCCCGGCGGTTCAGGTCGATGCGGTAGGTCTTCGCCTTGCCGCTCTTCAGGTTGAACCTGACCTTGCCGAGCGACTTCCCGTGGTACAGCAGCGCCGCCGTGCCGCGGCACTTGGCCGTCGCGACGCACCGCAGCTTGAGCGCCGCCGCGCCGCCGTGCACGGTCAGCGAGCTGCCGACGTGCTTGACCCGCAGCCGTCCGCCGAGGACGATCTCGCAGCCGCGCACGCGGTCGCGCCTGTCCACGAGGGCCAGGTCGAACCCGCCGTTGCACTCGACCTCGTCACCGGCGCGGTCGCGCGTCACGATCAGGTCGCTGCCCTTGCCGCCCGACACCTTGTCGGCGCCGTCGCTGCCCTTGATCGTGTCGTTGCCGGCGTCGCCGTTGAAGGTGCTGGCGATCAGGCCCGCCAGGCCCTTCGACCCGAGGATCGTGTCGTCGCCGTCACCGCCGTTCACGTGCAGGTTCTCGGACGTGCCGATGTCGATGCTGAACTTCGGGTCCGGGCTGACGCGGTCGAACTGCACGCGGCCGGCCGTCGCGGACGGCTTGACCGTGAACTTCTCGCCCGCGGTCGCGCCGTTCACCTCGACGGTGTCGTTGCCGTCGCCGCCCTCGTTGACGTCGTCGTCGTCGCCGGGGTTCCAGACGAAGGTGTCGTCACCGGCGTCGCCGTTCGCGACGTCCTGCGTGCCGGGGGGGTTGTCGTCGGCGGTGATGCGATCGTTGCCGTTCCCGCCGGAGAGCAGGTCGGCGCTGTCGCTGCCGTCGATCGAGTCGTTGCCGTCGCCACCGGTCACGTCGAGGTGCAGGCCGAGCGGCTCGAGGCCCGACGCGGCCGTCACGGTGTCGTCACCGCCGTTCATCCGGAGGTCGAGACGCTCGCTGGTCACGATGTCGAGGTTGAACGTGCCCGGCGTCGGGCTCGGGCCGAGGCGGTCGAACTGCACGTGCCCGGGCGTCGCCGAGGGCTTGACCTCGAACTGCTCGCCGGCCACCGGCGAGCCGTTGACCTCGATGGTGTCGTTGCCGTCGCCGCCGTCGTTGACGTCGTCGTCGTCGCCGCCGTTCCACACGAGGGTGTCGTTGCCGGCGTCGCCGTACGACAGATCGCGCGTGTTCGCGGGGTTGTCGTCGCCGATCACCCGGTCGTCGCCGTTGCCGCCCCTGAGCAGGTCGGCGCCGTCGCCGCCGTCGATCACGTCGTTGCCGTCGCCGCCGTCCACCTGCAGCTTGAAGCCGAGGGCGTCGAGCCCGGCGTCGGCCGTGAAGTTGTCGTCACCGCCGTTCATCCGAAGGTCGAGCTTCTCGGAGGTGCCGATGTCGAGGTTGAACGCGCCCGGAGGATTCGGGCCGAGGCGGTCGAACTGCACGCGCCCGGCGGTCGCGGAGGGCTTGACGGCGAACTGCTCGCCGGCCACCGGCGAACCGTTCACCTCGATGGTGTCGGTGCCGTCGCCGCCGTTCATCGTGTCGTCGTCGTCGCCGCCGTTCCAGAC
>DASXAA010000195.1:0-28939 GCA_036407035.1 Thermoleophilaceae bacterium | reverse complement strand
CGGATCTCACCGGTCTCGCGGTTCTGGAACGCGACCTTGACGGTCAGCGGGCGCGCGTAGGTGAGGTCCTTCTCGCGACACTCGGAGATCGGCGCGACCGGCTGGTCGAAATGGATCTCCTCGAAGACGACGGCGAGATTGCCGGTGTAGTCCTCGATCGGCGAGACGTCGTCGATCGTCTCGCGCAGACCACCCTTCTCGGTGTCGACCAGCCACTCGAACGAGCGCCGCTGGATGTCTATGAGGTTCGGTACTTCGAGGGCGTTCTCGAGACGTGAGAACGAGCGGCGGGTGCGAGCAGCGTCAACGCGTGCCAAAGGTGACGACTCCTTCGGGGTAGTGGTGGTTCGGAGGGGAGGCGGAGGGGCGCAAAGCGCGACCCACCAGAATAGCAGAGCTAAACACGCCCCCACAAGGGGCGGCTGCGAACCCGGCTGCGCGGGCACGCACGGCCATCACGGACCCCGTCCCGAGGCGCCGGGGATATGTGCCGGCGCACAGCTCCAGGGACGGCTACGGCTATAGGCCGTCCGTAAGAGTAGCGCCTACGGCAAGGCCTGGCGGGTGCGGCGCGCGGCCGCGGCGGTGAGCGCCGCCATGGCCGCCGCGTAGGCCGCGTACGGCAGGCGGACCGGCCTGTCGGTCAGCGGCCAGAGGAGCGGGGCGCCGGGTCCCGTGGCGACGTCGCGGGCGAAGTGGGCGAGGCAGCCCGCCGCGGCGCCGGCGGCGGCGTCCCTGTCGATCGCCGCCGCCGGCGCGAGCGCCGCGAGCGTCGCGAGGCAGTGGGTCCGCGGGCGCGGCGTGTCGAGCGACGGGTGCTCGGCGCGGAGCGCGAGCGGCACGTGGTCGAGGTCCGGCAGCAGGCAGCCTGCGAGGAAGCCCGCGGTGAACGCGGGCGGCGGCGCGCGCAGGTTGAGGAGCACGAGCCCGCCGGTGGCGAGGTGGGCGGGCTCGTCGAGCAGTCCGCTCAGGAGCCAGCGCGGGTTGCGCGCGCGGATGACGTGGTCCGCCCCGAGGATGCCGGCGAGGCAGGCGGCCGCCGCCAGGCCGCGCCTCATCCGTAGACGATGAACTCGAGCAGGCTCCCGTCGGGGTCCCGGAAGTAGACGCTCGTGCCGGCGCCCTTCGCGCCGCTGCGCCCGACCGGCCCCTCGACGATCTCCACGCCGTGGCCCTCCAGGTGGCGGACGGCGTCGTCGATCGGGCCGTCCCACTCGAAGCAGAGGTCGCTGTTGCCTGGCGCGACCGGCCGCTCCGCCAGCGGGTGGGCGTCCACGCCCGGGCCGTGGGTGTTGAGCTGGTTCTCACCGAAGCGGTAGTTGCGGGCGGCGCCCTCGCGGTCGATCAGCACGGCGCCGAGCACGTCGCGGTAGAAGACGTTCGACCGCTCCCAGTCGGACACGTGGATCACGACGTGGTCGAACCGTGGCGCCACGTGCTTCAGGGTTTCTTCGCCGCCGCCGCGGCGGCCGCGGCGCGGTCGCGGAACATGCTCATGTAGGCGAACATCCCGTCGCGCACGGTCCAGACCATCGCGAACTCCATCTCGACCTCGAGGCCGGCCGGCGAGACCGCGTGCTGTACGACGTCCGCCACGACCTTGCCGCCCGCCCCCGGGCGGACGTCCTCGACCTTCAGGTCGTACTGGTCCCACGCGGCGGTCCAGGTGTCGAGGAACCGGCGCGCGCCCTCCAGGCCGGGGTAGCGCCGCTCCTCGGTCCACCCCTCGAACGTGGACATGTCCCAGACGAAGTCGTCCGTGAAGCGGTCGCCCCTCAGCGACCGCTCGGCGTTCCAGCCCTCGATCGCGCGGCGGACGAGCGTGACGTCAGCCATGGCCCGCAACCGGCTGGTTTGGCGTCGCGTTTCTCGGGTCGGAGATTCCAGAGCTTCTGCACCTTGACTGCGGGGACTCGCGTTGCCGCCCTGCGGTCGAGGGTACCGAGTCGCCCCGGAACGACGATGGACCGCCTCGCGGCGGTCCATCGTGCAGTCGCTTTGGGCGCGGCGCGTGGCGCACGCTGGAGTTACTTCAGCTCCACGCTCCCGCCGGCCTCCTCGATCTCGCCCTTGAGCTTGTCGGCCTCGTCGCGGTCGATGCCCTCCTTGATGGGCTTCGGCGCCTCGTCCACGAGCGCCTTGGCCTCCTTGAGGCCGAGCCCGGTGGCCGCGCGGACGACCTTGATCACCTGGATCTTCTTGTCGCCGGAGCCCGTGAGCACCACGTCCACGGTCGAGGACTCCTCCTCGGCAGCGGCGCCGTCGCCGGCCGCGGCGGCCGCGGGCGCGGCGGCCGCGACCGCGGTCGGGGACACGCCGAACTCCTCCTCGAGCGCCTTGATCAGCTCGGACAGCTCGAGGACGGTCATCTTCTTGATCTCGTCGATCAGCTCTGCAGCAGTGGCCATGTAGCCCTCCTTTACTCCTGGTCGCCCTCGGAGGGCGCTTCAGCTTCTTCAGTTGTCTCGTCGCCGGCGTCCGCCGGCTGGTCGGCAGGAGCGTCCCGCTCCGCCGGGGTCGCGTCCTCGGCGGCGGGCGCCTCGGCCTCGCCTTCGGCGGCCGGAGCGTCCTGCTCCGCGGGGGCCGCCTCCTCGGCGGCGGGCGCTTCGGCCTCCTCCGCCGCGGGCGGCTCCGACTCCGCCGCGCGAGCTTCGGGCGCCTCTTCAGCGGCGGGCGCGCCCGCCTCCGTCGCCGGCGCGGCCGCTTCGCCGTTCCGCGGCACGATGCCCTCGTCCGCGATCTGCTTCAGCTGGATCGCCAGTCCGGCGATCAGCGCGTTCAGCCCGCGGACCAGTCCGGTGATCGGCGAGGCGATCATCCCGACCAGCTGGCCGTGCAGCACGTCGCGCGCCGGCAGGCGGGCGATGTCCATGATCTGCTCCGCCGTCAGCGGCTGGCCGGCCATCCGGCCGCCCTTGAAGCCGAGCACGTCGGGGTGCTCGCGGTTGAACTGGGACAGCGCCTTCGCGGCCAGCGCGACGTCGCCGTCGGGGCGCACGAAGGTGAACGCCGTCGGGCCCTCGAGCACCTCCTTGAGCTCGTCGGCCCCGGCCTGCTCAGCCGCCCTCAGGGTGAGCGTGTTCTTCACCACCCTGAACCGCGCGCCGGCCTCGGTCAGCCGCTCGCGAAGAGCCGCCGCCTGCGGCACGGAGATCCCGCGGTAGTCGACGGCGAACACCGCCTCCGACTCCTGGATCTGGGCGGCCACCTCCTCGACGACCGCTGACTTCTGTTCCTTGTTCATCTCGTCCCTTCGACTACAAGAGCCCGCTCGCAGGCGGGCTCACGCAAAGGGACGCATCGGTCCTCGCGGGCTCCGCCTGCCCCGGACTTATGGCCGCCGGGGGTCTCGGGCAGAAACTTGTCTCGTTCGCTCAGGCTACCGCGGCCTGCTCCTCGACGATGTCCCGCAGCCGCGACGGGTCGACCTTGACGCCGGGACCCATCGTGGTCGTCAGCGTCACCGTGTGGATGTAGCGGCCCTTCGCCGCCGCCGGCTTGGCCCGCTGGATCTCCTCGATCAGCGCGGCGTAGTTCTCGAGCAGGGCCTGCTCCTCGAAGCTCACCTTCCCGATCGGCAGGTGCACGATCGCGGTGCGGTCGGTGCGGTACTCGATCTTGCCGGCCTTCGAGTCGGACACCGCCTTCGCGATGTCCATCGTCACCGTGCCGACCTTCGGGTTCGGCATCTTGCCCTGCGGACCCAGGATGCGCCCGAGCTTGCCGACGACCGGCATCATGTCGGGCGTCGCGATCGCGACGTCGAAGTCCGTGAAGCCCTCATCCTCGACCCGCTGGGCGAGGTCCTCGGCGCCCACGTGGTCGGCGCCGGCCTCCTCGGCCTCGCGCGCCTTGTCGCCCTTGGCGAACACCGCGACGGTCATCTCACGGCCGAGGCCGTTCGGCAGCGAGATCGTCCCGCGCAGCTGCTGGTCCGCGTGGCGGACGTTCAGGCCGGTACGGATGTGGCACTCCACGGTCTCCTCGAACTTCGCGTTCGAGAACCCCTTGATGATCTGCATGGCCTCGCCGGGCGCGTAGAGCTTCTCGCGGTCGACCTGCTCGTAGTTGGCGCGATAGCGCTTGCCATGCTTGGGCATCAGCCCACCTCCACTCCCATCGACCGCGCCGTGCCCTCGATGATCTTCGAAGCGGCGTCGATGTCGGTCGCGTTCAGGTCGGGCATCTTCTGCTCGGCGATCTGGCGGATCTGCTCGGGGCTGATCCTGCCGACCTTGTTCCTGTTCGGCTCGCCCGAGCCCTTGTCGAGGCCGATCGCCTGCTTGATCAGCACGGCCGCCGGCGGCGTCTTCGTGATGAAGGTGAACGAGCGGTCCTCGTAGACCGTGATCACGACCGGGATGATCGTGCCCGAGTCCTGCTGGGTCTGGGCGTTGAACGCCTTGCAGAACTCCATGATGTTCACGCCGTGCTGACCCAGGGCGGGGCCGACCGGCGGCGCCGGGTTCGCCTGCCCGGCGGGCACCTGAAGCTTGATGAGTGTGAGGACCTTGCGCGCCATGGATTCGAGAGAGTAGTCGCTGCCGCTAGATCTTCTTCACCTGGTCGAAGCCGACCTCGACCGGGGTCTCGCGCCCGAAGATCGACACGAGCACCTTCAGCTTGGCGCCGTCCTCGTTGATCTCCGAGATCTCGCCCGAGAAGTCGGACAGCGGGCCGGACACGACCTTGACGGACTCGCCGATCGAGAACTGCGCGCGGGTGCGCGGGCGCTCGGCGGCCTCGCGGTGCATCAGGCGGTCGACCTCCGGCTGCGACAGCGGCACCGGCTTGTTCGAGGCGCCGACGAAGCCCGTCACGCCGGGCGTGTTCTTGACGAGCTGCCAGGAGTCGTCCGTGAGGTTCATGTTGACCAGGAGGTAGCCGGGCATCGTGCGCTGCTCCTTCTGGATCTTCTGACCGTCCTTCAGCTCCTGGACCTGCTCGGTCGGGATGACGATCGTGCGGATGTTGTTCTCCTGGCCGAGAGAGACGCGGCGGTGCTCGAGGTTCTGCTTGACCTTGTTCTCGTGCCCGGAATAGGTGTTGACGGCGTACCAGCGGAACATGTGTTCAGAGAATGGCCTTGATCAGCTTGGAGAAAATGACGTCCAGCAGTCCGAGATAGCCGCCCATGATCAGGACGAAGCCGAGCACGACACCTGTCAGCGTGGTCAGGGCCTGTCGATTCGGCCATTGGACCCGCTTGAGCTCGGCCCAGACTGCGATCAGGAACTGTATGACACGCGGCCGGTCGCGGTGTGCCTCGTGGTGCTCGCGGCCCCGGCGGCCCCGCACCGCGTAGCCCGACTCGCCCGTTCCGGCGCGCTCGAGGTCCTCCTCCTCCTCGGCCTCCTCGAACTCCTCCTCGGTGAGGTGCTCGTGGTCCTCCTCGTACCAGTCTTCGTCGGCTTCGACCCGCACCTGGCCCTCGTCCTGCGGCGGCGCGCCGGCGGCGAGGTTGGGGTCGGCGCCGAGGATCGGGTCGATGCGGACGGCCTCCTCGGGCGGTACCGCCGCCGCCGGCTCGGGCTCGACGACCGGCTCGCGCGCGGGCTCCGGTTCGGGCGGCGCCGTGGGCTCGGGCGCCGTGGCGGGCTCGGCGGCCCGCGCCTTCGCGGCGCCGTCGCTCCGGCCCTCCTCCTGGAGGCGCCGGGCGCGGCGTTCGGCCTGCCGCTGCTTGGCCCGCTGGCGGTCGCGCGCCACGGACTACCTCTTACGCGCGCGGGAGACGCGCGCGGAGGGCGATGCGATCGCCATCAGCGCGTCTCCTTGTGCGGCGTGTGGTGGCCGCACCAACGGCAGTACTTGCGCATCTCGATCCGGTCGGGATCGTTGCGCTTGGACTTCTCGGTCTGGTAGTTGCGCCGCTTGCAGTCCTCGCACGCGAGGGTTACGGCGATTCGTACGTCTCCGCGAGCCATGGCTCCTGGAAGGTTGGCTGGGGGCGGCCGGGGGCACGGGAAAGACCCCGCCGGCCGCGAGGTCACAGGCCAGTCTAGCGCGGGCGATCGGCTCTCAGCCGGTCAGCGGCGAGACGACCGGCGCGACTGCCTGGCGCGCGCGTAGGCGCGTGTCGGCTCGATCGCGCGCCAACTTGGTATTGCTACCCGCCGCGAGGGCGAGATTGCGCTTCAGCCCGGGGGTCCCGGACTTGATCAGCACGCTGCCGCGTATGGTGCGCTTCGCCCCCGGCGCGAGCGTCCCGACGCTCCAGACCGCGTTGCCGCGAACGAGGCGCGCGGGCCTCCCGCTCTTGAGCGAAGCCAGCGCGACTGTCGCCGACGGTACGTCGGCGACAAGCACCTTCTTCGCCGCGACCCTGCCAACGTTCGTCACGGTCAGCTTGAACGTCACGCGCTGGCCGACCCGCGCGGTGCGAGGCGCCGTCTTCACGATCTTGAGCGAAGTGGTCGGCGGCGGTGTCGGCGGGGTCGGCGGTCCGGGCGTGGGCGGTCCCGGTGGAGTCGGGGGCTCCGGCGGGTTGGGCGGCGGCGGATCGGTCCTCGTGTCGTGGTAGGTGCACACCACCGACTCTCCCGGACCGATCGTCACCGACAACTCCGGCCCGGGGATCACGACGTTCGAGTTCGTGCAGGTGATCCCGGTAAGCGCCCAGTTCTCGGGTACCTGCTCGCTGAACGTGTACGTCCCGGGGAGGAGCCCGGTGTAGGTGCGCGACGAGGACTCCCCGCCCGCCTCGTCGACGAGGCTGAACGCCGGTGGCTCGAGCGACGCGGTGAACGGGAACTCCTGCGGGCCCTGCGGGTTCGCCTCCTTCTCGATCTCGATCGTGCCGGGGAGGATCCGGTTCCGGACGGTGCACCTGGCGTACTCGTTCGGGCCGATCGTCCCCGTCCCGACCGGGCCGCTGTCGGCGGTGCTGTGCTTTCTCCTGCTCCTTCCCGGCGCGTTCGTCACGCAGTCGTAGTCCACGAACTGGTACCCGGGCTTCACCTCCTCCGAGATCGTCACGGTGCTTTCGTTCTCTTTGGTCGGCTTCCACTGGAACGTCTCCACGCCGTCGTCGCCCGTGACCTCGGACACCGGACCGGACTCCGGCGGCGGAGCCGGTTGGACCCATCTGTACCCGCCCTCGACCGAGACGTCCGCCGTGAACTTCCACCCCGAGTCGGGGCGGTACACACCGTCGCCCTCATCGACCAGCTTGGTGATGCTGACCGAGGCGCGGCAGAGCGCTATGGCGACCTGCCGGAGCGCGGCAGCCAGGTCGCTGAAGTTCTCGACCAGGGTGTAGTCCGCCCGCTCGAAGGCCGTTTGGGGGAACTGCTGGAAGCCCGAGACCGCGGTCAGCCGCCGCGCGCTGGCCGGCTTGGTGACGGCCGCGCCGACGCCGACGGCGAAGACGTGGGAGCCCTGTCCCTTGACGGCGTCGGCCTCGTGCTGAGCGGGAAGCAGCGTCTCCACCGCGCCGTCCGGGGTGATCCTCTCCGTACCGCCTCCGGCCTTGTTGATCGTGTTCGGGTCCCCGTCCGTGATGAACACGACGAGGTCCGCGGTCGGTTGAGCCCGGTCCGCGTTCGCCACCTTCACCTTCGTGAACGCGTCCTCCCAGTTCGTGGTGCCCGCGGGCTTGTAGTCGTTCTGGAGGTACGGGTTGAAGACGTCTCGGATCGAGTCGTCCGTCACGGTCGTGTAGCCGATCTGCTGCTTTGCGGTCGTGCTGAAGTCGGTGATCGAGACCTTCGACCCGGTGCCCGAGAGGGCGGTCAGGAAGGCCCTGGCGGCATTTCGCACGGCCTCCGTCGCGTGCGACGACTCGATCGATCCCGACTTGTCGAGCACGAGCATCACGGTGATCCCGCACCGTGGCGGCAGGTTGGGGTTCGGCGCAGGCGTGGTGACCCGCAGTCCGTCCGTCAGCACGAGCTCGTCGCTCTGCGCGCCGCCGCAGTCATCCTCGCCCCTGGCCGTAAAGCCGACGTTGTAGGTGCCGGGTTCACCGGGAGCGGTGACGTCGAACTCGACTGTGCCGTTGCCGCCGCCGCCGCCCGTGTCCGCACAGTGCGTGCTGGGGCCGAACCGGTACCCGGTGCTCTGCCACTTGTCGCCGCCGGTGGCCTTGCCCGACACCTTGGCCTGCATCACGCCGCCGGGCGGGCTCGTGATGCTCGTCGCGCCGTCGAGCTTGGCGCTCGTCAGCGTCAGGCTCGCGGAGGCGGGCGCCGGCTGCGTGGCGAGCGCAGCAGCGACGCCGACCGCAATCGCCAGAAGCCTCCTGCTCCGACAAGCGACGCTGCGCATTGGTGAGACAACTTACACCGATCGAGGGGCGGTGCATACCCCTCCGAGGGACATGGTCGGGATACTGCAACGGTGACCAGCGCGCGCGTGGATGTGGCGACCCGTGGATTCGAGGCCTTCAACCGCCGCGACCTCGAGACCGTGCTCGGGCTGCTGGCCGACGACGTGGTGACGATCGTCTCGCCGTCACTCGCCAACGCCGGCACCTACCGCGGCCACGACGGCTTCACGGAGATGATCTCGGCGTGGGACGAGGCCTGGGAGGAGTTCCAGGTCGAGCCCAAGGACGTCATCGAGAAGGCCGGACTGGTCATCGTCGCGGCGCGCCAGTCCGGACGCGGGCGCGGAAGCGGGATCGACGTGGAGATGGACACCGCGTTCATGTTCCGCGTCGAGGACGGGCTCATCGGCGCGATGTGGGTCTGCGACGGCGTGGAGGAAGCGCTGGCGTTCGCCCGCGGCGGAGGGTCCTAGCCGGTCCCGGCTCCACAGACCTTGAAGCCGTAGTCGTGCGCGATCCTGCGCGTGTCGGCGCCGGCCTGCTGGCCCGACTGCAGGAGCCTCGTGGCGGCCTCCGTGTCGCCCGACTGGAACGCCTCCGCGGTGCGCCGGACGGCCTTGATCGACTCGCGGTTGGCCGCCAGGTAGCGGTCGATCGTCTGCTCGTCGCCCGCCGGAACGTCCAGGGAGCGGAACCGCGCCAGGGTCTCGTCAGCCTCGTCGGCGAGCTGGTTCAGGAGCCGGCCGACGCGCCTGACGTCCGTGGCTGCCGCCTGCGTGACCTTCGCGGAGAGCTGCGCCGACCGCTTGCGGAAGTCCGCGCACGCGTTGTCGGCCTTCTTGATGAACTCCGCCTTGGTGACCTCGCCGGAGCCCCCGCTCGCTGGGGCGCTGCTCTCGGAACCGCCGCTGTCGGCGCCGCCGTCGCCGGCGCCGCTGTCAGAGGAGCCGCCGCTGTCGTCCGTGGAGCCGCCGCTGTCCGCGGCCGTGTCGCCGCTGGAGGAGCCGCCGCCCGTCGTCTTGCCGCCGGAATCGTCGCCGCCGCAGCCCGCGAGGGCGAGCAGCAAGGCCAGGACTATGAGCAGGCGAGGCGCCGTCACGGCGTGCACGGTAGCGACCGCGCGCCGGGCCGCTTCAGCGAGAGCCGACGCGGGGACTCGAACCCCGGACCCCCTCCTTACCATGGAGGTGCTCTACCGGCTGAGCTACGTCGGCGTTGCCGGCCTATGTATACAGGCCGAGTGGGGGGAGCAGGATTCGAACCTGCGTAGGCTTAGCCATCCGGTTTACAGCCGGATTCCTTTGGCCGCTCGGACATCCCCCCGGTGGTAGGGGAGTCGATTGTAGACGCGGACTCCTCGGCGTCGCGTCCGGGCAGCGGCCGGCCCGGTTCGACCTCGAATTCGGAGTACTTAGGACCGCCCAGCACGATCTTCGAACCGCCGCCGAGTGCCGGCGAGGGAATGCACCACCGGCGGCCGTCACCGACGATGACAACGAGGTAGTCGCACCGCGTCGCGTCGAGCAGCTTCACAACTCCATTCCAGCTCTGGTTCCCGCCGCGCGTCGCGAGGGTGACCTCCCAGCGCTTGTTGCGGAAGCAGATGCACGTCTTGACCTGGACGCGCACGAGCCGATCGCCGAAGTCGGCGACGAAGTCCACGTCGGGGCTGTGGCCGAGCGGGTAGTAGATGCTCGCCCCCTTGGCCGCGAACCAACCATCGCCGATAGTTCGCCCAGATCTCCTTGTCGACGCCAATGCATGACACGAACATATGTTCGCAATCGGACGGAACCGCCGAGGTCCCCCCGGCCCACTACGACGACGCCGCCCGCGTCATCACCGACGCCCTCCTCCACGACCCCGGCTGGGTCGCCGTCGGTCCGGACCGCACGAAGCACCGGCGTCTCGTCGCGCGCCGCTACCACCGCGCCGCCATCTCGGTCATGCACCGCCACGGCCGGCCCATCCACGGCTCGTTCCGGGACGGGCGCCTCGCCGGCGTCGCCGCCACGTTCGCGGCCGGCCGCTACCCGCCGCCGGCGTGGACGTTCGCCCAGTACGTGCCCAGCTTCCTGCTCGCCGGCCCGGCGCCGATCGTGCGCGGCCTCAGGACGAGCGCCGTCCAGGACCGCGGCCATCCGAAGGAGGAGCACGTGTACCTGTGGTTCCTTGCGGTCGACCCGCCCCACCAGCGCAGGGGCATCGGCCGCGAGCTGTTGCAGCGCGTCTTCGAGGACGCCGCCGCGCCCGTCTACCTCGACACGGCGAACCCCGCGAACGTGCCCTACTACGCGAGCGCCGGCTTCGAGGAGATCGGCCGCGAGCCCCTGCCGCGGGGGGCGACCATGTGGTTCATGAGGCGTCCCTGAGGCGCTGCGCCTCGGGCAGGCACTCGAGCTTCTTCAGCGTGTTGTTCTCGATCTGGCGGATCCGCTCGCGCGTGACCCCGAACGCCCGCCCGACCTCCTCGAGCGTGCGCGCCTTGTGTCCCTTCAGCCCGTAGCGCATCTCGATCACCTCGCGCTCGCGCGGCGGCAGCGCGTCCAGGGCCCGCCGCACGTTCTCGCGGCGTAGGTTCTCGGAGGCCTGCTCGAACGGCGACTCGGCCGTCTCGTCCTCCACGAAGTCGCCGAGCTCGGAGTCCTCCTCCTCGCCGATCGGCTTCTCGAGCGACACCGGCAGCTGCGCGATCCGCAGGATGTCCTTCACCTCGCGCGTGGTCCACTGGAGCTCGCCGGCGATCTCCTCGGGCGTCGGTTCGCGACCGAACTCCTGCACCAGCTGGCGCTCCACGTGCACGACCTTGTTCAGCTTCTCCACCATGTGCACCGGGATGCGGATGGTTCGCGCCTTGTCCGCGATCGCGCGCGTGACGGCCTGGCGGATCCACCAGGTCGCGTAGGTCGAGAACTTGTAGCCGCGGCGGTAGTCGAACTTCTCGACCGCGCGGATGAGCCCCAGCGACCCCTCCTGGATCAGGTCGAGGAACGACAGCCCGCGCCCGAGATAGCCCTTCGCGATCGAGACGACGAGGCGCAGGTTGGCCTCGATCATCTGCTGCTTGGCGTCCATGTCGCCGCGTTCGATCCGCTTGGCCAGCGAGACCTCCTGGTCCGCGGTCAGCAGGTCCACGCGGCCGATCGAGCGGAGGTAGAGCCGCAGCGAGTCGAGGCTCGGCTCCACGGTCAGGTCGATCTCGGGCTTCTTGGCCCCGCTGTTCGGGGCGCTCGCGCCGTCGCCGGGGCCGACGTCCGGTACCGGCGTCGCCCGGCCGTCGCTCGAGACGATCTCGATGCCGGTGTCGGTCAGGTGAGCGTGCAGGTCATGTACCTGCTCCTTCGTCACCTCGACCTCCTCGAGGCACGCGGCGATCTCCTCGAACGTCAGATACCCGCGCTCGCGGCCCTCGCTGACCAGCGTGCGCAGCTCCTCGACCTCGAGGAACGGAACCTCGGCGGTCTCCTGCAACAGCCCTACACCCTCATGCTTGTCCGTCAACCCCTCGCTCCTTCGAGACGCCTTTCGGGAGTCCCCGTCTCTATGAACACTCGGTTTTCCGGCGTGCGCGGTAATACCGCGAGGGGCTGCGCCAGCTTGGGGCACCAAGTCCAAGGCGTCCAGCCGCGGGCCAGTGTACTAACGACTTGTGTTATTTGCCGCTTCCGGACGTCGGTATCGTGGAGGCCCGCCATGACGGAGCAGACAGGCCTACTCGGCGGAGACGTCCAGGCACGCCGTCCCTCGACCCACCTCAGCCTCTCCCGGGTGGGAGTGACCGGTGTCGAGAAGGTGATCCGCATCAGCGCGAACGGCGACGAGCAGCTCTACTACGCGGAGCTCGAGTGCTTCGTCGACCTCGGGCCGGAGCAGAAGGGCGCGCACATGTCGAGATTCGAGGAGGTCGTCAACGAGGCGATCGACGAGGTCATCCTCGGCGAGGCGTTCAAGGCGGAGACGCTCGCCTCCCATATCGCCGAGCGCGTGCGCGACCGCCAGGGCGGCCGCCGCGCCGAGGTGACGATCGCGGCGCGCTATCCGGAGCACAAGCCGGCGCCGTCGTCGGGCGTGCCGACGCAGGAGATCTACACGCTGTTCGGCTCCGCGGTGGCGTCCGCGCGCGGCACGCGTCGGCTCGTCGGCGTGCAGGCCCAGGGCATGACCGCCTGCCCCTGCGCGCAGGAGATGGTCATGGAGCGGGCGCAGGAGCGCCTGCGCGACGACGGCTTCACCGACGACGAGATCGGCCGCGTGTTCGAGGCGGTTCCCGTCGCCACGCACAACCAGCGCGGCATCGGCACGCTGCACGTCGGCTGCCCCGAGGGCTGCGCCGACGGCGTGGAGGCGGAGACGCTGCTCGAGATCGTCGAGTCCGCGATGAGCTCGGAGATCTACGAGCTGATGAAGCGCTCGGACGAGGTCGAGGTCGTGGAGAAGGCGCACCTGCGGCCGCGGTTCGTCGAGGACTGCGTGCGCGAGATGGTGCGCATGGGGATCGAGCGGTTCAACGGCTTCGGCGACGAGGCCTTCCTGATGGCCCGCCAGGAGAACCTCGAGACGATCCACAAGCACAACGTCGTCGCCGAGCGGTACGGCCTCATCCGCGACCTCGTCAGGGAGGTCGAGGAGGGCGAGCGCGCCGCGCATCACGTGTCGATGCGCGAATGGCTCGAGTCGGCCTGACCCCGCAATTTCCCGTGCGGTCCTCGCAGGCCGCTATGTTGCTTTGCAAAGCCCCACCGGTAAGTAGTGGCGGCTGGACGGCGCGTGCACGAGTCAAGGGCTTGGGCGCGGCTGCCGATGAGAGTCGCATCGGACGCTTGGAGGCGCACGTGACGCACAAGATCCCCCTCTCGCAGGACGCCGCCCTCGTAGTCGCGCTCGCCGGGACGGCGATGCCGTTCGCGCACTCGGCCGAGGACGAGGCCGAGCGCTGGCTCCGCGCCCTTCGCCTGCACGGACAGGTCGGCGCGGCGCTCCAGGGCCTCGGCGTGGGCGAGGCTCCGCTCATGACCGGCTCGGAGCAGGGCGACGACCCGCACGGCACGCCGCCGTTCGGTCCGGGCGTGCTCGACGACGTGACCCACCGCGCGACGGACTTCGCCACCGGCCGCGACGCCGAGACGGTCGGCACGGCCGATCTCCTCTTCGCGGTCATGGACGTGTACGGCAAGCTCTTTGACCGCGTGCTCTACGTGCGCGGGACCGGCCGCGAGGAGCTGACCGAGCGGCTCACGGCGGCGGACGCCGCGCGCACCGAGACCTAGCGTCCTACCCCCTCTTGTCTTAGGTGGGGCGTCCGCTGAGCGACCCGCCTTGGCTGTGGTTGGCACCGGCCGGCGTCGCGGTTTCTCCGGCGCTCGCTTCGCCCGGGCGCGTACGACGGCAACCAGCGGGGCCGGCCACGCGCCGGCGGCCAGGGGTGCTCGCTCCGCTGCTGCTGTGTTACGTGCGAGCCCGCTTGTGTGACGCGCGGCCGACGTGTTTGGCACGCGCGTGTTACGGGAGCGCCGGGCGGCCGAGTGTGGCGGGTTTGAGTCAACCAGTGGTTGACCAAGACGCACCACACTCGGCCGGAGCGCGTTCGGGCCCGCAGCGGGCCGGCGCGCCGGCGAGAGCGGCGTCCTAGAGCTCCGGTACCCGTTCGCGTGCGCGCGTGACCTCCTCGAGCCGCCGCCTGAAGTTCAGGAAGTAGTCGGCGCCCGACACGACCGTCACCACGACCATCGCGTAGACGAGGACCTGGACCCACACGGCCTGGGGGTCCGAGGCCGCGATCAGCGCGAGCACCGCCGCCACCTGGACGATCGTCTTGATCTTCCCGAGGCCGCTCGCCGGGATCACCACGCCCTGCTGCCCGGCCGCGATCCGCAGCCCGCTGACGGCGAACTCGCGCGCGATGATCACCATCGCCACCCAGGGCTGCACGCGATCGAGGCTGACGAGCGACAGCAGGGCCGCCGCGATCATGAGCTTGTCGGCGACCGGGTCCATGACCTTCCCGAAGGTCGTGACCGCGTGGCGTGAGCGGGCGATGTAGCCGTCGAGGCCGTCGGTCAGCGCGGCCAGCGCGAACACGGCCGCCGCGATCGCCGAGCCGCCCGGCGTCTCGACGGTCAGCGCCACCACGAGCACCGGTACCAGCAGGATGCGGACGAGCGTCAGCGCGTTGGGCAGGTTGAGCGGGAACATCGCCGGCCGGGGTCAGGCTACCCGCCGCTCGCGGGAGGCCTGCACCTCGATGCCGATCGTGCAGCCGACGGGGCCGAGCGGCGAGACGGTCGCGCCGAGCAGCCACCACGGGAAGATGTGCCGGCGGCAGCCGTGGGCTACCAGCAGGCACAGCAGGATCCAGCCGAACCCGTGCGTCCATCCGAGCACGCGCTCGAGGCTCTCGTCGAATCCGCCGACCGCGACGACGATCAGCGAGGAGAAGATGCACACCTCCACGAGCGAGTAGAGCCGGACGGCCTGGAAGTAGGACACGCCGGGGAGGTTAGGCGGAGGCGGCGCGGCCCCCCGCCGACAGCTGATGGCGGACGAGGAGCGCGCCCGCCACGCCGAGCAGGGCGAGCAGCGCCACCGCGACCTTCGCCTCGGTCGCGTGCAGGTTCGACAGGTTGCCGCCGAGCGCCACGTAGCCGAACACCTTCGGGGTGGCGCCGACCAGCGTGCCGATCGCCATCGCGCGGAAGGTGAGTCGCGTGACCCCGCCCGAGTAGTTGATCAGGCCCCAGGGCAGCGCCGGCACGATCCGAGCCTCCATCACCGCGACCGTGCCGTTGCGCTCCAGGAAGCGCTCGAGCCCGCGGATGCGCGGCGGCAGCAGGAACCCCGCGTGCTCACCGGCGAGGCGGCGGGCGATCGCCATCTGCGAGAGCGACGCGAGCGTGACGCCCGCGACGGCCAGCGGCGTGGCCGCCGCGGTGCCGAACAGGAGGCCGCCGGCGCCGGCGAGGATCGGCCACGCGATCACGAGGTTGAGCACCACGAAGAGCGGCACGTAGAGGGCGATCGCGGGCCCGCCGAGGTCCTCGCCCCAGTCGCGCACCTCGCTCGCCGACGGGAGCGACCCGGTCGCGGCCAGGACGACCAGCACGGCGCCCACGCAGGCGGCGTAGATCGCCATCCGCCGCAGCGCCGCGCGGCGCCCCGCCGGGTCGCCTTGCAGGGCGCGCGAGTCCATGGGCCGAGAGTAGTGCCTTACCAACTCCTAACCAGCCGCTTCGAGAGCCCTGACCGTCCGCTGGGCGGCCGCTTCCACGCCGTTTCTCATCCTCGTGGAGTCATTCGACGAAGCGAAAGGAGAGGACCATGAGGAAGGCAATCACCGCAGCCCTGACCCTGGCCGTGCTCGGGATCTTCGCCGCGGTCGTCTATGCGGCCGTGGATTCGAGCACCGGCGACTCCGTCGCCCCGGCCGCCACCGAGACCGAGCGCGCGGACGACCACGCCGTCCGTCGCGAGGACCGGCGCGAGGACCGCCGGGCGAACCGCGGCGTCCGCGAGGTCGGCGAGGACATCTCGGGCCCATGCGACGAGGCCGAGCACGCGAACGACCCGCGCTGCACGGGCGTCGGCGTCCGTGAATCGGGCCAGGGCGTCCGCGAGGCCGGCGAGGACATCTCCGGCCCGTGCGACGAGGCCGAGCACGCGAACGACCCGCGCTGCACGGGCGTCGGCGTCCGCGACGACGACGACGGGATCGAGGACGACCACCGCGGCGGCGGGAACTCGGGTCCGGGCAGCTCCAGCTCGGGGCGCGGCTTCGACGACGACGACGGCGGCGGCTTCGATGACGACGACGGCGGCTTCGACGACCACGGCGGCGGCTCCGGCCACGGCGGCGGGGACGACGACAGCTCCGGCCACGGCGGTGGCGGCAGCTCCGGCCATGGTGGCGGCGACGACGACTGACGGCCCTCGTTCCGGGGCGGCCCCCGCGGCCGCCCCGGCGGCCGTCGGCCACGCGGCGCCTAGCATCCAGGCAATGCAATCGGGCAGGCGCACGATCCTGATGGTCGAGGACGAGGAATCGATCACGGTCCCCCTCAGCGAGGCCCTCGCGCGCGAGGGCTTCGACACGGAGGTGGCAGGCACGGTCGCCGAGGCGCTCGATGCCGCGGAGCGGGTCCAGCCCGACCTCGTGCTGCTCGACCTGATGCTCCCCGACGGCTCCGGCTACGACGTCTGCCGCCAGCTGCGCAGCGACTCGCAGGTGCCCATCATCATCCTCACCGCGCGCGGGGAGGAGACGGACCGCGTCGTCGGCCTCGAGCTCGGGGCCGACGACTACGTGGTCAAGCCCTTCAGCGCGCGCGAGGTGGTGGCGCGCATCCGCGCGGTGCTCCGCCGAGCGGGCGAGGGCGCGCGCGAGCCGGCCGAGGCGGCGTCCGGGCCGGTCGAGGTCGGCGACCTGCGCCTGGACCCGGGGCGCCGCGCCGCCACCCTCGGCGGCAGCGAGCTCGATCTCACCCGCAGGGAGTTCGAGCTGCTCGAGCTGCTCATGCGCGAGGCCGGCCACGTGGTGTCGCGCGAGCGCCTGATCGACGAGGTCTGGGACGTCAACTGGTTCGGGTCGACGAAGACTCTCGACGTCCACGTGTCGAGCCTGCGCCGCAAGCTCGGCGACGACTCGGCCGACCCCCGCTACGTGCACACCGTGCGCGGGGTGGGCTTCCGGCTCGCGAGCGCGGAGGAGCTCGAGGAGGGGCCGTGAGCCTGCGCGCGCGGCTGCTCGCCGCCTTCGCGTACGTGCTGATCCTGGTGATCGTCGCGCTGGAGGTGCCCCTGGCGCTGAACCTGTCGCGGCGCGTGGACGCCGAGGTGAAGAGCGAGGCCCAGGGACAGGCCCAGCTGCTCGCCGCGAGCGCGGCCGGCAGGCTCGACAATCCGGGCGAGCTCGACCGGCTCGTCAGCGGCGCCCAGGATCAGGTGGGCGGCCGCGTGATCGTCGTCGGGCCGCGCGGGCGGCTGCTGGCCGACTCGGCGGGCGGCGGGCTGCGCGCCACGTCGTACGCCGACCGGCCCGAGATCGTGCAGGCTCTCGGCGGCAACACGGCGCAGGGGACTCGGCACAGCGACACGCTTCAGACCGACGTGCTGTACACCGCCGTGCCCGTGCTCGAGGAGGGGCGCACGACCGGCGCGGTGCGCGTCACCCAGGACGTCGACAGCGTGCAGCACGAGGTGCGTAAGGACGTCCTCGCCCTGATCGGCGTCGGCGTGATCGCGCTGCTGCTCGGGCTCGGAGTCGCGTGGCTGCTCGCGGGGTCGCTGGCACGGCCGTTGCTAGGGCTCGCGGGCGCGGCCCGCCGCGTTGCCGGCGGCGACCTGGACGCGCGCGCCGAGGTGGAGGGATCGAGCGAGCAGCGCGAGGTCGCCTCGGCGTTCAACGACATGACCGGACGCCTGGCGCGGGCGCTGCGGGCGCAGCGGGAGTTCGTCGCGAACGCGTCGCACCAGCTGCGCACGCCGCTGACCGGGCTGCGGCTGCGGATCGAGGCGGCGGCCCTCAAGGCGAAGGACCCCGCGGTGGAGGGCGAGCTGAACGCGGCCGAGCGCGAGACCGAGCGCCTGGCGCAGCTGCTGAGCGAGCTGCTGACCCTCGCGCGCGGCGCCGAGCGGCCGGCCGCCGAGCCGATCGCGCTCGACGACGCCGTTGCGGCGGCGGGAGAGCGCTGGGAGGGGCCCGCCGAGAGCTCGGGCCACGAGCTGCGCCTACGCGGCGGCGACCGCGACGTCACGGTGGCGGCCTCGCGCGACGACCTGGCGGCGATCCTCGACAACCTGATCGAGAACGCCCTGAACTACTCGCCGCCGGGCACCGCCGTGACCGTCGAGTGGGACGCCGCCGACGGGCGCGCGCGGCTCGCCGTGCTCGACGAGGGGCCGGGGATCGACGCCGGGGAGGCGGACCTCGTGTTCGACCGCTTCTACCGCGGCGCGGCGAGCCGCGGCGGCGCGGCGGGCACCGGGCTGGGACTCTCGGTCGTCGAGGCGATGGCGCGCCGCTGGGGCGGCGACGCCACGATCGGCAACCGGCCCGAGGGCGGCGCGCGCGCGGAGGTGAGCCTGCCGCTCCACGCCTTGCCGAAACTTGAACCCGAGCTTGACGAAGCCTTACCCGACGGCGGCTAGCCTCGGGACGAGCATGAGATCACATCGGACAATCGCCGGACTCGGTCTCGCCCTTCTCGGGCTGGCCGCCGCCGTGGCCATCGGGCTGGCGGCGAACGCCATCTCGGGCGACAGCGTGGGCCTGTCCGCCGAGCCGCTCAGCGCGGGCTCGGACGCGCTGGCGCCCCCGGAGGCGTCGGACGACGAGAGCCGCGAGCGCGCGCGGGAGCGCCGTCGCGAGCGGCAGCGGGAGCGGGAGCGCCGTCGCGAACGCGAACGCGAGCGGGCGGCCGAGACCGGTCCGGCGTCGCCACCGGCGGCCGCGCCGCCGGCGAGCACGGCGCCCCCGGCGAGCGACGACCGCGGCGATGACGACGACGGGTCGGGCTCGGGGTCAGGGTCGGGCTCGGGCTCGGGCAGCACCCCCGGCGGCTCGGGCTCGGACGACGGCGGCGGCTCCGACGACAGCGACGACTTCGACGACGACGGGGGCTCGAGCGGCGGCTCCGGCTCGAGCGGCTCCGGCGGCGGCTCAAGCCACAGCGGCGGGTCCGACGACGACTAGCGAGGAGGCGGGCGCCGGGGCGGGCTTGGGCGCTTACGGCGGGCGCTTCGCGGCCGAGGCCGGGGCGGGCTTGGGCGCTTACGGCGGGCGCTTCGCGGCCGGCGCGGTGGCGGATCCTGCGCTTACGGCGGGCAACCACGGGCGGCTCGGGGGTGGGCCGGTTTCCGTTGCACTATGCGTCGGAATCCAGCCCACCCCCCTGCGGGGCCGACCGCAAGGCCGGGCCCGACCCCTGGTTGCCCGCCGTAGGCGACCGCGCCCGAGCGCACCGGGCGAGCCGGCGCGCGACAGCGCGACCGCCGCGGACGCGGC
Source organism: Thermoleophilaceae bacterium (assembly GCA_036407035.1). Taxonomy (GTDB): domain Bacteria; phylum Actinomycetota; class Thermoleophilia; order Solirubrobacterales; family Thermoleophilaceae; genus JACVRW01. The sequence goes on along the minus strand of DASXAA010000195.1, from coordinate 9,677 downwards.
GGCCCCGCTCCCGCGGGGCCGCCGCCGTGGGGCACTCAGTTGAACGGCGTGACGAGCGGGTTCATCCCCTCGTAGATGCCGTCGGGGTTCGGGTACCAGGCCCAGAGGTGGAGGGTGACCAGCTTCGGATGCCAGAAGCTGAACGCGGCGCCCGTCTGCGGGCTCTTGGCCGCGCACTGGTCCTCACTGGCCGCCTCGGTGAACGTGCCGTCCACGTAGTGGCATGCCGCGGCAAAGGAGCCGTACGTCGCGCCCGGCAGCGGCGGCTTGGCCGGCTTCTCCGTGAACACCCACTCGAGCGCGCCGAGCTGCCAGCCGTGCGGGGTGCGCTCGTACACGAGGATCTGAGGGCGGCGGACGTCGAACCCCTGGATCGAAGGGTTCATGAAGTGCCACCCCATGTCGGGGATCATGCGGGTGATGATCTTGTAGCCGTCGGCCTTGGCGCGGCGCAGGCCGAACGTGTACTTCGCGCTCGCGAAGCGGGCGGCGGCGACCTGCTGGGCCAGCTTGCCCTTGCCGGACGCGTGGTGGTGATGGGCCATCGGCGCGTGCGGCCGGGACGGCGCGGCTGATTCGCGGCGCACGTAGCCGAATGCAGCGGCGGAGACGACCAGCGCGGTGAGCGCGGTCGCGGTGCCGGCCACGGCGAAGCGGCGCTTGTAACGGGGCACTTGGACTCCCTTCCTTAGGTTGCCCGACGACCGTAAGAAGGCCCCGCGAGCGCCACATCGGGCGAACTACCGTACTTTCACCAGCCCGATACCTAATTTGGCTTGCGCTTCGGGCCGGAAGCAGCGAGGGTAGTGGTGCCTTGAGCTTCTGGCCCCCCAAGCTCAGGCGGCTGTTTTCGCCCCACCGGGGAACCGTCCGCCTCGATCGATGCGTCCTTTGCGGGAGCGGCTTCGTGCACCCCGTTCGGTGGGGCGAGGCCGACGCGAAGCACTGGTGGATCTCGCTGCGGTGCGGCGGCTGCGGGGCGCGCCGCGAGGCGGTCGTGCCCGACGCCGTCGCCCAGGAGTTCGACAACCAGCTCGACCGGGCACTCGACCAGATCGAGCGCGAGGCGGACCTGCTCGCACGCCACCTGATGTCCGAGGAGGCCGACGTGCTGGCCGCGGCATTCGACCGCGACCTGATCGACGTGGACGACTTCCGCCGCTGAGGAAGCCGCCTGTCGGACTTGAACCGACGACCCCCACTTTACGAGAGTGGTGCTCTACCGACTGAGCTAAGGCGGCGCGGCAGTGAGTGTAGCCCGAGGGGGGCGAGCCGCCGCGCCGCGAGCCTCCTCCCGATGTGGTCCCGCGCCGGCTCGCAAGGCTGCCCTCGCTCGAGCTCCAAGGCGGCGTCCGGCTGCACGTCGCGCGCTCGCTCCGCGCCCGGCTCGCGGGCCTCGCGCTGCTGCCGGCGATACCCGGCGATCGCGGCCTCCTGATCCCGCGCTGCCGCTCGGTCCACACCTTCGGGATGCGGTTCGCGATCGGCGTGGTCTTCCTCGCCGCCGACGGCCGGGTGCTGCGCGCGCTGCCGGCCGTCCCGCCGGGGCGCGTCGTCCGCTGCCCCGCCGCGGCAGCGGTGGCCGAGTTCCCCGCGACGGGACGTGGAATGATGTCGCTGATGGCCGAGGGACCGCGGAACAAGCTCGCGCAGGCGCTCGACCCGCGGGTGCCGATCTACCGCGACGCCTACAACGAGTACTTCGTCTTCGTCCTCTCGGCGGGCGGCGCCGCCGCGGGCACCCAGGTCCCGCTCTACATCGTCATGGCCATCACCGGCATATGGTCGATCGGCGTGTTCGTGGCCGCGTGCGTGGTCTTCGAGCTGGCCGTGATCTTCGGCCTTGCGCGGCCCCAGATGTCGCCGAAGGAGCGGATCGGCTGGGCGGCCATGTGGGCGTTCGTGACCGCCGTGCTGGCGTTCTGCTTCTGGCACCTGGTCGCGTCGCCGACTCTTTAAGCGAGCGCCTGCCGCAACACCGCCGGCGTCCGGCCCGTCTCGTCGCGCACCACGCGGCAGAGGTGGCTCTGGTCCGCGAAGCCGAGGTCGGCCGCGAGACGCGCGAGGTCGCGCTCACCCCCGGCCAGCCGCTCCATCGCCGCGCGCACGCGCAGGCGCATCCGGTGGCGAGAGATCGTGTGGCCGGTCAGAGAGCGGAAGACACGACTCAGGTGGTGTGGGGAGGCGGACAGCGCGCGGGCCAGCTCCGGCAGCGAGCGGTCCGGATCCGCGGCGAGCGCCTCGCGGGCGCCGTCGGCCAGGGCGGTCCGTGCACGCGCCGTGGCGGGCCGGCCGGCCTCCACCCGGCCGGGGGCGGCGCGCTCGAGCGCACACGCGGCCAGCGCGATCGCGCGCTCGGCCATCTCGTGCTCGTCCGCTCCGCGCGCGCCCGCCGCCAGCAGCAGCCGGTGCTCCAGGTCGATCTCGGGCGACGTCCGTAGCGGCCCGGCCGGCAGCGCCGGGTCGCCTCCCAGGAGCGCCGCCGCGAGCCCGGGCTCGAGCGTCAGCGCGGTGCAGTCGTCGCCGTGCGCGTGCGGGTGGTCGTAGCGCTCCTCCTCGCCGGGGTTCATGCAGAACGCGACGGTCGGGTCGAGCAGCGCCTCCACCCCGTCGGCGCTGCGCACGAAGCAGCCGCGGCGCACGAACACGAGCGTGTGGCCGCCGCTGTACTCGGTCGCACGGCCGGGGCCGCGGTCGTGGCGGCAGGTCACGTCCATCAGGCTGATCCCGTCGCGACCGACGACCGTGCGCGTGCTGAGCATCGGCATCGATTCTCGCATCCGCGCACGAATGTCCAAGAGCGCGCGCCGCGCCCGCGACACCCTCACCGCATGCGCTCGCTGGTCGTCCTGCTCGCCGGTCAGGCGATGGCCGTGATGGACGCGTCGATCCTCGCCGTCGCGGCCCCGAGCCTGCGCGCCGACCTCCAGGCCTCTGACGCCCAGCTCCAGCTCGTGCTCGCCATGTACACGATGGCCTTCGCCGCGCTCGTCGTCACCGGCGCGCGCCTCGGCGACGTGCTCGGCCGCCCGCGGGCCTTCCGGCTCGGCCTCGCCGGCTTCACCGCCGCCTCGCTGGCCGGCGGGCTGGCGCCGACGCCGACCACGCTGATCGCCGCCCGCGCCGTCCAGGGCGCCGCCGCCGCGCTGATGACGCCGCAGGTGCTGTCGATCATCCAGCTCGAGTTCGAGGGCGAGACGCGCGCTCGCGCGATCGGCGCCTACTCGATGATCCTCGCGGCCGGCGTGGCCGCGGGCCAGATCGCCGGCGGCGTGCTCGTGAGCGCCGACCTCCTGCCCGCCGCATGGCGCCCGGCGCTGCTCGTGAACGCTCCGGTCGGGGCCGTTCTGCTGTTCGCCTCCCGCCGCGGGCTGCCGTTCGCCTCCGGCGGAGCGCGCCGCCGCCTCGATCCCGCCGGCGCGGCGCTGCTCGCGGTGGCGTTGCTCGCGATCGTCCTGCCGGCCACCTTCGGCCGCGACAACGGCTGGCCCGCCTGGGTGTGGCCGTGCGTCGGCCTCGCGGCGCTCGCCCTGGCGGCCTTCGTCGCGATCGAGCAGCGCGTGCGCGCCCGCGGGCGCGACCCCCTCCTCGACCTGTCCATCCTCGGGCTGCCCGGCATCGCGCCGGGGGTGACCGCGGTCGCGCTCGTGATGGGCTGCTACTCGGGCTTCCTCGTCAGCCTCACGATCCACCTCCAGGACGGCCTCGGGTTCAGCCCGCTCCACGCCGGGGTCGTGTTCGCCACTTACGCCTGCGGCTTCGCCACCGCCAGCCTGACCTGGACGCGCGCGAGCAGGGCGGCGCAGGAGCGCCTGCCGGTGATCGGGCCCCTGGCGATGGGGTCGGCGCTGCTCGCCGTCGGCCTCGTCGCCGAGCACGGCGGCTGGCCGGTCGCCGCGACCGCGCCGCTCCTCTTCGCCGGCGGCGCGGGCCACGCGTGCGCCTTCAGCCCGCTCGCGAACCGCCTGACGACGGTCGTCCGCCCCGACCAGGCGGCCGACCTCAGCGGGCTCGTGATCACCGCCGGCCTCGGCGGCAACGTGCTCGGCGTGGCCGCGTTCACCGGCGTCTACTTCGGCGCGGCCCCCGACGGGTCGGCCCACGCCCTCGTGATCACGACGGCCGCGCTGGCGGCCACGCTCGTCCCGACCGCGGCCTTCGCCTTCAGAGCCCTGCACCCCCGCAGAGAGGAGACAGACCGATGGGTTCCGTCCGAAAGCAGATCCTGATCGACGCCCGCCCGGAGGACGCGTGGGACGCGATCCGCGACTTCGGCGCCGTGCACGAGCGCGTGGTCCCCGGCTTCGTGGTCGACACCCGGATGGACGGTTGCGACCGGATCGTCACGTTCGCGAGCGGCCACGTGCAGCGCGAGCCGCTGCTCGACCTGGACGACGACCTCCGCCGGCTCGCCTACTCGGCGGTCGACTCGCCGATCGGCGCGACCCACTACCAGGGATCGGTCCAGGTCTTCGGCGAGCCGGACGGCCGGGCGCGCGTCGAGTGGCTCGTGGACTTCCTGCCCGACCAGCTGCGTGACGTGCTCGACGAGATCATGGACCGCGGCGCCGCGGTGATGAGGGAGACGCTCTCGGCTACGCCGGCCGGCCGGCCAGCGACACGAGCCTGAAGCCGAGCGCCGACAGCGCAAGGTCCTCGCTCACGTTCAGCTCGAGCGCCTGGCGCACGTGCTCGCACCGCTGCACCGCGTCGCGCAGGCGGCGCGGGTCGCGTCCGTGGGCACGCTCGGAGAGGGCGGGGGCGGTGTCGGAGCCGAGCACCGCGTCGCCGGCGCCCTCGGCCACGCACACGAGGTCCCGGAAGGTGAGGCCCGTGAGGGTCAGCGCCAGGTCGAGCACCTCGGTGCGCGCGCGCCGGCCCTCGCGCTTCGCCGACTCCTCGAGCTCGCGCTCCAGGGCGCGGCGCTCGCGGCCCTTCGGCTCGAGCTCGAGGCGGCGCTCGCGCTCCTCGGCCGCCGCCGCCTCGGCCTCCGCACGGCGGCCCTCGGCCCGCTCGAGGATCGGCCGCCACGCCTCGGACGCGTCGCCCTCGAGCGCCGCGGCGGCGAACGCCTCGACCTCGGCGCGCAGCTCGGCGCCCTCCGCCGAGGCGAGGTAGCGCGCGCGGGCGGCGTTGCCGAGCGCCAGCCGCGCGCAGGCGACCGCGCGCTCGGGCGACACGCCCTCCGACTCGAGCATGTCGGCGATCCGCGCGGCCGGGAGGGGGTCGAACCGCACCAGCTGGCAGCGCGACACCACCGTCTCGAGCACGCGGCCGAGCGCCTCGGTCAGGAGGATCAGGTGCACGAACGACGGCGGCTCCTCGAGCGTCTTCAGCATCCGGTTCGCCACCTCGTCGTTCATCAGGTCCACCCGCTCCAGCACGAACACGCGCCGGCTCGCCTCGAACGGCGTGCGGGTGGCGGCGCTCACGACCGGCCCGTCCACGTCCTCCACCCGCATCACGTGGGCGCCGCTCGGCCGCACCCAGGTGAGGTCCGGGTGGGAGCCGCGCAGCGCGCGCCTGCGCACGTCGTCCGGGTCCGGCTGGCCGGCGGCGAGCAGCTCGGCCGCGAACGCGCGGGCCGCGGTGCGCTTGCCCGTGCCCGCGGGGCCGTGGAAGAGGTATGCGTGCGACGGGCTCGTCTCGAGCGCGGTGCCGAGCACCATGCGCGCCTGCGGGTGCGCCTCCGTGCCGGCCAGCCGGACGCTCACGCGCGCGCCCCGCTCCGCACGGCCTCGACCTCCGCCAGGACCACGGCGTGCACGTCCTCGGGCGCGCGGCCGGCGTCGACTCGCCGCCAGCGGCCGGGATCGGCTGCCAAGAGGCGCTCGTAGGCGGCCAGCACGGCCTCCTGGAGCGCGGCGCCCTCGCCCTCGAAGCGGTCGTGCTCGCCCGCGCGGCCGGCCGCGGCCGCGGGCGCGATGTCGAGCAGGAAGGTTAGGTCGGGCAAGAGCCCGCCGGTGGCGAACCGGTTCACGCGCTCGACCTCGTCCACGCCCAGGCCGCGGGCGCCGCCCTGGTAGGCGAGGGAGGAGTCGAGGAAGCGGTCCGAGACGACCACGCGGCCCTCGTCGAGCGCCGGGCGGATCACGTCGGCGACCAGCTCGGCGCGGGCGGCGGCGAACAGCAGCGCTTCGGTCGCCGGCGCGAGCGGCACGGCCGGGTCCTTCAGGATCTCGCGCACCCGCTCGCCCACCTCGGTGCCGCCCGGCTCGCGCACGCCGAGGGCGTCGTCGCCGAGGGCGTCGCAGAGGAGCCGGGCCTGGGTGGTCTTGCCGGAGCGGTCGATGCCCTCGAATGTCACGAACAGGCCGCGCATGCGCGGCGACCGTAGCAGCAGGGGTGACTGTCCTAGGATGCTCCGCCATGCGGACGCTCGTGACCGGCGGCGCCGGCTTCATCGGCTCGAACCTCGCCGACGCCCTGGTCGGGCGCGGCGACAAGGTGACCGTGCTCGACGACCTCTCGACGGGCAAGCGGGAGAACCTGAACGGCGGCGCCGAGATGGTCGACGTGGACGTGCGCGACGCCGAGGCGGTGGTCGCCCTGTGCGAGCGTCTGCGGCCCGAGGTGATCTTCCACCTGGCGGCGCAGATCGACGTGCGGAAGTCAGTCGCGGACCCCGCCCTAGACGCCCGCATCAACGTGGAGGGCACGATCAACGTGCTGCGCGCCGCGATGGCCTGCGGCTCGCGCGTGGTCAACACCTCCACGGGCGGCGCGATCTACGGCGAGGGGCAGGTGATCCCCGCGCCGGAGGACCACCCCGTCGCGCCGGAGGCGCCCTACGGGCTCTCGAAGTTCTGCGCCGAGCAGTACTGCGAGCTGTTCACGCGTCTGCACGGCCTGTCGACGGTGTCCCTGCGCTACGGCAACGTCTTCGGCCCGCGCCAGGACCCGCTCGGCGAGGCGGGCGTGGTGGCGATCTTCTGCGGCAAGCTGCTCGAGGGCGGCCGGCCGACCGTGTTCGGCGACGGCCTACAGACGCGCGACTACGTCTACGTCGACGACGTCGTTGAGGCGAACCTGCTCGCCGCCGAGTCGCAGGCCGGCGGCCCGATCAACATCGGCCGCGGCGAGGAGGTCAGCGTGCTCGACATCGTGTCGGCGCTGGCCGCGAACGCCGGCGCCGACTTCACACCGGAGCACGCGCCCGAGCGGCCCGGAGAGGTGCGGCGGATCGCGCTCGACCCGGCGCGGGCGAAGGCGGAGCTCGGCTGGCAGGCGAACGTCGGGCTGGAGGAGGGGCTGGAGCGGACGCTGGCGTCGCTGCGGTAGCCGGGCGGCTTGAGATCTCCGCCCGCGCCGGGTTGCTGCGAGCGTTTAAGGCGGGCAACCAGGGGTGGGCTCCGGGGTGATGTCGACTTTCCGGTGCTATGGCACCCATAAGTCGACATCACACTCACGGGCACGCCGCGCCCGAAGACCGCCGCCCGCCCGGGGTCAGGTCAACTCTCAACAGGCCGGTCACGCTAAGCCTGCCGCCGCGCGCGCCCCAGGATCCGCGGGGCGACCGGGATCGCCAGCAGCGTCGGGCGGAACGAGAAGCGCTCGCGCTCCTGGATCGCGAAGCCGGCGCCTCCGATCGCGGCCTCGGTGTCGCGACTCGTGTGGCAGCCGCCGAACAGGCTGGGCCAGAACGTCGCGTCCAGCACGCGCTGCAGCCGGCCGAGCCGCGGGTTCCTCGCGCGCACGTGCTCGTAGAAGCGCAGCTCGCCGCCGGGACGCAGCACGCGGGCCACCTCGTCCAACGCTCCGCGCGGGTCCGGCAGGCTGCACAGGACGCCGGCCATGACGACCGCGTCGGCCCACCCGTCGTCCACCGGCAGCCGCTCGGCGAGGCCGTCGACCACCCGCACCGGCACGGGGGCGCTGACCGCGGCGGCGCTCGCCAGCTCGCGCAGGTGCGGCTCCGGCTCGACGGCGACCAGCTCGTCGACACCCGCCGGGTAGTGGGCGAACGAGACGCCGCTGCCCGCGCCGACCTCCACCACCCGGCCCTCCAGCCCGGCCAGCAGCTGCCGCCGCCGCTCCGCCCCGCCGCGGCGCTCCTCGATAGCCGCGGCGCGCGCCTGGATGCGGGCGAATACGGGGTTGTTCACGCCACCTGCCGCGCGAGCGTCTTCGGCGCGACCATGCGGTAGCTGTCGATCACGAGCGCCTCGACCATGTCCCAGTCGACCCGGGGAGTGTCGAGCCGCACCCCGACCCACCCGCGCGGGCCGACGTAGTCGGGCATGAAGTACGTGTCCGGGTCGGACTCCACAAGCTCCGTGTTGCGCCCGGGCGCCGCCTTGCAGGCGATCCCGACGCGGCCGTCGCCGTGGTGGTCGTCCAGGTACCAGCCGAACCTGCGGCCGCGCACCTCGAACCCGACGTGCCGGTCGCCGCTGCTGGTGGCCTCCGGCAGCGACTCGCAGATCGAGATCAGCCGCGCCCGGCGCGCCCGCATGTCGTCGGCCGCCGTCACGCCGCCTCGAAGCGGCCGCCGGCGATGCGGAGCCGCCCGTCGGCGGGGAGCGTCGTGGCGCCGCGCTCGTCGATGTCGTAGCGGCCCAGCACCGAGTCGCGCCCGCGGGTCGCCTTCAGCCGCGCGACGATCGCGGCCCGGTCGGGGCCGGCGTCGGCCAGCACGTCGAGCAGCAGCGCCATCGCCTCGTAGGCGTACAGGGCGTGCGGGTCCACCGGCCCGCCGGCCCGCTCGCCCAGCCGCGCGGCCATCCGCCGGCCGGCCTCGGGCAGATCGCTCGCCGCCGCCGGTCCGCGCACGAGCCTGAGCCGCCCCGCGGTCCCCGGCGACAGGCGCCGGGCCAGCCCGTCGAACGCGAGCCCGTCCATGCCGAACAGCGGCAGCTCCGGCAGCCGCTCCAGCAGCTCGCCGGCCGCCCGATCGCCGACCGCGCCCAGGAAGACCGCGTCGGCATCGTCCGGGACCGGCGGCGGGTCCGCCTCGCCGAACAGTCGCTCGGCCCCCGCGACCGCCACGCCCGCCGCGGCGAGCTCGCGGTGGACGACCCAGCGCATGTCCATGCCGTACTCCTCGCCGTCGTCGAGCAGGAACGGCCGCCGGACGCCGAGCTCGGCCATCCAGGCGACGAGCGCGGTGGCGGCGCGCTCGTCGTCGGGCATGACGTTCACGAAGGTGGTCCCGGCGAGCTTGCGCAGCGTGTTCGAGAACGACACCTGCGGCACGCCGGCGGCCTCGAGCAGCGGCAGCGACACCTCGGTCGCGGCCGAGTGGAAGTCGCCCACGTAGCCGACCACGTCGGGGTCCCGCGCGGCGCGCAGGGCGTTGTCCCGCACGTGCTCTCCGAACGGGCCGCTGCCCGCGTCCAGCACGAGGTGCTCGACCGGCCCGCCGGCGTCCTCCACCGCCAGGCGCGCGGCCTCCGCGGCCTGCGCTCCGACCGCCCCGGTCGGCCCCTGCAGCGGCACGCTCGTGATCACCACGGGCACCCCTCGAAGGCTACGACGCGCGCGCGGGTAACGTTCTCGCGCGTGCCGCCCGAACCGCTGCTGCTCGCGCCCGGAGCGGGCGAGGTCGTCGCCGACCGCCCCGGCCGGCGGGTGCTGATCAAGTGCGTGCTCGACGGGCTCGTCGTCACGGAGTCGCACCTCGGCGGCGGCGAGCCCGGCACCGACCCGCACGTGCACCGCGAGCACGCCGACTGCTT
>DASXAA010000194.1:0-2880 GCA_036407035.1 Thermoleophilaceae bacterium | reverse complement strand
GGCGTGTACACGACGGCGGTCGGCTACGCGGGTGGCTACACGCCGAACCCCACGTACGAGGAGGTCTGCACGGGCCGCACCGGGCACAACGAGGTCGTGCTCGTGGTGTTCCGCCCTGAGGAGATCTCCTACGACGAGCTGCTGCGCGTGTTCTGGGAGGCGCACGACCCCACGCAGGGCATGCGCCAGGGCAACGACGTGGGCACGCAGTACCGCTCCGGGATCTACGCCTACTCGGACGCGCAGCGCGAGGCCGCAGAGGCCTCACGCGCGAGGTACGAGGAGCAGCTGCGGGAGGCGGGCTACGGCGAGGTCACGACCGAGATCGTGGACGCGCCCGAGTTCTTCTACGCCGAGGACTACCACCAGCAGTACCTCGCGAAGAACCCGAACGGCTACTGCGGGCTGGGCGGCACGGGTGTGTCCTGCCCGGTGGGGCTGGCGACGACGGAGTAGCTTCGCCATCGCGGGCGGAAGTGTCCTATCCAAGTGCCCCAGTGGGGCACCTAGGTAGGACACTTACCCGAGAATCGTCCTCTACGACTGCACGCGCCGCACTGCCTCGGCGGTGTGCCCATCCGCCGGCAGGAACGCCTCGATCGACAGCTCCGCGACCGTGATGTCCACGGCCGTGCCGAATGTGGTGACCGTGCTGAGGAAGGCCAGCTCGCCGTTCCCTGCGCGCAGGCGCAGCGGCACGAAAATGCCCAGGTCGGCGGCCGCCGAGTCGTCCGCCGGCGGGCCGGGGTATGCGCTCAGCTCCTCGTAGAGCGCGGTCAGGTCCTCGTCGCCGGTGACGGCCGCCTGGCGCGCCAGGCGCGCCAGCAGGTGGGCGCGCCACTCGCCGAGGTTGAGGATCCGCGGCGCCATGCCGTCCGGGTGGAGCGCGATGCGGAGCGCGTTGGCGGGCGGCTCGAGCAGCTCGGGCGCAGCGCCCTTGGTGAGGAGGCCGATGCCGTCGTTGGCCGCGACCAGGTTCCAGGCGCGGTCGACGACGGCGGCCGGGTAGGGATCGTGCGCCTTGAGGACGAGGTCGATCGCCTCGCGCACCGGCTCCATCTCCGGCTCGTCGAGCGAGCGCTCGCCGAAGCGGGGCGCGTAGCCGGCCGCGAGCAGCAGCTGGTTGCGGTCGCGCAACGGGACCTCGAGCTGCTCTGCCAGGTGGAGGACCATCTCGGCGCTGGGGCGCGAGCGGCCCGTCTCCACGAAGCTCACGTGCCGCGCCGACACGCCCGCCTCGAGCGCGAGCTCCAACTGGCTCAGGTGCCGGCGGCGGCGCCACTCGCGCAGCAGATTGCCGATGCCGATCTGGCTCAAGGCCCCCAGACCCTAGCGGCGGCACGGGGCCGCGGCACCTACCTCGGAGGTAATCGACAGCGCGACCTCCCGGTGGCACCTTGGGCCGCGCGCAACGACCCCAGGAGGCATAGATGACTGACGTCGCGGGCCTTGTCGACCGCTACATCGAGAGCTGGAACGAGACCGATCCGGAGCGGCGCCGCCGGCTCGTGGCCGAGACGTTCACCGACGACGGGACCTACCTCGACCCGCTGGCATCGGGCGAGGGCGTCGACGGGATCGACACGATGATCGCCGCAATCCAGGAGCGATTCGCCGACCATCGCTTCGAGCTCGTCTCAGAGCCGGACGCCCATCACGACCGCGTCCGGTTCACCTGGCAGCTGCAAGCGCCGAACGGCGGCGGGGCGATCGCCACCGGCTACGACTTCGGGACGATCGCCGACGACGGCCGGCTGCGCTCGGTGACGGGCTTCCTCGAGACGGCCGCCTGAGCTCAGGCGGATGACAGGAGGCGGGCCATCCGGCACAGCCGCGGGTCCGCCTCCTCCGGCCAGCAGTCGATCGCGGCCGGCCACCACGCGAACCGGTCGTGCTCGTGGTCCGCCACGGGCTCGGCCGCGTCGGCGACGGTCGCCACGCCGACGATCATGGCGAGCCCGTCCGGAAGGCCCAGGAGCGCCTCGACCCTCAGCGCGTGCGGCACGAGGCGCCACTCCTCCTCGAGCTCGCGGGTGAGCGTGTCCGCCGGGCTCTCCCCCACCTCCACGGCGCCCCCGGCGCCGAGCGCCCACCGGCCGGCCCAGCTGGCCAGCCACGCCGCGCGCCGGCCCGCGAGCCAGCGGCCGTCCTCCCTGCGCACGACGCAGAGCGCGGTGAGGCTGTTCTGCCCCGCACCGGCGACCAGCCGCAGCGACCACCGCGACGGCTGGAGCTCGAGGCCGAGCCGCTCTGGCGTGGCCTCGTACCCGGCCAGCCGCGCGGCCAGGCCGTCATGCGCCGGGGAGCCGCGCTCGCGCAGGGCGTCCACGGCCTCGTCGGCGCGGCGGGCGACCTCGGTGGGCGGCTCGTAGGGCTCGTCGCGCCATCGCACCTGCACCTGGTCCGGGGACCAGGGACCGCGGGCGAGGATCACGGGCAGGGTCGGCATGGCGGTGCGGGCAGCGTATCCAGGGCTAGCCGCCCTGCTCGGCGCGAAGCGAGCGGGCGGCGCTGCGGGCGCGCCGGAGCGCCTCCGGGGTGCGGCGGCCCCGGCACGCGGCCAGCACGAGGTCGACCGCTGTGTCGAGCTCGGTGCGCCAACCGGGGTGGACGACGAGCGCCCGGGCGCCCGGCTGGGTGCGGACCCGGCGGGCGACCTCCGTCTCCTCGATGAAGAGGGACTCCGCACCGGTCGCCAGGAGCGGCCGGTCGGTTACGCCGACGCTCGGCAGGTCGAGCTCGGCGCCCACGTGGAGCGCGAGGCCCGCTCCGCGCGGGTGGTCGCGGCCGGTCGCGTTTGCGATCACGACATCGGGCCGCCGCGGCAGCGCGCGCAGAGCCGCCTCGAGCAGCGGGCCCTCGCGCAGCGCGAGGAGGCCG